>NZ_DBLZMS010000001.1:0-40884 GCF_057037865.1 Ruminococcoides sp.
ATTAACACCTTTTAACAATGCCGTTTGAGAAAAGCACAGTATTCCTGAATTTGTAAGTCTATTAACTTTCTCTATTGCATATTCTGTTAATTCTAAATGAGAATTAATGTGAAAGACCATAAATAAAGTTTTATTAATTGATTTTAATTTATTAATAAAATATTCTGTAATTAATTCAGGACAATATGTTAATACTCTCGTATGTATTCTAATGATTTTTACGCTTTCTATTTTACTAACTTCCATAATCATTGATAACAAAAGATCTATATTTATAGCAAATGGATCTCCACCAGAAAAAATTACTTCATTAATTTTATCATGTTCTTTAATATACGCTAATACAGAATTAAACTCATTAATACTTAAATCAGAACTATCAATAATATTTTTCCTAAAACAAAATCTACAACTTCCTAAACATCGTTCAGTAGGAAAAATCAAAACTTTTGATGGATATCTATGATACAATCCTTTAATCAAATTAATTTCTCTATCTTTTGAAACATCTGTTATGATATTAATTTTATCATTTTTCTCTAAATTCTCATTGTAAAAAAATTGATTTGTAAGTCTATTATCAAATTTTGAATTTATAATAACATTATTTAAGTATCTTGTAATATTTTCTCTATACATTTTTAGCTCCTATACATTATAATTAGAAATATCAATTTTATTATTTTTATTGTTAATATTTGAATTCCAAAAATCAATAAACTGTTTCCTAAATCCAATCCGTTTGTTTAATCCAAATTCAATATTAAACTTTAAAGTTCTATCTCTTACATCCATTATATCAACAGCAATTGCCATTTCATTCACCGAAAATGGATTAAACAATATTTGTTCAGTAGACCAATTAAAATCGCTACTATTAACTGGTAAAAATTGCACTTGGTTATTCAAATCTAAAATATTTTTACCCTTTTTATTAAAATACATTTTATATAACCTGAGCATCTCATCTCTTTTAAGATTATTATTTTCACTGTTTTTGTAAATATATTTATATTTGCAATCACGATCAATAACATTATTCATAACAATCGCATGAAATTCCTTATCATCAAAATCCCAAAGAAAATCTGGCGTTATAATCCATATTTCTTTTGCAGATTTTTCTATTCTTCTTGTAGTGTTTTCATTCCATAACCATTGCGATTGTGATGAAAACTTAAGTACACCTCCGAGTAAATTTAAAAATTGTTCTTTTATGTAATTCACACAATCTTGATACTTTTTAAATGGAGTAATTTTATATTGTGATAACTCTAAAATAAAATCATAATATTCCTTCTTTTTAATAGTAGATTTTGAATTGATTTTTTTATTTTCAAAATCACGCCATACATTTTGTTTGATAAAAACAAATATAGGCAAATTTAATTCTTTGGCTCTTTCATATTCTCGATGTATAATTGATTTATTATCAATTACCGTACCGTAATTATTATCTAATATTAAAATAAAAACATTTGCTTTTTTTACTGCATTTATAGTCTCATCAACAATGCTAAAATCCTGCATATTATCATAAGGAAAATTATAGGATTGAAACTCTATAATGTCATAATTTTCTTTTTTCAAGTCTTCAATAATAGATTCTCTATCAGTTTTTGTATTTTCATCCATTGTAGAACTAATAAACAATTTTGGAATCTCTAACCAAGTTACATCTAAAAACATATATATGCTCCTTTAATTCTTATATGGATACCACCATTCACGTTTTTTTAAAGTCATATCGAAATTCAATACTTTTACATTCATGGAATTTTTAACTGAATCAAACGACAAAGAAAATCCCATTCCACTATCCTTAATTCCGTTCCACGGAACTTGGGGTAAAGGTAAATTCACTTCATTAAGCCACACCATTCCGCAATTAATATTATTAGCTATCCTTTCAAAAGTACCTACTGATTTTGACCAAACTGTACAACCCAAACCAAAACTAGATTTATTAATTATTCTTTCTATTTCATCATAGTTTTCAAATTGCCCTAAATATACTATAGGAGCAAATAACTCTGGTAATGTATTCATATAATCAATATTTTCACATTCTAATACAGTAGGATATAAAAAATTACCATTAATTAATTCATTATTTGTTACTTTTTTCCCTCCAATTAATAGTTTGCAACCATTTTTTATTGATGAATCCACTAGATTTAAAATACTTTGCAATTTTTCTTCAGAAATAAGTGGAGAAATTTCTTTAACGACACATAGCTTACTAACTTTTTCTATATACTTTCTTTTAAATAATTCATACATCGACTTATGAATTAATATTTTTTCTGTTGAAACACAAACCTGTCCCGCATTAGAAAATGCTCCCCACAATAGACCGTCGACAGCTAAATCAATATCTGAATTATCACATACTATAGCAAAATCACTTCCACCCAATTCCAAATTAATTTTCTTTAACTTAGTAGAATTTGATTCATAAATATTTTTTCCTGCATTTTGACTTCCAGTAAAATCTATTGCATTTATATTTGTATCTCTAACTAGAAATTTACCAACACTACCGTCTCCAGTAATTATATTAAACACTCCTTCTGGAAAGCCAGCATTTAAAAATAAATCAAATATAAGTTGTCCAGTTTTGGTAGAATATTCTGAGGGTTTAAATACTATTGTATTTCCAGCAATTAATATAGGAATTATTGACCATATAGGCAATTCAAAAGGATAATTCCAAGGCTTTATAACCGCATATACCCCTCTTGGTTCATACTTTAAAATAGTTTTTTTTCCATGCCATATACTATTATCTAAATTTACCTCTAATCCATTACTCAAAATGTCATAGGATTGTTCAATATAAAATTTTATAATATCATAACTCTCTAAAACCTCTGTCTCAGCTTCAACATATGGCTTTCCTACATCAGTACATATACATTTAATAATCTTTTCTTTGTCTTTTAATATTAAATCTAATAATAATCTAATTTTTGTTATTCTTTCTTCAAAAGTTGTTTTCTTCCATTCTTGAAATGAATTTTTTGCCTTATCTGTTACTGATATTATTTCGTTAATTTTGTAATTCTTTACATTATATAAGATTTCATTGTTAAAAGGTGATTTTTTTGTAAAATAAGTATTCTCCATTTTTATTTCCTCCTGAAACTTATTGTAGTGCCATTATATCACCCGTGTGATAAATTTACAATATTAAATAAACAATTAAATAGTTTTTGTTTAATCAAACAAAAACTTGTCGAAATAATTGTTACAATTTACTATATAAGAATTATAAAAGTGAAGTATCAAAAAAATGAAACTTATTTGTTTTACCTATGATTTATTTTCCCTATCCCCACCACACTACTAGCACTGTATGCATCGCACACACACAACAGTATACTATACTAAAGGTTTACTGCAATTATATATAGATAAATATTACATGTAGCTCCAGCAAGGTCTCGGGAGTTATGCCGAGACCTTGCTGGGGCGTAAAACTTAATATAAGTGCAGTAAATTGCGTTCTTTCAACGTAGGCTGTTGTGTGTTTAGGTGTACTAATAATATGTACCATTCAAATAAGATACGTTTGCGTACATGTAATTAGCATAATAAATTCCATAGTAAATATTGACTATTTGCAATTTTAGATGTATAATTTCATTATAATTCTAATAAAGAAATAATATGACAAGATAATGATTTTATTTGTAAAATAATGATATGCTTATTTTGAGAAATGTCGTTGTCCAATTACCAGAATGACTAGTATTTCTTAGAAGCTCGTGCCGCGAGGCGTGAAGGTTCAAGTCCTTTTACCCGCACCATTTTTATTTTTAAAATGTACAAGCCACTTTTGTTTGTTGGACAAGAGTTTACAATAAAATATTATTATGAGTGCGTCAGTCTTTTTTAGGATTTTTAAAGAGACTGACGCACTATTTTTACATATTATTACATTTATTTTAATAGAATAAATTAAGGAGTGGTTTGTGTGAGTATTATTAAAATGAATGATTTTTTTAAGATTTCTATTGCAGAAGCTTTCGATGAATATGAACTGCATTGTAAAGCTAGAAATTTATCTAAAAACACATTAAAAAGGCATTTGGAAGATTACAAATATTTTGACAAGTATTATGATACCTACAATATGTGTTCAACAATTGGTGAAGATATAATAAATCGGATATAAGATCTATCTTCTAAGTCAAAATATATCAGATAAAACCGTTGAAACAAGAATAAAAGGTATTAGAGCTTTTTTATATTTTTGCATGGATAAGGGGTATATAAAAAAATTTAAAATTGAAAATATAAAAACTGATGAAGCCATCAAAGAACCTTACACCGAATATGAAATGAATCTATTATTGAAAAAGCCAGATTTAAAAAAATGTAATTTTTCTGAGTACAGAAACTGGGTTTTAGTAAACTACTTTTATTCTACACGGTAATAGACTAAATACTGTTAGAAATATTAAAATAGAAGATTTAGATTTAAAGGAAAAATGTATGTTTTTAAGAGTTATTAAAACAAGACGTCAACAAATTATTCCATTAAGTAATACGATGACTGCAATCCTTACTGAATATTTGAGATATAGAAAAGGAAATCCAGAAGATTACTTATTTCCCACTATTCAAAATAAACAACTATCGCCACGTGGACTTGAAACAGCAATCGGAGAATATAATTTAAGACGAGGTGTTACCAAAAAATCTGTACATTTATTTAGACATACATTTGCTAGAGATTGGATTTTAGCAGGTGGTGATGAGTTTACATTACAAAATTTACTTGGACACACAACATCTGATATGACAAAACATTATGTTAATATATATGGTAAAGATTTAAAAAACTCACAATTTTATAATCTTAATCCTCTTGACAGACGTTCTACAATTAATTCAACTATAACTATGAAAAAAGGCAAAAAATAATTTTATTCAAGCCAAAAAAAGCAACAGTTACTTAGCAAATGTAACTGTTGCTTTTCGCTTGAATTTGATGTTATTACACAGACAATGAGAGCTTATGCAATCACTCATTGCCTATCAAATTGAAAGTAGTAAATAGCTGATTTTGTATTTGGTTTGTTCACTGTCTCCTTTATAAGGATTTTCCATAAGTTCAACTCACCAGATGGTGAGTTGGGTGCGTCATTACGATATCTGAGCCAACGATTTGCAATGCCCTTGCCGGAACTCAAAGGCACTCTCACCGACATAGGCACAGAGGAACTTAATCATCTTGAAATGATCGGTGCAATAGTATATCAGCTGACGAAAGACCTCACCGAGGATGAAATCAAGGAACAGGGATTCGGTGACTATTTTGTTGACCACACAACCGGAATTTTCCCACAGGCGGCAGCAGGTTTTCCCTATACAGCTGCATCAATGCAGGTTAAAGGCGATCCGATAACCGACCTGCACGAAAGTATGGCGGCTGAGCAAAAAGCCCGAACGACTTACGATAACATCCTCAGATTCTGCGATGACTACGATGTAAAAGATCCGATTCGCTTTCTGCGTGCCCGTGAGGTTGTCCACTACCAACGTTTCGGCGAAAATCTCCGCCTCTTAACCGATAAACTCAACGAAAAGAACTTCTACGCCTTCAACCCCTCATTCGATAAAAAATGCTTTAAAAATGAACTGAAAAAGAAGAAGTAACCAATAATTCACAAAAAGACTCCCCATAGACTTCGCAATGAAATCTATGGGGATTTTTGTATAACAATCCAGAATTAAATACAATTAACATTATCGCCAGACAGAAACTTTTCTATTACTTCTGCAATTTTAGCACTCTCAGTACATGTCAATTTATTATTATCCGAGTTATTTCTTATACATTTTATAAACTCAGCCAATTCGTAACGAATACCGTCACCTTCAAATTGGTAAAAATATTTTTTATTATTTCTAAAATCCTCTCTTCTAACTTCAAAATAATCCATTTTCCACCATGGAGAGGGAACATATATATATCCGGTGGTACCTGATATAATCAAATCACCTTCTGATTTTACACCAATTCCCACTTTTAACGATGCTTCAGCATTCGGATATAGCATATTGATTTTGGTATAAATATCAACATTATTATCATCAAATGAAGAAATAAAATTTATACTTTTTTCATTTTGACCTAAGATTGACATCACAGCAAAAATAACATAAGATCCCCACTCAATCAAGGCTCCACCAGACTTATTTTTATACAACCATTTTGGATTATTTAAAGATATATCAGTACATGTTGCTTCTACACCCTTTACTTTACCAATAATTCCGCTTCTAACTAACAAACACATTCTTTGAAAAGCAAGTGAATACGCTGTTTTAAGCGCTTCACACAAGATAACATTATGATCGTTTGCTAATTGATATATCAATATAGCATCTTTCCTATTTAATGATATAGGAGTTTCTATAAATACATGCTTACCACATAAAATTGCAGTTTTTGCAAATTTAATTCTCGTATCGGGACTTGATATTATGTAAACAGCATCTACTAAACTAAGCATACTTTTTAAATCATCATGCACTTTAATAAAATCATACTCAGAGATAAATTCAGGAACCTCATTAACGGCAAAAATATCAGTAACGCTAACACCACTAATATACATACTCTCACCAATAAATTTTTTTAAAGTCGGTGACTCCCCAATAATTCCAATTTTAACATTGTTCCCTTTTGAACGCAATTCTGTACTGGAAATACCTTTTGTTCTTTCCAAATACACAACCTTGCAATAATCGTTTAAATAATCAAATTTTCCTTTCCAATCAGAACCAACAGTAAAAATATCTATACCATATTTTTTATGTCATCAATTTTTTGGCCATCATATTCTTCTATTATAATTTCATCGGCAAGCCCTGTAGCTTTAACAGCTTCAATTCTTTCGGTTAAAGACTGTTGAACTAGCAATTTACCACGAGATCTATCATAGTTTTCAGAAGTAACCCCAACTATTAAGTAATCCCCTAAGGCTTTGGCTCTTTCAAGTAACTTAATGTGTCCGTAATGTAAAAGATTATATGTTCCGTATGTAATGACTTTAGTCATTTTGCTTTCCTCCAAAACGAGTAAAGTCTTAAATCAATCCTCGTGCCTGCATATCTTCTAATGCCTGAATCAATACATCATTTTCGCTATGATTTAAATAGCCAATATGTCCTACCCTAAATACTGTATCCTTTTTATCTCCTCCATTTGGACAAACCCAAATTTGGTACTCATCCTTAAGTATTGAAAAAATATCACTTGCCTTTGCAGTTATAGGATGAAGTGATGTTACAGCATTGGACGGACTTTCAGAAACAAATTCAAATGGAAGTCCTTTTATTTTATTTCTAAAATCTCTAGCTTGAGATGCCACCCTGTCGATTTCAGCACTTGCGCCACCTTGAGTTTTAATTTCATTTAACCTTACACTGATTTGTAATAAAATACTAACCGCAGGTGTGAATGGAGTTTGACCACGTGTTCCGTTTTTTAATGCATCTGATAAATTAAAATACAAAGATTTTACTTCAGATTTATTCACACGACTAATTGCATTTGGAGATAATACAATAATTGATATTCCTGGAGGACATGCTAATACTTTTTGCGAACCTGTGATCATTACATCTGCACTACATGTTTTCATATTAAAAGGATCAGCAAGAAACGATGACACACAATCACATACAAAGAACAGATTGTTTTTTTGCAAAACTCTCCAATCATTGTGGTATCATAAAGGACTGCCGAAGAAGTTTCATCAACATTAACAAGAAGCCCGGTAAAATCCTGTTCATTATATTTATACAACTTTTCTTTAGTGAGTTTTTCTCCAAAATTTAAATTCAAAGATACAAAGGGAATCTCATGTATCTTACAAATATCAACAAAACGCTGACCGAAACTTCCTCCGTTTATTACTAATACCTTATCATTCTCCGAAAAGCAATTCATTACGGTTGCTTCCATTGAACCTGTACTGGAACAAGTCATAAAAACGGCTCTTGAATCATTCGGCGCATCTGCATATTCAAGCATTAAGCTTTCATTATCTTTCATTAATTTCGAAAATTCCGGTGTTCTAAAATAAGGTACTTGTTCTGATCCAATAGATCGAACACTTTCACTAGATTGAACCGGTCCTACAGTGAAATTGATCATTGTCTTTTCTCCTTTAAAAATATAAATAATTAAAAAAAGCAAAACAACAGTGTTTCTGATTTATTTATTATGTAACTCTATTTCTCGCTGATATTCCGAATAATCTTTATACAAATCAAATATTATGTCACCTAAAGTATCAGCATGACCACCTCTTTCATTTTCTGGAGGAGGAGTCATGTAATCACCATACATATTATGCAAAAAACTGTCATAATCACTGTAAGTATTAAAATATGAGTCTTCAAATTTTATACTGATATAACTTTCAATAAGAGAAGTTGATCTAATAGTTGCGGCGTCCATAGAATACCATATTTCGCAACAATCTTCAAATTTGTTTGGAGCCAGCATAATATTATGCTCATTTATCCTACATATCAATCTACGAATATCCCTTGGTATAGCATAAATCAACTTTAATTTTAAACTTATCGGTTCATCTAATGCTTTGGCATATGTATCATGCAGAAGCATTCTATTCAAAGCCAAGGCTTTCTTCTGTTTATTTCTCTTTTTAGGATCATTGCTAACACCAACCAATGGAAATATGTCAATATGTATTCCAAAGTGAATTCCACATTTACACTCTCTTATTGGCATCGATGTTGTACCGTTAGCTCTTATTTGTGTCCACATTTCAGAATAATTCTTATCTGTTTTGTAGTTTTGGACAAAATATTTCTCACCCAACTCATGCTGTGCTAACTTCAAAAATTTTTTATAGTCTGAGAGTGGCATATCAACATCTATATCATCATCCCATGGAATGAAACCACCGTGTCTGACAGCACCAAGTAAAGTACCAGATGAAATCATATATTTAATATTATTATTATCACATACCCTTACAACATCTTTCAGTATTTGTAAATCAAATAATTGTACTTCCCTCAACGAAGGCATTATTATTCTCCTTTCGAATTATGAACTAAGACTTTGTACAGTATAACAAAATATAATTACCTGCTTTGACGCTTTTACAAGTCAACATAAAAATTTTTTATAGATTTACTTGGATAGTATAAAAACATTCTATTTAAATCATTTAATCCATCATAAAAATATCTCTGGTATACACTTTATCTTTAACATCATCAAGAATTTGGCTATATCTGTTAGCAACAATTGCGTCACTTTTAGCTTTAAATTCTTCTAAATTATTGACAACACAGCTTCCCAAAAAGGATTCTCCGTCATTCAATGTTGGTTCATAAATAATAACTTCTGCACCTTTTGCTTTAATTCTTTTCATGATACCTTGTATTGAACTCTGTCTGAAATTATCACTATTACTCTTCATAGTTAATCTAAAAACGCCGATTGTAACCTTTTTTCTTTTGAGGCATCGTACTGACTTTCACTATCATAATCATAGTATCCTGCCATTTTCAGAACTTGACTTGCTATGAAGTCTTTTCTTGTCCTATTGGATTCGACGATTGCAGAAATCATATTTTGAGGAACATCGTTATAATTTGCCAAAAGCTGCTTTGTATCTTTAGGTAAACAATATCCACCATATCCGAAACTTGTATTATTATAGTGATTACCGATTCGAGGGTCAAGGCATATGCCGTCAATGATTGCCTTAGTATCAAGATTTTTCATTTCGGCATAGGTATCTAATTCATTAAAGTATGAAACTCTGAGAGCCAGATATGTATTTGCAAATAGTTTAACCGCCTCTGCCTCTGTAGAACCCATAATCAGTATATTTACTTTATCATCAAGAGAACCTTGTTTCAATAATTTGGCAAATAAGTTTGCTGCTTCAACAACTTTTTTGTCCGATAAATCCGTACCGACAATAATTCGAGAAGGATATAGATTATCGTATAATGCCTTTGATTCACGTAAAAACTCGGGACTGAAAATTATATTATCAATATCGAACTCTTCTCTTATATGCTTAGTATAACCTACCGGCACCGTTGATTTAATAACGATGATAGCTTTGGAATTGATTTTTATTACTTGTTTTATAACATCTTCAACAGCAGATGTATCAAAATAGTTTTTCTTTGGATCATAGTTTGTTGGTGTAGCTATTACAACAAAATCTGCATCTTTGTACGCTTTTTCACAATCTAAGGTAGCGTACAGATTTAGATTATTTTCCCTGAAATATTTTTCGATATATTCATCTTTTATCGGCGATATTCTGTTGTTGATTAGTTTTACCTTTTCGGGAATGATGTCAACAGCAATAACTTCGTTGTGCTGAGACAGCAAAGTAGCGATAGACAAGCCAACATACCCTGTTCCGGCCACAGCTATTTTCATTTTTTAATCACGCCTTTCGCTTTTTTAATTTATTCATCAGGTTTCTAATTGGTACACGAATAGCATCCTTCTCGTAATCATTCATAGAAAAAAACCAACTGCCAGTTGAGTATAATAACGCATATATCAAAACAGCAAACAAAAATGCACTCCAGGAATAAAAGCTTATAAAATTTGACACTACAAATGTAATCACACACAATAAGGTTGGAATCCA
This sequence comes from Ruminococcoides sp., assembly GCF_057037865.1. Taxonomy (NCBI): domain Bacteria; kingdom Bacillati; phylum Bacillota; class Clostridia; order Eubacteriales; family Oscillospiraceae; genus Ruminococcoides; species Ruminococcoides sp. The sequence goes on from NZ_DBLZMS010000001.1 coordinate 10,680, forward strand.
TGACATACATAAAATATTCTTCCAAAACAAAGGAATATTGATTTTAGTAACTTTATAATAATATATATTCATTATTATTCCCTGACCTAAAACATAGGATACACAAGAACACAATGCGGCTCCAATACCACCCAAATAAGGAACTATAAAATATGTGGATACTGCATTTAAAATAGCTATTGCTAAGTAAACCAAAGAACGAAATTTGTGCTTATTTTGTGCTATAACAATTGTCAATCCTGTGTTTTGAATATATGGAATTACCAGAGGAATCATTGTTAAAAGTGATATATAATAAGATTCGCCATAACTTTCACCCGCCCACATAATTAAAAATGGGTAACCAAAAGCTATAAAACCAGAAACTACTAATGCCAATAAAAGGTACTGTAATCTTCCGATTCTGATAAATACTTCTGACAAAGCCTCAGTATTATCACCGTCCAAAGTAACCATTGAATTGATTTTAGGACCTATTACACCGGATACTGCTTGCGACAACTGCATCAATATATTATTAAATGTTGAACCGACATTATAAATAGCAACAACTACAGTTCCTACCAATGCACCTAAAATAACCTTGTCCGTAGCCCAAAACAGCATATCTACCAAAGTTCCTATAAATATGTACACTGAAAATACAAGCAGCTCTTTAATAAATGCACTTTCAAACCGTACAAACTTTGGCGTTATTTTTAAAACTTTAAAACAATAATATATATTGATAGGGCATGCAATAAAATTAAGTAACAAGCCTGAAAAGGTCATACCAATTGAGCCGAATCCAAAGTATAGCAGTACAATGTTAACAACAGGTGCTAAAACTGTAGAAAAAATGTCAACAACTCTTCTAAATACAAATCTTTCGTATGCAGTGATAATTGATGAAAAAACACTGATTGGGAATGCAATGGCCGTGTTAAACGCCATCATAATAATCAATATTTTTAACTTATCAACTTCCTGTGGGGTCAATCCTTTAGAAAAACACGCATCTGTACATAACACTAAAACAAATCCGCCAATAATTACCAAAGCAGATACTATTCCATATATGACCAGAAAAAGCCCGAATACACTTCTTACCTGTTTTTTTTTTCCTTCTGCTCTATATTTACATATGTATCTGATGATGGTACTGCCGAATCCAAAGTTCAGCAATGACAAATACCCAACTATGGAGTTTGACAAGCTGTACAAACCATACTCAGCCTGTCCAAGCATTCTTAACATAATAGGGGTATATATCATAGGTATAATACTACCTATTGCAAGATTAACATATGATAGTAATGTACCCGCACGAAGTTGATTAACTTTCATTACGCAATCTCCTTAATAATGCACGAAATATTCTCTTTAATTGATTAGTTTTTCTGCCACTTTTCTGTATTTGCTTAATAAGCTTCTTACGATTCAGTGGATATATTTCACCATAATGTAAATTTCTTAATACTGTCTTATATTCGGAAGCAGCATTTGAATTATGCCCATAATCCATAACTGAATTGAGCTGAAAGTTATCATTCAACTCGGAATTTTTTAATAAAGAAAATTCATAATTTTTCTTTCTGCCATCAAAATATTGAGCAACACAAATTTTATCAACATCAATACGCTCGTAGTCGATTGTCTCTGAAATAAGTTTAAATATTTTCTCACCTAAATTCGTCCTTATAATAACGGAATTGCTGCCTAAAGAAGACGAATTTTGATCTGTATAATTGTCGCCTAAAGAAATATCAGCAAAAACATTTAACTTATCAACACAATAAACACATCTTTCAGGTTTAAAATAGTCTTTAATTTTAACTCGTTCTGATTTATTTTTAAAAACACATTTCCCGTCAGAAAAATAAAATTTCATATTTCCCGGCCAACCGCCACTATCTTTGTTTTTAAAATTAAATTCGGATATATCTCCGTAATTATCAAATAACATATCGCTGTAATATTCCCAGCAATTGTAATTATATACCTGATCACAAAATAAGCCCAACAACAGATAATTATTTCTGTTAAGCTTAAACTTATCTATAACATTCAATATTCCACGCACAGCACACGAAGTGGCAATTATTATTACCCTGCTATCATGGTTATTCAGAATGAAATCGACTAAATTTTCATGTGATACAGGTATATACCTTGATTTAGTATATTTTTGTGTGCTTATATCATTTAAGTTATAAGAGTGTTTGTCATACTTATTTGTTTTTACCTGAGAATGGTAATTGTATGTATCCACAGAAAAAACATAATCATAATAATCGTGTAATAACAGATACTCGACAATTGTAGTTATCACACCGCCGGAAGCACTAAAATGACGAATATCACTGTCTTTACTCCAAGCGTTTATTGCAAATTTTAAATTTCCAGTCATAGCTTGGTGCAAGTTATTTTTTTCATAACTATGCTGTACAGACGGACATACCTTATAACATTTTCCACACGATACACAGGCATCGGAAATTTCAGGAACAAACATTCCGTTTTCTCTTATGTATTTTATAGCATTTACAGGGCAAACATTTTTGCAAATACCACAAGAACAGCATAAATTATTATCTCGTATTTCAGCAACAGATTTCATTTAGTTCTCCAAATTTATATCATCAAATATATTGTGTTTTTGTACTTGATTTAATTCTTTAGAAATAATTTCCGATTGATTTGAATGATTATTCAGCAAATCTTCCGCGGCACTTAATAATTTTGATATATCAAAATTATTTCTCACATCAAAGCAGTATTTTTCTTGATGAAAGAGTTTGTGAAGATCTAAATACTTCACTGCCCAACCCATTGTTAGGCACGGAACCGCATTCTTATATGAATGTACAACAGAGTGAAAACGGGATGCGACTACAAAATCAAATTTATTTACAATATTGCTAAATTCAACACATGATAATTCCTGTTCAATCAAAAAGACATTGTTATTATGGAACATTTTAAAGATTTTATCACAAATATCAATATCACTATTGGAATGTCTTAAAATATATACATTCTTACCGTATACTATAAATTTATCTATTAACGATTTGTATGCCTCAAGCAAAATTTTTTCAGAGCATACTACTGAGTTCCTAACATTTGGGATTATTGCGATACTATTTGTTTTTACATTAAAGTCACACGACATCGGAATATTTTTGTATACGGAGTTCAAATCAACACTCTTATTATTCAGTACAAGGTCATAAGATATTTTAACATTTTTTAGGTTAAATTTCTCTATCAATAAGTCGTACCCCTGTTGCTCTCTTGCGTATATTGTGCTTGCATACTCAAGTGCCTTTTTAGTTCTTTTTAACAAAGACTTATCAAATGTTTTAAAAGGACCAAACGATTGGGGCATAAGATACACTTTTATGCCAAAATACTTTGCACACTCAATTCTATATAAATAATGTTCAATTTCGCACTTGTTCCAAGCATCACCAAGTCCGTAACCGCTAATATCAATCATCAAATCAACATCACGGAAAAATTCTTTCTGCTTATCATTCTCTTTCTTATCATAACCTTTTACCATGTAATATATATTTTGTTTTAGATTATTTTTTCTGATAACATCTACAACCGTACCGAATGTTCTTATGTTAAAACAAAAAATATTTTCCTGTTCAGAATCTGTATAAAAATCTGAAATTACAAAAATCTCGTGATTCGGAAACCTTTTGTGCAGTTCTGAAACACAAATAAATACCATAGATTGAGCGCCTTTATTTCTAAACTCTCCGCCTGTAATAACAATTTTTCTCATATATTCTCACTCTACATATTATTTTCTTAATTTATGTACTTTGGCACACATACTAATTAAAAATTTAGGTGCATGCAAATATTCAGCAATTTTCTCGATTGGCAGTCTATCTGAAAAATCGCAATAAAAAGTATAATACATTTTTAACTTTTTAATAAAAGAATAATGCAAAAACTTTGCTTTTTCATAATGTGTAAGAAAATGACCTTGCGGATTGTTTAAAAATCTATTATTTGCGCCTTTGACGGTAAGTCCATCGTCAAGATACTCCCATATCCAAATAATATCCTCAAAAACTCTTATTTTAAAACCATCGTGAGCCATTCTGTTCCATGGAATACAGGGAGTAATGAAATTTTCACCATCAAACTCAGGATAAGGATATTTTTTAAATATATCCGTCCAAAATACTTCTGCTCTCTCTCCGTCAATCGGATATTTTGTCGTTTCAGGATAACGCTCAAAAAATGTTGCATCTCTATACGGTTTATTATACCAAGGGGATTTTGGATCATCATGCCAAGTAGTGTTTCTTGTTTCTGTGAGTGATTGTCCACGATTGGCAACTATTCCACAGTAATCAGGAAGATTTCTTATAGATTCCATCCAGTCATTTATTTTTTCACAGGCATCATCAGTCAAATAATCATCCGAATCTATTGTAAAGAAAATTTCGCCTCTGGCAACCTCTAATGCACGATTAGTGGCTCTGCATTTACCTCCGTTTTTTCCCTTTATATATATAATTGGGAAATCTTTATTTTCGGACTTCCAAATATTCACAAGGTTTTCAGTATCGTCAGTTGAACCATCATCAAATATGATCCATTCAAAATCCCTGAATGTTTGTCTTTTTATTGATTCATATAATCTACTTATAATGTATCCCCTGTTATATGTTGGGGTAAACAATGTAATCTTATATTTATACTTCATATTTTTCACCATGTCTCAAATTAAAGATATCCAAATTTATCCTCTAGTTCTTTTCTCATTTGTTCTTTTCCTTCAGCTGAAGCGTTAGGCCAATCATACCATCTATATTTTCTAAATATAGGGTGAGATATCTGGTTATTCTTATGTTTTTTTGAAAACTCATCAAAACTGCAAATATATTTCGCGGGATTTCCGGCATAAACACTGTTACTGGGTATATCATGAGTTACAACGCTATTTGCACCAATAACAACATTATCACCAATTCTGACATTACAAAGTACAACAGAATCTGCTCCTATAAAAACATTATCGCCTATTTTTACAATTCCCAATTTTGTATGCACATCTTCTACTAATGCAGTACTGGCATCATGTGCTAACAATCTTACATTTGAGGCTAATGTTACATTATTTCCTATTGTTATAAGCCAAGGGAAATTCATATCAATCGGATATCCGCTATTAAATTTTACATTATCACCTATCACAGCACCTAATTCACGATAGTAATTTGAATCCATTTTTACATTACTATATCCTATAACTTTCTTAATCAATTCTTTAATACTCATAATTTATTTCTCCAATATATCCGCAATTCGTTTGCAAGCAAAGCCGTCACCGTATGGATTTGACGCTTTGCTCATTTTTTCGTATTCTTCACTGTCTGTGAGCAATTTTTTAAACTCGTTGTAAATTATGGTTTCATCCGTACCGACTAATTTCAGAGTGCCCGCTTTTATGCCTTCCGGTCTTTCTGTTGTATCACGCATAACAAGAACAGGTTTACCGAGGGAAGGAGCTTCCTCTTGGATACCGCCGCTGTCTGTCAATATAAGATAACTTCTTGAAAGGAAATTATGAAAGTCAAGTACATCAAGAGGTTCTATGATATGTATTCTGTCATCATTCCCAAGTTCCTCACCGGCAGCTTTTCTGACAACCGGATTCATATGAATCGGATAAATAACCTTTACATCAGAAGTTTCATCGACAATTCTTCTGATTGCTCTGAACATATTGTGCATCGGTACACCAAGATTCTCTCGTCTGTGAGCCGTCAACATAATCAATCTGCTGTCAGATGCCCATTCGAGTTCAGTTTGTGTATAATCAGATCTTACTGTGGTTTTCAAGGCATCAATCGCAGTATTACCCGTTACAAATATATGGTCAGGATTCTTACCTTCGTTGATTAAATTATTCTTTGACATTTCTGTAGGCGCGAAATTATAGCTTGCCACTATACCAACAGCCTGTCTGTTAAATTCTTCGGGATACGGTGAATATATGTTATATGTTCTGAGTCCTGCCTCAACATGACCGACAGGAATCTGCATATAAAAACACGCAAGAGCCGTGACAAATGTTGTTGATGTATCGCCGTGAACCAACACAACATCAGGTTTTTCAATCTCAAGTACTTCCTTGATTTTGTTTAAAATATTGGTTGTTATATCAAACAATGTCTGCTTATCTTTCATTATAGACAAATCATAATCCGGCACAACATTGAAGATTTCAAGCACCTGATCAAGCATCTGTCTGTGCTGTCCGGTTACGCAAACTTTTGTTACTATATTTTTTCTGCTTTTTAGCTCATTTACTAACGGACACATTTTTATAGCTTCAGGTCGTGTACCAAACACTAACATTACTTTTTTCATTCTACATCCCTACATTTAAGCAATTTCTTAATAAACAAGTTAATTTTGGAAATGTAAGATACAATTTCATCCAAAAAGCTTGTTTTCCTTTAACATAATTAAAAATATTACCTTTATTTTTGTATTTTAGATTTTCCTTTATATTATCAATAATATATTTTTCCGCTTTTGAACGCAAAGCACATTGCATCTGATACATACAAGTTCCCATATAAATGCTGATAGCAGTATCGTAATATGCAGAAAAATACCTTTTTACATAATCGCATCTTTGTCGATTTGCTTCTAAAACATCAAGTCTTTTTTCAGAAAAGCCACAACCCATAATGCTGTTATCTCGCTGTACATAATAGTAAAACGAATCAACAATAACAGAAGTTTTTCTTGTTTTCCCGAACACTTGATAAGACCAAAATACATCTTCGTGATATTTGCCTTTTTCAAATAAAATATCTTGAATCAATTCTGTTTTATACATTTTATTCCAGACATGCTGCTTCAGTTTTCCGTCAATTATGATTTCAAACATTGCTTCATTTGTGTCTAATATTTCATTCTTATCAACTTTTGACTCAGATATTACCGTACCCTTTTCGTCAACCCATTTAACGCCACAAGAAACAACCTCGCTGCCATCTTTTAGCATTACGCCATACATTTTATCTATCATATTGCAATGAATGTAATCATCGGAGTCAACAAACACAATGCACTCTCCGGAAGCAATCTTCATACCTGCATTTCGTGCATCTGACAAGCCACCGTTTTTCTTATGTACAACCCTTATACGAGAATCCTTTTTAGCAAAGTCATCACACATTTTTGGACAGTTATCAGGCGAACCGTCATCAACAAGAATAATTTCAAGATTTTTATATGTTTGATTTATAATTCCAACAACACAGCGTTCAAGATAATTCTCAACATTATAAATCGGAACAATCACACTTATCAGCGATTTACTATCCATATACTAACCTTCAAGAACTTTCATAATTGTTTTAGCCGGATTAAATTCATCAATCGGCTCATTTTTTACATTACCAAAATCATTGTTCTCTATTAGCTTAATTGCACGTTCAATATCCTCAACTGTATTTTCACAGAATATATATCTGTTAAATTGTTCAAAATATGATTTTAACACTTTCTTTTCTTCGTCTGTACCATCAAGAATAAATAGAATAGTTTTATAGGTTGCGGAATATTGATATATTTTTCCCGGAATTTGTCCGCCCTTTCTGTTACACAAAAAGACGAGCACATTAGTTTTATCTTCAATAGGTTTAAGCTCACCTAATTGCAACCTTGGATAAATTGTTATTTTATCTGTTTGAGCAAACAGATTGCTGGGATTACCACAAATGTTCACGTTGACACCTATATTTTTAGCAGCCGCATAAAACGGTGCCAAATCTCTACTTACAGGAGCATAATCACCAAAATAGCCATAATTATTATATTTATTCACCGTTGAACCTTGTTCATCATTTTTATAATAAAACGGCAAAGGCGCCCAATACATTTTGTGAGCAGACTCAGGGAAAATTTCTTTTTGATTTTTCAGAGTCAACGGACTTACATAACATACTCGTTGTGCATATGACAAAAGTCTTTTTTCTTCTTTATATATTTTTTCTTTTTCGTTAAATCCATAGACATCAACGTACCACGGATCTTCCCAAACCTGAATCCATTTTTTAGTCTTTATATGACCTGCTTCCAGTAAATTATAGGTTAATAAATGGCTTGTTACAGGAGTAGAAAGAGATAAAACAATATCATACTCTGTATCAGATTTAAATTTCTGAGCTTTTTTTACAAATTTTGAATATATACCGTGGATGCCATAAGATGACAATACAAAATTTTTGGTAGAATTCACAAGTTTCGATTTTATGCTTAATTTACTTTCATTTGTAGAATAATCCGTCCGTGCAAGAGAAGCATTATCTTCTTTACTCTTGCTTTTGCTTATTGACATTTTTTCATAAATTGTTGTTCCGTAATAATATATACACTTAACAGAAGAGGGAATTATCATTGATTTGTCAACATCGTATTCCTTTGGATCTGCACTTAGCAAAGTCACTTCATATCCTAAATTGACCAATCCTCGTATATATGCCATATGGCATAAATTAGCTGAAGAGTTTCTGGTAACACAATCTCCGTTTATAACAAGTACTTTCATAACAATACTCCGGTTTATAATATTTTATAGTTTAGCAATTGCTTTTCTAATCATTTTTTCAAGCGAATCAAACAGCTTTGATACTAGGTGATCAATTCTGCAAACTTTAAACAATTGTCTTCTAATATAATCGATTATCACGCATACCGAAAAAATAGCAACAACAACAAACAATTGATAAAGCACATACCACCAAGCATTAACATTACTTGTAATGCCGATAAATTGCCACCATTTTTCAATACATACATCTGCGTGTGCATGTATAAGATACACACCAAAAGTTGAAGCAGACACAGCACTGATGAATTTTGAAAATTTAGTAGTGGAATCAATTTTGTTGATATTTAAAAACATCAACAACAACGATACTGATGCGACATATGCAAAAATTGAGTCATATCTCCACCAGTTATCAACAGCAGATTTCAATAAAGCTATGTTAAGCACATTGGATACAAACAGCCCTATTACCATCAAAGCCGGACAAATTAAAAATATTGCAAAATATTTTCCCACTTTCCGTTCGGTGTGTAATGGCGTCTGAAATAGGAAGCCGTAAAGTACAAAAATGTAAACCATGCTAAACCCCATCCATTACCGGAATTCATACCCTCAAATGCCGGATGTATGGATATCCAAACTGAAAGAAGAAAAAACAAAACCAATAACAAATTTCTATGTTGTTTTTTAGTCATTGCGTTAATTGCAATATTATAAAATGGCGACAATAAGTACATACCAAAATATATTGTTATAAACCAATATCTGCCGGTTATAATAGGTACAAAACAAGAAAGGATAGATGTTATAGAAAAATCAACTTGACCGAGCAATATCATAACCACTCTTATAACCAATGCATAAAAAACTACCTCAACCCATAAAAGCCCTAATTTTTTCAATTTAAAATAAGAAGTTACGAGAAAATATCCCGAAATAAGTATAAAACAATTGACGCATACTTGAACAAGAGCATATAAAAATTGCTCAACATAATAAATAGATGTTCCGGGCACAAGAGTTTCGTACAAACCACTATGGTCAATAGAATGGAGTAAAATTATCATTAACATAGATACTATCCTTAACCATTCAAGTCCCATATGTCGTGTTTTAGTTTTTACAGTTTTAATCGATTTTTCCATTTCAATCCCATTTCTCTTCTATTTTTTTGGCAACAAATTTCCAACAAAATCGTGAAGCTTCATATAAGCTATTTTCCATTTTCCATATTTTTTAACAGAGCCATCTGTATTTTTATTAATTACTTTCACTATATCTTTAGCTAAATTATAATAAACAGGCTTTGTGAAATGGTTTATATGGTCATAAAAGTCCGAACTGCTCTTAACATATTTATTGACATCAATCAATTCAACATTTTTAGTTTCGGCTGCCCAATTTCTTAATAAATCATTAGTTTGCTTATGAATAATATGCCTGTCCTTATAAGCTGCATTATCCCCCATATCATACGGAATTTCCACACCAAGCATTATTGCCATTACGGTGTCTGAATTTAAATGGGAACGAATATATTTATAATTTTCAAGAATTATATCCGGAGTATTTCTACCTAAAAATTCATATTTTTGCGAAAAAGAATCCAAAAATTCTTTTGTAAAATTAAATCCACCGGTGCTGCAATTTTGATTAATCAGCTTTTCATAATTATCAGGGTTTGTCATATCACTTGTGTATTCAATAAAAGCAAGTTCTTCTCCTGTGCCTTTTCTTTGATACACTCCAAGATTGCAATCCTGAAGATAGCTAAGCACAACAACTTTATATGGCAACTTATATATATTGTTATTATAAGCACCCAAATCCATAAAAGGAAGTTCATTTACTATCAGCTCTTTTTGTTTATCCGATAGAATATTTGCCTCTACAATATGCGTTGTATGTGCTGTACTTTCAACAACTGCTCCATTATCTAACACATATGTAAACTCAGTATCAATACATTCTGACTTTTCAATAAACGGAAAGATTTGGAACAAGTCACAAGGTCCCTTGATAAGTACCTTATGCTCACCTCTGCTCCTTATTTCAGCACCCTTTTTGTCGGCAGATTCCATACTTTGATTTATCCAAAATGGCAATTCTGTTGTTGAAAGGTTACTTACAACATCTCCGACAATCTTCAGTACAGGTCTTTTTAAATAGTTGTATGTGTACTGTTCTATTCCCATGCCAAGTGTACGACATGAAAACAGAAAATGTTCACAAACATTGTCTTTTATTGCAAAAAAGCCAACAATACCGTAATCACCAAAATCATCTTTAACAGAAATATAACCGCAATTATAGGATCGGTTACTAAATAAAACTTTTAATGTTTCGACAGAATCCCTTTTTTTAGTAAAATTCAACTGATTAGAACGCATTACCAAATCATGTATTCTCTCAACATTTTTCAAACAATCATTATGTATATCTAATTTTATATGGCTGCTCGCTAAAAATTCTTCATTAGAATTATAATTAAGTTTATCAACAGCTTTTTCTTCAAGTATTTTATATTGGTTAAGTCTCTTATGAGATAAATCCGAAGGAGTCTTGCTGTCAACCCAAGATATTAACTCCGGAATAATATTCGGCATTGCTGTCAATAATTGCGGAGAAAAATATTTTGCTTCTTCAAGATTTGAGGAATTATCATCTATAAATAATACATTTTGAGTTCTAAGCTGCATATCGGAAATTATTTTAGATATTCTGTTACCTTTTGGTGTCCAGTCAATTGAAGGAAAAACAAAATATTCTTTTATTCCATATTTTTCAAGTTCAGTATTAACCTGTGCCTCATCATTTTTGCTGCAAATAGAATTTACAATTCCTATATCCGTCAGTTTAATAATTAGATTTTTATGTTCATCAGGTAAAACAACACTTTCTTCAGATAATGTACCCTTCCAAAGTGTTTCATCTAAATCCCAAATAATCAATTTAATCTTACTAAAATCCATTACAACCTCTTATTTTTTCACATATTCGGAAACATCATAATTTCCACCATTAGCATTATTAAACCATGAAACAAAGTTAAAGAAAGACTCGTATTCTCGGGCTTCTGTTAGATGGTTTTTTCTTAAAATATTTCCTACCTCACCGGAGTCTGCATATTTCGGTATATATACTGTGTATGGCAAATCATACTTATGTGCCGTAAACACCACCAAACCTCTAACATTTAAAGCAGATAGTGATTCAAGCTCTTCGTATGTCAATCCATCTCGTTCTTCAAGAAAAACAAATATATTATCAAAATTTATTCTTGATTTTCTTTCATTCCATTTATTTAATGCTTCTTCAGGTGTGGAATAATGAGTGAAATGCACAACTAAATCATCTAAATCTTGTGCACATAGTTTAGCGCATTGGCAAGTAAAATCCTTATGATTGAAAAATACTAAATTGCCTTTGTTATAAGCTTCAAGATGTTTAACATATTTTACAAAATCGGTTTGCGTCATCATAAGATTTACAGTCGGAGATAAAAACTTTAATCCTAAATCATGAAATAAAATGCCACCGATGCAATTTGGGCAAAGAAAAGAAACATTTTTGTTTTCTATTTTCTTTCTCATTTTATTTCTTCTGTGCTTAGCAACAAAGTTAAACTTATAAAATAAATCTGTAATTTTCAATCACTACATCCCCAAAAATTATAAATTTAATAACATTTCTTCAACAGCTTTTACTGTTTTTTCGGTACTGAAAGCTTTACCACGCTCTTTTGCTTTTGTGGCATAAGTTTCAAGCAAACCAGGCATTGTCAGCATTTTCTTGATGCCCTCATAAAGTGCATCTTCATTATTTTCTGTTACGATACCGTACTCGTTGTTTTCGCCGAGCATTTCCTTCATACCCGAAACTTCAACGGTAACAACAGGTGTACCAAGAATCAGTGCTTCGGTAGTAGCTGTACTGAACCCCTCAGCAAAAGATGTACAAACAAAAAGATCACTCTTTTTGATATATTTATACGGATTAGTATTGTAACCCAATAATTTACAACTTTTGTTCACTCCGTATTCATTGATAAAATTAAGAAGGTTATCTTTTTCAGAACCTCGTCCTAAAATTATAACCTTATTATCAATTGAGTTATCAAGCAGTCTTTTATGAACCCTTATCAATCGATCAAAACCCTTTGATTTTTTCAAAGTGCCAACTGCGACAATTGTTTTGCTGGATTCGTCAAAAACATAGTCATCTATCTTTTCATTCGATTTTTCTAAAATCTGATTTGTTTCGTTGGTATTATAAAGCACCTGAATCGGCTTTTTAAAATTCAGTATATCTGAAAAATCTCTCTTGACATATTCAGAAACACATACTGTCATATCATACTTGTTATAACATTTTTCCGCCTCTGAAAAACTTCTGAACGATGATGACAACTGAACTTTTGAATGCTGCTCAACATGAATCCAGCTGACAAGCTTTGTATTTAGGTTAGTGCAACCGCTTACAATTCGTGCGGTAGGACCTTCAAGGTAAGAAATGATTATGTCATATTTTTCCTTAATAAACTTTTTGTAAAGTTTTTCGGGTGAAAACAGGCATAAATACTTGCTGTTCCCTCTGAATTGTTTCTTGTAATAATACTTGAATTTAATATCTGATTTTAAAAACTGTTCGTTTACGCCACCCTTGAACAACACCTGAACAGAAATATCAAACTTGCTTCTATCCATATTATTCACAAGGTTTACAAGCACTTTTTCGGCTCCGCCTTGTCCCAAGGTTGGAATCAAAAATAATATTTTTTTCATTTTATACATCAATTTTATCTCGATTAAAATTTTATAAGTAAAATAAACAAACGCAAGAGCAATCATCTCAATTTTACTATTAAACAACTTTATAGCTAACAAAGCATATTAATTATTTTGCTTCTTTTTATGCAATATCATATAGATTTTTTCTGGTAAAAAGGCAATAAAAAGACTTTTTACAAATTCAACTGCTAAAAAAGGATAGAATTTTAATGGCATTCCTATCATTTTAAAGCCCATAAATTGGACATACACAGACCTAATTCTTGAAGATTTAGTTCTTCTATGATACGCATTCCTATCATCCCTCATCTTATATAACGGAATCTGGAGGTTATAACCACGATAACCCTTTGCGTATAGTTTGTACCACAAATTGCAATCTTCATAACGCAAATATTTTTTATCCACTGTGTACCCACCCACTGTTAAATAAGCTTCTCGACGAATCATACAAGGAGCATGACAATGAAAAGGAGCATGAAAAATAAAATCAGAAATCTGAGGAACTTCTATAACTCTACATCTTCCCCAATCTCCCTTACTGTCAAAAAAAATCATAGGAGTACTTACAATCGCAAATTCTTTATTGTGTTCTAAAAAGTCAACTTCTTTTTGAAGACGGTCTGGCAACGAAATATCATCTCCATCCATTCTTGCAATATAGTCACCTTCCGCAACATTCAAACAACGATTTAGGGTATAATTAAGTCCCATATTTTTTTCATTATATAAAATTTTGATTTTATTAGGATAAAGCGCACAATACTTTTCAGCTATATTAACAGTATCATCTGTAGAACCATCATCGCACATAACTATTTCCCAGTTTGTGTAAGTTTGGTTAATAAGCGATTCAATAGCTTCATCCAGTGTTTCTGAGCAATTATAAATCCCCATAATTATAGAAACTTTAGGGGGTATATTCATTTTTACCTACCTCTTAACTTATTCATTATAAACAAAAGAATATAGAACAAATTTATACTTCTGTTTCTTGCAAGTATAAAAAATATTTTCCATTTAAAGGAAAGATATTTAAAATCCAGTGCATTTAAAGAAGAAACATAATGATCCATAGACAATATTTTCTTTAGTTCGCTTTTTTTATATGATATTTTATTTTTTTATCTTCAGCTAAATTAATTCCTAAGCCGATTAATCCTAAACATATTCTGTTGTTTAAAGCCAAATTATAATTCGAATTTAAGTTATTTATTTTTATAAATTGTTCAATCTTAGTGTATAACTCTAGCCACTGATGTACCCGCGCAAATTTATACGAGTGTGTAATGGATTTTAAATTATCTTTTCTATAATGGTAAAAAACACTAGAAATATAAACTGTTTTATTTACTTTATTAAAAGCCTCTATATTAAATAATGCATCTTCTGTTCCAATTTCATTGATATCAACAAATCTCACATTATTAATCGCACTTTGTTTATACAATTTTCCCCAGACAGTTACCACACTATCTAAAGCATGTGGCATAAACAATTCCTCGTTAATCGGGCCAACCATACGTCTTCTTAATTCTTCAATGTTTGTTTCATCCCAAACAATGTCCTTATTTTCAAAAAACAAGTTTACTTTGCTATTAAGAGGATATTCGCTAATATAAGGCCACATAACAACATCTGCATCATGTTTAATCATAGTGTCTAGTGCAATTTTACATGTTTCTAAGTCAAGCCAATCGTCACTGTCAATAAATAAAATATACTCACCGCTTGCATTGTCTAAACCTAAATTTCTTGCCGATGATACACCTTGATTCACTTGAGAAATAATTCTTATTCTTTTATCATTTTCTGCAATTTTTTCAGCTATAGCAATAGAATTATCCGTACTACCATCATCAATAATGATTATTTCTAAATTATTATATGTTTGATTCACAATAGAATTTAGGCATTTTTCAATATAATTTTCAACATTATATACTGGAATTATTACACTAATAATTTTATTCAAATTACTCATCCTCCCTAATTCGCTATAAAATCATCATATAATTCATTGTTTTAATTGTCATTTAATCATATTATTTTTCGTACTTTATAGCCCACTGTTTACATTTACAACAACAAAATTTCAAATAATAACTTCCGTCAACAATTAAAATGATCCAAAATAATCACTGTGATAGTATGTCGGACCAGTCAAGTAATAATAAACTAAGAGTACTATAACATAAATCCAACACACATATTTCCTATTATTTTCATTAAAACATATCCTTAACAAAACAGGAATCAAAATCAAATCGTATAATTCACTGTAAATCGGAAGCCTACCGATAAAGATACCGCTGGTAACCATACCTACAAGATAAATTGATGCCGTACATACTGACAAGTTTACACACAAAGAAAGCACCGGCATTTTTTCGTAATATTTGCTTAACTTTTCCCGATAAACAAAAGCTACAATCGGTGGAACAGCATAGAATAAAACTCTCAACGGATTAACGCCGTCATCTTCTTCAAAATATATACTTATATCATTTTCATAAGATGTGCCTTGAGCAAATTCATCAACCTTGCCAAAAAACGGCTCGGCAAAAACAGTAATCAATACCATTACAAAAATAAAAAGCCAAACTAACTTGCTCCAAGGTTTTAACCTGGCAATAAAGTAAATCGGTATTAAGAAAATTGCTGTGGAATGGATAAATATCAAAATTGCTACCATAGTCAAGAATTTAAAAAACTTGCCGGTAATAATAAAATCACAGCACAAAAATGACACGGCAACACAAATAAACTGTCTCATTCCGTTGAGCATATAACCCGAATAACACAGGAATGCCAAAAACAAAAACGAAGCCAAAAAGAAATCTGCATTCATACAATATTTTCTCAATGTTATCATTACACACACACCTGAGAAAATCGCAATTGAACTCAGCCAAAGCGTGTAATTATCTGAGATAAAACACTTAAAGAAAATGCTGTATGCATTAAAGAGAACTCCCTTGCCCTCGGAAGACCATGGATCCCAATTCAATTTTGAAAACTCTTCCGAAAAGTTTGTTGAATAGTTATTAAAAGCTGCAACATATGCGGTTGTATCAGCAACATAGTGCCTCATTGATGCCCAAAATAAGAAATAACCGAAAACTAAAAATGCATAAACCCACGGAACTCTTCTTTGTATTCCCTGTTGTAAATTATAATCGGTAAGCGCTATCTCTTCTTTATGAGTGATATCATACAAAATATATATCAAAAAAGTCCAAAATATCATGGACCAGTAAATTATCATTAAATCACACCTAAAAAATCTATATTAATTACAAACCTAAAGCCTTTATTGTATCGTTTACAACGATTTTTTTATCAAATTCGTCCACCATTTTTTGTCGGGCGTATTTACCCATAACTTCTCGTTTTGAAATATCTGTTTCAAGAAAAGCTTTCATTTTTTCATAAAGGCTGTCAACGCTTTTAGGTTCACAAAGCCAGCCTGTATATTCATTTTCCACCGACTCTCTGCAGCCCGGAATATCAGTGGTAATGACAGGTCTGCCTGTTGCCGAAGCTTCGAGATTTACATTACTCATACCCTCGTGATAGCTCGGCATTACAACACAATCGGCGGTCGCATAGTAAGGTCTTGGTTCTTCCTGAAATCCGTGGAATTTTACAACGCCCTTACTTTCAAGTAACTCAACTCTTTCCTTGCATTCATCTTCAAAAAAGCCTACAAGGTCAAGTACAAATTTATAGCCGTCATCGTGAAGCTTCTCAGCCGCAGAAAACAATTCATCCATGCCCTTTTCCTTCATGATTCTGCCAAGATACAAAAAATGCGGCGGATCACTTTTTGGGTAAGGCTTGCACTCATAAATTTCAAGATTGATTCCTGCGCCGTTCAAAATAGTTTCTTTCTCGACAGAAATAATCTTTCTGTCAACAAATTCATCTGCATTAACCTGATTTTCAAAAAATACCGTTTTTACCTTTTTAAAGGCTGTTTTATAAAGAACTGTCGCAAACTGAGCAAGTCCGGGCTTTTGAAATGCCGTTCCTAATCCCTGAACATTCGCATAAAACGGAATATTTAACTTTTCACACATCAATCCACCGTAAACATTTGGTTTGATAGAGTATGTAATTACCAAATCAGAGTTTTCTTCCTGTAATATTTTTTTATAAAATTTCATAAGTGAAAAATCGTGAATCGGATTAACCCCTCTGCGCTCCATCTTAGTTTCAATACAACGCAATCCCATATTGATGAAATCCTCATGATGTCCTACAAAAGGCATACTAAGAACAACATCATAATTTTTCATAAGTTCTTCAATCAATTCTTTTCTGAAACGATACAGCATATAAGAGTGATTAGTAAGAATCATAACTTTTTTACGATTATTCTTCATCTGCAATTGCTCCTGTTCCGCCCTCAACTACACCATCATGCTTAAACACACTTACAACTGTCATAAAAAGACATTTTACATCAAAGACAAAACTGACATTATCACGATAAATCTTATCCATCTGAACTTTTTCAGGGATAGGAAGCTCATCTCTGCCGTTAATCTGCGCCCAACCCGTCAAGCCGGGTTTTAAATCATTTATACCGTACTCATCTCTTTCAGAAATCAAATCATCCTGATTCCAAAGTGCAGGTCTTGGACCGATAACCGACATATCGCCCTTAAAAATATTAAAAATCTGAGGCAATTCGTCAAGACTTGTCTTTCTTAAAAACGCACCCACCTTAGTTATATACTGTTCAGGATTTTTAAGAAGATGTGTAAGACAATCCTTGGGAGTATCAATTCTCATTGTGCGGAATTTCAGAATATTGAAATATTTTTTGTTTTTTCCTATTCTTTTCTGCCTAAAAAAACAGGACCTTCGCTCGTGCATTTTATTATGGCACATATCGGAAGGTAAAGTACTGACAGACACATTATCGCTGCAAGTGAACAGATAATATCAAGCATTCTTTTCACAATTCTGTTATAAAACGACATTTTTCTGTCTTTCATATTTAATACTCCTCAACCCAAAACTAACTTACGCAATACATCTATAGAATTATGCCACAGAAAGCATCAATAAGCAATAAAAGAGGAGAATACGGAAAAAAACAATTGAAAAAAGTGTTTTTTAACAAAATATAGGTATAATTACGCAAGATTTTTGTCATAGATATGATTTATTTTCACTAAAGTGATAATCAAATATAGTCTGTTTTGGTTATTTTGTGCAAAATTTGTCACAGAATATAATAAAACGCCGCAAAGCAGAGCGAGAAATCTATGGCGTATTTCAGGTAAAAAAGCACTATATAATCCGCTATATTCACTGCACAGCGATCCTCTGCACGGCAACCTGAAAGCTTACATATACACAGTGCTAAACCACTCTGCAACTGTCTTTTAGAAGTTAATCATCTGGCAAGTATCTGATATCTGAAATTGTTCACAGACTTGTTGAAATGTGGGATTAATTATGATAAACTGACAATATAAGTCAGAGTACGATATAATTTGAGGTAGACACATAAAAATTTCAGAATGCACACTTTCAAAGGAAACACAAGACCTTTTATACAGATATTTTGCGGCTGCGGCAAATCTTTACGGAGTTATCGAAATCGGCAAACTTCTTAAAATTTACAACAGCCAGAACGAGCCTGTGAGCGAGGAAGATTTTCTGTCATTTGTTGAAAATATGAATTTTAAGGGAAAGTATTTTTGTGTGTTTAATCAGGACGATATTTACGATGACGGCTCAGAAACCCTTGCTCTTGAACAGGAAATTCTTGCAGAATATCTTTACTTTTTTGAAGTTGATGATGATAGTCTTGATAAATACGAAATGCTGAAATATCGTCAAATCGGAAAGAAATTTTGCGTTCTTGACAAAGAGCAATTTCTCAGGTATGAAGATGACTGTTATTTTAAAAAGACTCCCGATTTTCTTGAAATGCGTTCGTTTTTAAGAAATGAAACAGGACTTTCAAAAGAGGACGCAGACGATTATGCGAACGATATTATGATTTGTTTTGAAGCTCAACCCGACAATTCCGAAGAATCTGTATACGAAGTAATCATGGGAAGCGGAATCTACAACCGTGATGATATCGCATTCAGCCACCGAAAGCTTGAATATTTGTGTCAAAAAGTCATGTACACAAGTGCCAGACTCCATGTTCTGCTCGGACACACTCCCGAAGAAATTTTCGGTTAATAGGTAAAATTGCATATTATAGCGACAATTCAAAATTATTTTGAGGGGAACATATAGATGAATAGTGAAAATACAGCAACACACAAAATAACATATTCAAATATAGATATTGCAAAATTTATAGCGGCATATTACGGCAAATCGGGAGGAATTTTGTTATGATAAGGATAATGTTTGTGTGCCATGGGATGACTCACGAACGCTTTATAAACCGCAATATTCCTTTGTAAATCTCGGCAAATCACGGTCAGTTAAAAAGTATAAAACTACCAAAAGACTACTTTTCAACAGTTTTAAAATCAGCTTTTATGCCCTTATCGTTAATAGGGTTAAAACGGACAATATATTGCAGAGTTATCGTTAAAAGGTTGTAGGCACCCCATAAAATTCTGTGTAAATAATAATCCTTCAAGCAATAACAAAACAGCGGATTGCGGTGTAATCAGGCTTTCTGATTTGCCCCGTGTCAACTTTTCTTTCCTGTCTGCAAAATGTTATGCACGCCTTGCGTGAATAACATTTTGCAGACAGGGAATTCTATTCTCAGGGGCAAATTAAGCCGGTATTCTGTCCTCAAATATTATTGATAACTGGCTCAAAATTATGTCCCAGTTTCGACATCTTTGTGTCCAGCGTTCGACAATCTTTTGCGACGCTAAATACAACATTTTGCGCAGGCTGTCATCATTCGTGAATGACGGCTTGTTCTTCGTAATCTGCCTGAACTGACGGTTCAAACCTTCGATAATATTCGTTGTATATATTATCTTCCGAACCTCGGGCGGATATGCGAAGAATGTGGATAGAATATCCCAATTTTCCTCCCAACTTTTCACGCAGGAGGGATAAGTTTTGCCCCACTTGTCCTTGAACAAAATCAGGTTGTTCATAGCTTCTTCCTCGCTGATAGCTTGATATACTTTCTTGAGGTCAACCATCAGCTCCTTGATGTGTTTGTAGCTTACAAATCTTGTGCTTGAGCGTATCTGATGAATGATGCAACGCTGAATTTGTGCATTTGGAAAAGCAGCTTCAATAGCTTGTCTGAAACCTGTCAGACCGTCCACGCAGAACAGAAATACATCCTTAATTCCACGGGTTTTGAGCTCGTTCAACACATTCAACCAAAATTTACTGCTCTCATTTTCGCCAATCCATATGCCGAGAATATCTTTCTGACCGTCAAGATTGATGCCCAGAACTACATACGCAGCCTTCGTGATATACTGATGATTTTCCTTGACCTTGTAATGAATTACATCCATAAACACAAACGGATATACAGCTTCAAGAGGTCGGTTTTGCCATGCAGTCACATCGGGCATAATCTTCTCGCTGATTTTGCTGACAAGCTCAGGCGAGATTTCAACATCATAAAGATTTTTGATTTGCTCTGCAATGTCACGCTGGCTCATTCCACAAGCGTAGAGCGAGAGGATTTTCTCTTCCATACCGTCAACATTACGATTATATTTGCCGATTATTTTAGGTTCATATTCGCCGTTTCTGTCCCTCGGAACTTTAATATCAAGCTCTCCCATCTGTGTTTTTATCGTCTTTTTTGAGTAGCCGTTTCTGTAATTTTTCGACTTATTGCTACATTCATTATTCGACATTCTTTCGCTTTTCTCGTAGCCGAGTTCATCTGCAAGCTCACATTCCATAACCTCCTGAAGAATGTCCTTGAACATATTTTTCATTGCTGTCATAACTTCATCTGTTGAGGTGAATTTCTGACTTCTTACGAATTCTCTCATCATTTCTGCCGGTGCTTTTGCCATTAAAAAAACTTCCTTTCAAGCTTTGATTTTTCTATTTCCATTATTGCTTGAAAGGAAGTCTATTATTCACTTTTACACAAACCTTTTCGGCGGTCTCGCTAAGCCGGGAGCCGTTTTTCTTTTTGAACTGTAAACCGTATCAATGCGGGAATCTCACTTTCTTTCGCCGCCTGAAACCATTTTGTCCATCGCTACCGCCGCAATAAGGACACCGGACGGACTACGTTGACCTTACACTCGCCAGAAACAGTACGCTTTTATCTTTATTAGGGCTGATTCCTATATGTGTTCCTTTAAATTCTTGACTTTCAAATTCAACTTTGATATCATCTAAATAGAGCATAGTTTTCTCTCCTTCATTGTTTGTCTCTTCAACTACAATTTTGGAGCTTCCTATGTTCTTTTTCAATATTTATTTTTAATTATCCCACATTTTTCTGTGATGAGGGTATTTTTTGTGGTCACTTTTTGAGGTCACATCATATATCGGTGCTTTTATTATATAATCAATTGTATAGTTGCTTGACCGTTGCAAACACACTCATAAATTTATTCTTCTTTTTCTGCCTTTTCTTGTTCTTCAAGGAAATTAATAAATTCATCTCTTTCAGGATTTGTATATCCTCTATATACAACATCATTAATTTCAGAATGGTTAAACATAAAATTAGATTTATCCCCCATAAATCCTTCAGGATATAACACTCCAATATAATCATAAACCTTTTCCAGTGTATCTACATTAGCAACTTTTATGCCTGTAATCATTAATTTTCTCAACCCCCCTCTTAAAATCACAACAGTTCCTATTGGTAATAATTCCTTATACATAATTTTTGATTCCTTTCTTAATAATTTCAATTTTAAGTTATTTCGTAAAACTATTTTGCAAATAATCCCAACCAGATGATAACCACTTTACAGTTGATATTGCCGGGGCTACTACAGCATCAGCTGAGATAGAACCTATCATGCCTATACCGGCTAAAGCAGATACACCAACTCGTTCTATTACACTATTGCCTTTGTTATCCGCAATTTCTTTCAATCCTTGAGAATGCTTAATGTAAAAACTAGAAATAGGATGATTCACCGCATAATTAGTCATTGGATCCACGGTAATATCCTTTATTCCTTCTGCAATTTGGTCGCTTTTACCCGATAAATCAAACAAAGCATCAGATAAACCAAGCGTTACAGTGCTAACTATAGATGTTAATCCTTTTACGCTAGCAGCCATACCAACATCGCCAATATCATTCATGCTTAGACTACCGTCTTGCGTTACTTCATGGTATTTGTTTACACCACCTATAACTGTATCAATTGAAACACCTACAATTGCTAATATAGTACCGGCTTTATCTATTATTTTTCCTCCTTTGACAGTATAATCCCATTGATAGCCCGTAAATGTTCTGGTAAGCTCTTTCGTTCCCCATTTTACTGTTATGGCAGCTTCACCAACATCTAATCCTGAATTTGTGTTTTCTAAAACCTGTACTACTTTTTGATATGTTTCACTGTTTTCATCCATAAACACTTTATATGTATCAATACTTTCCTTTGTAAATCCACATATGTTACCTATCAAAGAAACAAGACCCACCTTTCCTTGCCAAACTTTACCTAATCGACCAGCTTGATATGAGTTTAATGACTTTTCAAGATATTTATAGTATCCAGTCCAAGCCGAACCACTCACTTGAACAAGTCCCAGAGAACCGGATATTGCGTCTAATGTATCAGTGTAGTTAGTTGTATAAAAAGTGTGCAAGCCAGAAAAATAAGAAAACGCAGTCCCTGCTAAACCAAAATTATTAGAAGCAGTTTTATCATTTTTACCACATAATTTAGCAATAAATTTACTTGAGCTTCCATATATTTTTAGTAAAGCCCCTATAGTTTCATTGTCAGTTAGAATTTCATTTCTTTCAATGGGGATTGATTCGATATTTTCAAGTGTTTTATCAAGCGTAGAACTCATATACTCTGCTCTGAAACAACCGTTTTCCGGGCAAACTAACTGGCTCATTTCATATATGTACCTCTGCCAGCGTTGCAAAACCTGAGTAATATTAGATAATTTTGTTTGATAAGAACTGTCAACAGACATTACATCACTAAAAATTTTCTCAATAGTATCTTTTGTTGTATTGTTCTTATCAATAACTTTCTTATGATAAATATTAACATTATTAAGATAATTTTTAATATTAAGCTGTCCTATCCACGACTCAAAATCATACCATCTATCCCCTACCCAATCAGTAAAATCTGAAATTTTATCGTTCTCAACTTCTGTAACAAGCCCTAACATCCGAATTTTTGAATTATTAGAAAAATCTCTGTACATTTTATTTCACCGCCTTATTTGCCATCAATCTTTCCGGCCGCATTACTATCACTTGTAATGAAACTGGCTCTAATATTCTGCATAAAAGAAATCGTATTGGAAATCATATCACCAACATGTATATTCAAGGATTTATAAACACTTGCTATATTCTCAATTTCATTTACTGTTTTCCCACCACCAACCGTTGTTGGTGCAATAGTATTTATACCATCACAGGCGGACTTAAGTGATTGTAAGTTAGTAATTGCAGCATCAAGTTCAGATATTTTGATATTAATCTCTGACATAATATCACCACCAATCAAAATAAATACTGGTCTGCGTTATCAACGCTTGTAAGGAAATTATTGATTTGTATTTTAGCTACAGATGAAATATCACTAAATTGTTCAGATAACTTTTGTGCATAAGATATATAGACACTTAATGCTTTTGAAACTTCACCGCTAACAATAGCATTGGAATTTATTCCTTTTAGAATAACAACATAGTCAGAAATCAATTTATCCAATTGTTCTCCCTGTATCATAAAGTAGGTTTGCATGCTCTTACAATAATCATCATCAATAATAAGATCATTACTTGCCATATTAATTCCTCCTGTCATCTTGCATACCTTAATTGATTTTGCCAATATGTGATTCTACCTCTACGATAAGATAATTTGCTATTCGTATCGTTAATCTGCCATTGCAGCGAACTTTTTTCATTTCTACAGTTGTTTATGTTATTCTGGTTACTATTAACTTCATTACGCAAACCGTTAACTTCATTTTGTAAATTATTGATTTCGTTTCTTAAACTATTGATTTGACTCCTAAGATTATCAATCTCTCTCTGAATTGCATTTATTTTACTCTGAATTGTACTCATAGCAGATGTTAAGCCATTATATGCATTCCTATATTCTCCTCCGTATAACAGATTTCCCATCCCAGAAATATATGACGTAATAAACCTTAGGTTAAATTTTTGTGAAAAGTTTCTGCTAAATATACTTTGTCGCTGAGATTGTCTAATACCAAAATTATTTTGTAAAGCTTGATATTTACTTTTTAATCTATTTAATTCATTAATCTGGTTTTCAAGTTGTGAAGCTTGCGAATTAATCTGACTAATCTTACCGTTATCATGATTAATCTTACTATTATTGCTATTTATTTTATTATTAGCCGTATTAATCCTACCTTGTGACTGATTAATTCTACTATTCGCTTGATTTATTCTGCTATTAAGGCTATTTAAAGTATTTTGGTACTGTCTAACTAAATTTTCATTGTATCTAATATTATAATTAACTTGAGCTTTTGTGTATGCCATGCGACATCCTCCCAAACAACCGTATTATTTTGGCAACGGCAGATTTTAAGTATATTGTATTATCCGCCGCTGCCTCCATAAAACAGTAATTACTTTCTAAACTGACCAGCAATATTCTGATCGGTTTGCTCAACAATGTTAGCTGTTGACTTGAGTGCTGCAGAAATCTCATCAATAAGATCCTTTGCCTTAACAAAACCAGGGCGCAACTCCGCAAACTTTGTTGCATATGCTCTGCTGGCTTCACCTTCCCATTCAGACTGCAACTGAGTAAGCAATCTATCCATTGCATTAATGATATCCTGAAGGTTACCAGCCTGAGTTGTATACTGGCTTGCTCTTGTTCTCATCATTTCCGGAGTCATTCTAATCTGATTTGCCATTATTTTTCACCCCCTATAATTTGTTCTTGATATATAGTAAAATCGGCAGTTGCCAATCCACTATCTAAACATAGTTAATCGAAATCTGATTTAACTAATTTCAGCTTCACAACCATATTATCTAAAATATAATATGCGTCACCCATTTCCAGCTTTTTCTTATTAATTCTAAACTCTTCATATGGAACGTCAAATGGTTTTAGATTATTTAAATCTTCAAAGAAAATAATATGTTGTTGCTGCTTTACCAGTCTTAATGGTTCAGGTGAGTCAAAAGAAACAGTAGCGTTTATAAAGTTTGAGAAGACAATCGCAACATTCATTCCCTTGAACCTTGTAATTATATCCCTAAATTTTTCCATTGTATCCCAGTCATCATTAATTTTCTTAGCTAAATCATTATTCTGTATAATCAAGAGCAACAATTCGTTTGAATCACCGAAAGTTCCTGTTTCAACCATACTGTTGTACCTATTTTCAAGAATTGTATGCCACTTTTTAAGTATTTCTACTACGGTATCACAATCTAATGTGTATGTATCGACAATATCCTTATCTTTCAAATGGCTAAATTTTCTTGAAAAATCATCCAAAATCACAACTTTTGAAGGTGATTTTACCCTATTTTGCTCAAGAGAATCAATCATATAATTAATAAAGTTTTTGTGACCAGTGTTTTCTTTACCACATAATCCCATTATTCCTAATTGTGTAAGATTTAAGTAAAACGGAGATACATCAGCATAGGTCAATCCTATCGGCAAATTATAATCATTTGTTTTTGCACCAAATTCTTTGTGTAGCATATCACATGATAAAATCTGAGGTATACTCAGAATATGTTTAGCTTTTAAATCTTCAAACTTGGCATTAGAATCAGCAATAAATTTATGCATCTCATGCACTCTATCAATTTCCTTTTCCCCCTCAAAAGCCAAATAAGACTGACACTCCAAAACTCGTTTATCAGCTTCAACTATACATCTACCAGGTACTTCATCCGGAAAAATATCCGTACGATTAAATAAATTCACATATTCATTGACATCGTTACAGTTGAAAACAATTTTGTTAGCAAAATAGGTTATATATCTATATCCAATTCCTGAAGTTTGCGAATTTGTAATTATTGTTGTAATTCCAACAGAAATTCCTTCTCTGATAATATTCATCAAACTATCATCATCTTGTAAATATAACTCCAACAATGCTGTAAGATTATCAACCAGTAAATAAATACGAGGTATGTCTTTATATCCTGCTTCTAAGTAAGCGGAAAAGGAACTGACTCCTACTTCAACTAATTTATCTTTCCTAACAGCAATCTCTGTGTTCAAGAGCTTAAATAAGTTTTTTAACTTCTCATCTTCAGACGAGGTAAC
Organism: Ruminococcoides sp.; assembly: GCF_057037865.1. NCBI lineage: Bacteria > Bacillati > Bacillota > Clostridia > Eubacteriales > Oscillospiraceae > Ruminococcoides > Ruminococcoides sp. Next base: position 37,489 of record NZ_DBLZMS010000001.1, read on the forward strand.
TACTCCTCCCACATGATTTAAGCTTTCAAAGTTAGTTAATACCATAGAACCAAAATCAATAATATATATATTTACCTCTTTTGGAGTAAAAGTATTAGCAAGTGTTCTAATCATACTTTGAAGTAAATTAGTTTTGCCATATTGAGATGAACCAATAATCAAAGTGTTTTTATTATTTATATCAACAAATGTTGATGCTTGAATTTGATTCTCTGGATCATCATAAACACCTATATCAAGCAAGCCATTAGCTATATCAACTTTTTGAGGATACGATATAATCTTTGGAAGTGGTGGAAGACAAATATTAGATAACTTTTTTATATTGTTGTCTTTACAAAATTCATCTACATACTTTACAATTGCATCTAATTGTGTGGTATTTATTCCTTTCTGCTTTTTCTTTTTTTGCGTATATATTGGTACTTTTCTGCCAGAATCATTGATTTGTCTTATAGTAAAATCTTTAGCATTAGTATTTATTGTTTTTGCTGGAGCACCGCTATAAGCAGACTGTAAAAGCTCAAATATTTCATTATTTCCTACCTGAAAATATGTTCTACCCGGTTCCTTAATTTCAGCGGCTAATGGAGATTTTAAAACTTCATTACTATCGTCTTGATTCTGAACCTTTAAGCACAATTTAAATCTTGAGTTACTCCAAATTTGGTCATCTACTTGTCCATGAGGCTTTTGCGTTGCTAGTATTAAATGAACACCTAAACTTCTTCCTATTCTCGATGCTGAAATTAATTCTTTCATAAAGTCGGGCTGTTCAGCTCTTAACTCAGCAAACTCATCAACAATTAAAACCAAATGAGGAATAGGTATATTTACTTCTCCTGATTTATACTTTTTTATGTATTTATCTATGTGATTAACACCGGCTTCAGAAAACAGCCTCTGCCTTTTTTGCAATTCAGCTCTTATTGATTTTAATGAACGGTCAATTTCTTTTCCATCAATATTGGTTATCGCTCCCAATAAATGTGGCAGATTTCTGAATTGATTTACCATCCCACCACCCTTAAAATCAATAATTACAAACGCCACTTCATATGGATGGTATAAAGTAGAAATCGATAAAATATATGTTTGTAATAATTCTGATTTACCAGAACCAGTTGTACCGGCAACCAAACCATGCGGGCCATGTGCTTTATCATGCAAATCCAAATATACTAAACCACTTCTTGTAACACCTATAGGAGCAGCCATTGATTGATATACTTTTGATGAATTCCATCTTGACTCCAAATCAATATCAGTCGCATCAAATATATTAAACATTTCAAATAGAGAAATATTCTTAGTTAAAGCACCTTCAAGAGAAATTTCTTCTGTATAAACAGGAGCTAATACTTCAACCATTTTTTTCGCTGTTGCATCATCAATAGTCTCATATTCAAAATCAGTTACTTCTTCTTTATTTTCAGCAGAAACAACTCTGCCTTTTGTTGCTGAATCTACAAATATAAAAGAATCGCATCCTAACGGCACATTGCCCTTTGCATCGCTCATAAAAACAAAAGTTATGTTAAGTTCTTTGGCTTTACTAATGAACTTTGATATAGGATGATTCTGAAAGCCGTATTCATCATAAAAAAATACAACTATTCTTTCATAATCTTTCTCATTTTGATATCCTTTTTCGTTTTCACGAAAAGACATTTCTTTGAAAAGATAATCAAAAATTCTGTTTTTACTATCTTCATCAACAACAATGTTTTTTGCATCAATTACTTCATTTTTTACATGAGGAAGAAATCGTAGCCACTGAATTCTTTCTTTATGGTGTTTTTCAGATATAAAAAATAATTTTACATCGCTAGGGTAATGCCGAATGCAAATATCTATAACAATATTTTTGAATATTGAATACCTGTTTGATTCTTTACCGATAATTCCTATACAATTACATTTTGTAAAGTCACATACAACAGGCGCATCAGGCAACATTTCATATTTCTGGAATAACTTCTGGGGTATTAACTGTAAATCATCCTCAATTTCTAATTTTTCCTGCTTTTTATATTTTATTTTTCTAATGGCTTTCACACTGCCGATTCCTAATCTAGCATTGAGAAAATCATCATCTTCAGGGACTCTGTCAAAAAGTTCTTCAGAAAAGCAGAAAAGTCTTTGCTGTTCTTTTTTGGTATCAATAAAGAGTTCTTCCAGCTGTCTTCTTTCTTGATTTCTTGATTCTATGATTTCCTTATCTTTATTTTCTGAATACTTTGTGTATTTGTCGATTCTATCTTGAATCTCTTTTTTGAAATCTTTTTTATTTTGGACCAAGTTAACTACTGTTGTCAAAATAGCCATACCACCGGTAATAACGCTGAAAACAATCATATTAGAGCCACCCGCTAAAGCCATAAAGCCGGACGACATTAACATTCCCATAGATGGTAACAAACTGGTTAATATGTTATCACGATTTTTCTTCGGTTTGGAGGGTGGATCAAGTATTTCAATCTCATCATCATTTAATACACTCTTTAATCTGGTATTTCTTTGAAATTTGGGATAATTGACAGGAATGGGATTATCGCTAAAAGTTAGGCCGTTCACTGTTATATCTTCCCTAATTTCTGTCCAGATTTTTCTATCTTTGTAATAAAAAACAAAATCTGAAATAGAAAAAAAATCCCCATCTTTTATAGTGCATTTTGATATAGTCTTAGTACCATTTAAATAGAATCCGTAGGTTGTATTAATTATGTTAACAGAAAAACCTTTTTCATTTCTCTGAAATTCAAACAAATCATTATTTACATAATGACCTTTTAAACTAATTTGGCACGAATGGTTAGTACCAATTTTTATATTTGAACAATTTGATACATTTATTATGCGTTCGTAGTTCTTACTTTCATTATCAAAATCTATCAAAAATTCAATATTGAATGCTTCAACATCAGAATCCTGATACTTCACACTCAGAACATCACCGTGCTTCACGGATTTGTTCAACAGTTTTCTGACATCGCCAACATTCAAAAACAAGTTATCAGAACATGTTACAATCCATAAATCACCTTGTTTTGAAAAAGTTAATAAAAACTCCTCAAAAAACAAATCCTTATGTAATCTAACATTGCATTCCAAAGATGTTCCCACTGTGAGTTTTAAGACATTATCTTGAATTTCAATTTCTTTATAAACATTTTGGTTAGACAGTATTATCTTATATCTATTCACCGTTTTATCTCCTACCCATTAAAACTTATCAAACTTCCATCTCTTATTCCGAATTCATTAAGGCTCTTATCTCCGCGAATTAAGGCTATAGGATGCTCAGAAGATAAATAGCATTCCTTAATATTAGACACATCTATTCCTAATTTAAATGCAGAATTCAACGCAATGACTAAATCATTAGCTGAAATA
>NZ_DBLZMS010000001.1:40894-52096 GCF_057037865.1 Ruminococcoides sp.
TTCTAAAACACACGACTCTTTTCGTTCTGATATTTCGAATACGATAATTGCTTTTTTTGTTTCCATAGTTTTCTCCAAATTTATATCATAAGGAAAGATAATCTTTTAATAGTATCTTCCTCTGATAAATTTTCAAGCGTTTTTGTTTCACAATTCTCTATATGATTAACATATTCGTTTACTGAAAATGAGGATGCATATTCAGGTAAAATAACCGCATTTTCAGAATCTTTACAAAAGTCATTGCAAACGATAATATATTTATCTGAATTTAATCCGGACATATTTACAATTAATTGTTTTAAAGCAAATGCACTGGATTTCGTTTGTTTGGTAACGATTAAAACTTTGTCCGCAATTTCTAATAATCTTGCCTTGTAGTCATCAAATACACTATCTGTATCAATCACAATGCAATCAAATTCATTCGATTTTTTAAATGAAACGGCTATTTTTTCAAATATATCATAATTTAGGTTTAAAGACACAAGCGATGCCTTAAAAGGAGGTACATAACTAAACAATTCTGTTTTCAGATAATTCTTCAATAAATTATACTTCGGTATGTCATCCATACTCAATTTTGCATACACATCATTTGTTGCTATTGGTTCTTTATCGCTCATAAAATAATGAAATGTGTTCAATCTGCAAGCTTCCATATATAGAACAGATCTATAATTTTTTGCCAAACACGCTGAAAGGCCTAACGATAACGTTGTTTTTCCAACACCCCCACTTGCAGAAAACACCAATATTACCTTGGTTTTTCTTGTAATGTTTTTAGTGTTATAACTTAAAGAGGCCTTGCTCTTACTGAAAATAATATTAAGTATTTCTTTTACGCTTGTATACTTATAAAGTAAATTTTGATTCAATGATTTGTCATTGTCATCATTCTCAACAAGTACAAATATATTATCAATTTTATGTCTGTTTAAAGAGTTATCGTATAGTTCTTCCGAAACTAACAATATATCAATGCTTTTGGGAGAACTCAAAAATTCTTTATAATAGTCCTTATCAGTAATAATTTCCAATTCAACTTGATTGTAATACATTTTAGCCAATCGGGCTTGTAAAGGCATAATGTAATCAAAATCCAAATCAGCTATTACTATTTTGGCTTTTTTATCCATAGTACCTCCTACATAATCTCTACACGAAACTCACTGTTTGCCAACCTAACAATATCCCCATTTTCAACTCTGCACGGCTCATTTGGTGTTATTCTGACTTTATTTACATAAGTACCATTTGCACTTTGTAAATCAGTAATATAATAACTGCCTTTAATGTAATTAACTTTGCAGTGAACTCTGCCTATCATTTTATTAAACGAAATTAATCCATCTACTTGAGATTCTTTTCTACCTATAGTAAATTCATCTCTGTTTACTTTTAATTCAAAAGGTAACGGAGTATTTACAGCCACTAAACGCATTGATTGCTTTACAAGATTTTGCCCGAATTTATTCAAATAAATATTTCCGGCTTCTTTACCCCCGCCAAAACTGCAAATTAAATTTTCAATTGGTACAGTCTCATCATTCAAGTTTTTTAATAACTTATTAGTTTGAGGAGAATTAAGTGAACTTGACATCTTAATTGCCTTACATATTTCAGTTCTCAATGATCTTTCAAACTGAAACATATCACTATACAAATCGACATTGAGGGGAAGATAGATTAGTCTTACATGATTTGTTAAAGGATCAACATAAATGTGTTCTAAAGAAAGATCTATGTTTTTACAAGATAAGAAACCGTTACTTTTAACAGACATTATGTGGGAAATAAAATCCGAAGTTATTGATATAAAGATATCAGCGTCAATTGACAATATCAGCTTTGATAATTGTATATATTCTTCTGTTATGTAATATAGCTGTATTCTTCCGTTTAATATCATCTTGCAACATTTTACAAAACAATCATTTTTCTGATTTTGCAGTACTTTATATCCGGTTGAAGAAAACACCGAATTGTCTCTTAATACATACGACATATTGGAATTACAAACAAATTCATCATAAATCATCATTTTTTCGTTTTTTATCATACTCACTTCCGCCTCAAAATTTATTTAGTTTTCACATTCAAATTCAATTTAATAGTGAATTTGAGTCTAAAAACAAATCACATTCTTCACTTGTATTTACGCTTTTTATTTCTTCTGTGATAATTAATTCTTTTTTGTCTGATTGTTTTATCTTCTTATTTGAATGAACAATTATTACGATCAAACAAACAGCAATTACCATAAAACAAAATGACAAGACAAAAAATATAATTGGCTGTAACATAACAAAATTCATCTTATACTCTTTATACGATTGCTATTGGTGGGCGGCAGCAATACTGCCACCCACTATCGTTACCGTTTACTATCTGCTTTTCTTCTTTCTGCAGCTGATAAAAATAAGGACAAGTGTTGACCAAGAAGCTATTAATAATAAATACCAAGCATACATCTTTCTGATATCGCCGGTCTGCAGTGAGGTTGCAGAATTATTAATAATGTCAATTGTTTTATCATCAATATTTTCTTCATCCTTAGCGCTGTCAGAAATATCTATTGAGTGCGTTTTATCATCCTCATTTTCAAGTTCGGGGGCTTTATCTCCCGATTCAACTTTTAAGAAACTGATATTTCCATCATTTACTGATACCGATAATGTAAATGTTGAACCTGCCTTTGCTGTAATTTCATTACCGGATATAGATAACGAATCGCCCTCAACAATTTTAAATGTCTTTTCCGCACACTTTGTACCATTAGAATCTTTAATAATTAATGTGTGTTCGTCAATTAAAACATTTGAAAATCTTGCAAAACCGTTTTCATCTGTTCTTGATTGCAGAACATTGGAATGAATTTCGGCAATGTAATCAACTAACGCTTTACCGTCTTTATCAATGATACTGCAAACCATATTGACGGTTTTTTCGTCAGTATCTTTTTTCAATTCAGCGAGCTTATCTTCAGCGTTTGTAAGCTTACTGTAATTAGTTACATAGCCTTTTTGGTTAGAGAGGAGAATATTATAAGCGTTTCGAGCCGTTGTAATTGCATTCTCGCTTTCCAATGTTACCGTAGATGGAATAGCGTCTATAAGCTCAATAACCGGTTCCGCTGCCGCTCTGTCTTTTGCGCGAGCCTGTTCTTCGGCTTCTAATGTTTCAATTGCGTTTTCCGCAGCACTTAACTTACTGTAATTTGTTACATACTCTTTTTGTTCCGATGTAAGCTTATCATAAGCACTTCTTGCGGCTGTTACCTTATCTTTACAATCAAGTGTAATACTTGTCGGAATTTCATCAATAAGATTGATTACAGGTTGAGCCGCTGTTCGGTTTTTATTTAAAGTATCTATAGCATTTTCTGCCGCTACCAATTTGTTATAACTGGACTCAGGAACACAATCCTTCTGTGCCGAGGTTAAAGCATCATAAGCATTTCTCGCAGATTCCACGGCACTCTTATCGGAAATTGAAACGCTGTTTGGCAAAGCGTCAATTAATGCAACTACTTTATCAGCCGCTTCTTTATTTGCCTTATCCTTATCTTTATCTGTGTTTGATTGCTTTTTAATATTAAAGTTTTGGGCAGTACGGTTAACCTCATTATCATCGTTACGGAATTCCATCGCTATTGTATTTGTTCCGTCCTTATCAGCTTTATTTTCAAAAGTCTGACTCTTTATGGTAATCTTAGTGCTACCTGATTCCGAGTCATAATCTATGCCTTCCTCTAATTTTTCACCGTTGAGCCACAAATTGACAAACTCACCATAGCTACCATTTGAAACAAACAGCTGATCTTCTTCAATATTTTCCAAAACAAATTCGTGTGAATTTTCAGTTTTCGCACCGATATGTTCCTTAATTGTATAGCCTTCATCTGAAGCGTTATAAACATTGTCATTGGTATTTGAATTAACTCTCAATTTGAATTTTTTGCTTACTGATTCGAATGATTCAGTTTCACCTTCATTAAAGTAATTAACTTTGATTGTGAATTCATAATCTTCGTATTCGGCATTATTATCGGGAACTTGCGGAACACCTGAAATCTCACCTGTTTTCTTATTAAATACCAATCCTTTAGGTAACGCCTGCTCACCTTCAACAATTTCAAATTCTTCTCTTATGTTATCATGAATATTATCTGTTGCAATTATGTATTGATAAGGTACATATTTTACTGCATCACTCAAATTATCGGTTATAATTTCCGGTGTTTTAACTGTACCGTTAAGTGATATAACAACCTCCTGCTCTTTTCCTACTTCACCGGCCTTAATTACTACTGTACCTTTTACTTCGCCGTTACCATCGGGTACCAAACGAATCTTTCCCATATTAGGTAATTCTCCGTATTGAGTAGTTTTAGAGGTGGTTGAAAAAGCAGCTAATGTATCGTTGTTCTTACCGCCAACTGTCCAGTAACCGTCGAGCTTAACATTCTCAGTATTCCGAAGTTCAACACTCAAGTTTGTAAGGGGAGCATTACCAACATTAGCTATCAGAATGTCGTGCTTATCTCCAAAGTAATCATCAAATATTACTTCTCTTTCTTGCGGTCCTAAAACATAAAGCTCCGGTCCATTATTATTTAATTTCTTATATGTAATCCAATAATTTCTTTTTTGATTTTCATTATCATCAAATACTAATGTATACTGCTGATTTGCCTCGGCAAAATCTCTTGTGTGCGTTTCATCAACTTTGTCGCCGGTATCTTCGGAAACGGCATATAATCTATTTTCATCCGTATAGTTGAATATGGGTTTCATATTGGATAAATCAACATCAGAGTTAGAGTCATCTTTTATAAAAACGGTCTGATAGCCATAGCCGTAATATGTATCCATATTGATATTTTTGCCGTTTTCAACAACATATGCATTACCTTTATCTACGCTGTATTCTTTTCCATTGCCATCTATTGCACCCGTTACATTAAACCAAGGATCCTTTTGACCAATTATGGGTTTATCTGTATATGGCTTAAAATAATTTTTATCATACTTTGGAGTGTACTCCATAGCTAAAACATCCAATCTCCAAACATTGCCGTCCTCAAAAAAGATTGTGAATTGAACTCCGCCATTTTCATAATTATAATTTGCTTTATATCCTCTTGAAGATGATGTCTGATCAACCGGAATTAACTGGTCTTTTATATCTTCGCAATTTGCAGCTTCCTCTAAAGAATCATAACAACCGACAACTGCTTTTTTAACATAACTATTGGCCTGATCTCCGTATGTTACTCCGTGCGCATTAAGAACACAATATAATTCGGAATCTACGGAATAAGCATCCTTAAGCATCAAACAATGTTCATGTATTCCTTTACCCGCAAATGAAGAATCTACATCTTCAAATCCAATGTGATCCACATTAAGTAATACTGCATCTGTAAATTCATTTCCATTTTTAGCATACAAACTTACATCTACATATGTTGTATCTGATACAGCTGCAAAAGTTATGAATGACTGTCCAATAACATTATTATTATTATCTAAGTATACAATAGCAAACCAATTTGTTTCACCGTAATTTATTGCTAATCCGGGATTGCTTTCATCCATTTTTGGATTTAGTATATCATCAGTTATTGAATCAATATTTTCTGTATTTCCGCCACTACTGATATATGCCCAAAAATCATATACTTCTGTTTTGATATTTGGGTGTTCGTCGGCAATAGATGAAATTCCCAAATAGTATTGGTTTCCATTTTCGGGTTCAGGAACAACATATTCATTCACAGCAAAAGGAAATTTTGGTATTTGGGTGTTTACTCCCGAATTCTTCCTTTCCGGAGTCACTAAATATCGATTTCCGGAAGCTTCTTGCAAGTATAAATCATAACCAATTTCATCTCTAACAGTGTCGGTAATAAAGACTTTTATAATATACCTAATATTATCATTGTCTAATTGGTTTGAAGAACCTATAATCAATTCGATAGTATAAGCCTTTATATCAGCGTCTATAGATAAATCAATAGTTTCATTTTTCCCAATGTTGTATTGTTTGTATTCTTCTAATCCATCATCATTAGATTTTGTATATTTCCAAACAGTTGTAGCATTGTTGGATACTTCTATCTTGTTTCCCTCTGAATCAACAAGCATATCCAGTACATCATCCAACTTCATTGAGGATAATTCCTCATCAGTTTTTCCATTCAAGACCAAATATGCCTTGACTTCTTCCAACGGCAACATAGAAGCGTGAGCTACAACACCCGTTGAAGTAATTGCCGTTACTATCACCATTACTGTAAGCAAATATGATAGTAATCTTCTAACTTGTTTCATTTAAATTCCTCCATCAATTTCATTTTGAGCCATTGAAATAAGCTCATCAATGTTGTATATTTTAGATTTCCGTATATCGCCTGTTGAGGGATAATCAAAAATCAATTTTCCATTTAATATATCACAAAGATTTGGCAGATAAGCTATTTTCTCGCATTTATCATTTAGCAAGTACCCGTAGAATTCTCCGCTTGCTGTAATATATTGTGTGATGACATAGTCATCGACCTGCGTAACATATGTCAAATATGCATCCTCTTCAAGTTCTGTTACTATTTCATCACTGTCTTTTTTATAAACTTTAGGTGTACCGTGAAGCGGCGACTCAATTCTATAATTGTCTGTATAGAATTCTTCATACAATGTTGAATCCGGTATATCTCCTTTTTCGGAATATATTTTTGTGCCATCCCTAGCATTGTATCTTTCTATTGTGCCATCATAATATGTAACTTCCAAATACGAGCTGTTACCATCTCTGACGAATTGTTGATCATAAACATCTGATGCATTCGGAATATCAACTTCGCAAATCAATTCATTATCAAAGTCATATATTCTGAATTGTTTATATGTAAAGAACATTATTGTCCTTTCATCAGCACTGATTCTTGCTTCATCGTGAGAGTAGTCTGAATCATATGAGAACACTTGAGAATCCAAATGATTTTCATATTTTAAAATACATATAACAGGCTCGTCCATACTACCAATTAACGCTACTCCTTCTGAAATCTGAATAAAATCACATGAAAACTTTTTATCAATTTTTGATGTCAAATTAGCTTTTTCGTCAAAGAAAAGAACACCGCCTTTATATGAAGCCATCGTATGCGAACCGCTACGAGCAAAATCAACAATATTTTCAGATGTATTTACCAGTGGCGTTTGCTCTCCCGATACTGGATCAATTTCAACCAAAATATTATCTATTTTTGTGAATATTCCGGTTTCATCAGCCTGAACCTCAAAATATCCATCTTTATTAAATCCGCCAATCTGTTCTTTTTTGTTTACATCTATCACGACAAAAACAGATTTGGTTGTATTCGATGCGGAATAGGCAAAATATTCTTTGTAAAAGCCACCTTCAAAATGGGTAAAATCAGAAGTGCTGTCATACAATTCTATTTCATCGTCGTTAGCAACATTAAAAACAGATAAAGAACCATCTGAAAAGCTCACAGCTAACAGATTTCCATCATTACTTATTTCAAAGAGATTATCATTTGGATTTGCAAATATATCATTAGTCGTAACTTGTTGACTTCTTCCGTTAAAATCAACTGTTTGTAATATATTTCCTGTTTGTGAATCATATATTGTAGCTGTATTCTCATCTTTATAAATTCCTGCCACATTTATTCCATCGCTAGAAACACTTATTGATGTTGCTTTATTACCAGTCCATACAGTTTCTTTACTTGCAAGATTGTAAACTGTAATTCCGTATTTTCCGGCAAAGCAAAGGTTGTAATTATCAATAAATTCTACTTCTGACAAAGCAGATTCATCTGAAGGCAATGTTTCAATAATTTCAGCCTTTTTGGTATCAAAAATCGCAAGATTTCCTGAGTATATACAAGCTCCTGTTTTTCCATCAGGAGATAACCTCATACATATTGTTGCCGAAGGAAGCTCAATAGTGTTATATGACTTATATCCATCTGCCAAATCATATACTCCGAGCGCTGTAGTCAGTGACATTTGTACTTCCGGCAACAAACCTGGGGTTAGTATTCCACTATTACTGGAGGTAGCTTCTAACGCATATTTTATTGCTTTTTCTGAATTACCATCTTGCAAAGCATTGCTTGAATACTCCGCTAACTTCAAAAAACTTTCTCGTGTTTGCATTCTTTTTAATCCAATAAAACCAATAGAAAGACCAACAGCAAAAACAACCGCAGCCACCACAAGCGTAATCAATCTAAATTTTTTTAATTTTTTCGTTCTGGGATCGTTTTCCCTTAACTTCAAAATATCATCAAGCATTTCAGCTGCTGTCTGATACCTTAAATTCGGGTTAGGCTCCATTGCCTTAGATATTATTTTTACAATCAGCGGACTAAATTCTTTTTGCGATAACTTTTCAACATTTAGTGCGTCTTTTGCAGGACGTACACCACTAAGCAGATGATATAAAGTTGCACCCACGCTATAAATGTCCGACCTAACATCAGGCATTATTCTTTTTTTACTGTTAGATGAACCGGATTTTATTTTTGATAAGGTAATAGTGGCTGTTTCATCATTAAGGGTTACCGTTTCGTTTTCATCAATAACTGTTCCGCTTACTTCCGAATAGTCCAGGCCGTAATGTTCCGGTGAAGCATAGCCAATACTACATCCTACAACATTATTCTCCCCTATTGCTAAAGCAATGTTAAAATCAATTAAGCATATATCATTATTTGGTCTTTTCATTAAATTAGCAGGCTTTATATCGCTATGCACATAACCCTTTGGAGGATCTCCATGAATAGGTTGGTGCAAATAATCCAAAGCTTCTAACATTTGAATCGCCCATTTAATAACCTGTGCCTGAGAAAACCTTTCTCCTCTCTTTAGCGGCTTATCAAGGCTTTCACCTTGAATATAGTCCATAGCTGTATATACTGTATCGTTCTCAACAAAGAAGTCATATACCTGTGGAATATAGCTATGACTGAGATTCTTTAAAACATCGACCTCTCTTCTCAACAGTTCTGGACGTGTGGTCAGTTTTCTTTTGTCCGCTTTTAGTACAACCTTTTTCCCAAGTCTAAGGTGATTTGCCAAATATACAACACCACCACCGCCTGATCCGATTCTTTCAATCAGTTCATATGTAGAAGAAATAATTTCAGACATACTACACCCCTATTAAAGTTTTATGAATTATTTTCTTTTTGAGATTTCTCCATATTCAGTATTGTATTTACTCATTAATTTTTCTTTTTTTAATTTGTATAAAAACAATGAGAAAACCGCTAAAACAACACCTAATAATGCAATCACTAGTCCAACATAACATATCAATTCATCAGTTAACCAGTCCATATTTTATTCTCCATTTAAAAAAGTTTAATTATTCCCAGAAACAAAAATACTACTGACATAATGCCGAAAAATATAACCAAAAATTTTAAAGTATAATGTGAAGTGTATTTCTTTTTCTCTTCATTATTTTCAAATTTGCAGTCAAAGATATTTTCAACCTTAATATATATTGCAGTTATATTATCCTTTTCTTTTCGTGATTTTATTAAATCTATTAATTTCCTAATCTGCATAGACATTGCTTTTTTATTGTCTTTGACAACTTTGTTTAATGAAGTATAGATTTCCTCATCAGTAATTACATGTCTAAAACCATCTGAACAGAATAAGTATCCCTTTTCTTGAGTAATTCCTAATATTATTTCTGGTTCTACAAATTTCGAAGCTCCGACACATTGTAAAAGAACATTTCGTCTACTATCATTTTTTGCTTCATTTTCTGTTAGTTCACCATTTTCAATTGCCCTTGCGATAAAAGTCTGATCTTTTGTAATTTGTGATAATTTAGTTCCAATATGATATAATCTGGAATCTCCTACATGAACAACAACATATTTTTCATCAACAAATAATGCTCCAGTAAATGTGGTACCCAATCGTATTCCTCTGTCTTTTCCAAATTCATTGATTTCAGAATTTAATTTCTTTAATAAGAGTGACCATTTTTCGCCTATTATTTCTAAGTTTATATTTTCAAATTCATATAAAATATTATCATCAAACCAATCAGAGAAAACTTCTATTACTGTTGCACTAGCCAATTCCCCTTTTGAAAGACCTCCCATTCCGTCACAGATTATTGCCATTACAATCTCGGAATTACCAATTAATGCTTTCTTAATTATGAAACTATCTTGATTTATTTTTTTAGAAATTCCTACATCAGTATCTGCTGCTATTGTGAAATGCATTATTAACCTCCGTAACCAATTCTATGAAGTTCATTAAAAATTAATTATAAACTCCTCATCAGCTAATGTAATAACATCATCATTGTGCAATTCATACTCAGTATTTATTGGTATAACATTATCGTTAATATATGTTTTATTCTTTGATTTTAAGTCAACAATAAAACATCTTGTTCCTCGGACAATAATATCTGCGTGACTTCTGCTAACGGCAACATTGTCAATAAAATAGTCAACACAATTTTTATCCTTACCAATTCTAAACACGGATTTATTTATATAGACAACTTCATTTGTAGACAATCGTTTCAATTTTGGAAATCCAGTCACTTGTTCTGAAAACTCATTCATAATATATGTTTCGGTTTCATCTGCTAAATCTGTTTTATCGTCATCCATCAGTTCTGTTGATTCATCCATTAAATCAGTAGGTTCATCCTCATCTAATTCATGTAAGAAATTTTTGTACAAAGGTAACTCTTTGCGTATTTTATCAATATCAAATGCACTTAAGCTACTCAAACAATTCTTAAAATCCCTCAATTCTTTCATTTCGCTTTTATTTTTTAAAACAGCACTATCAGCCATATAACTCAGTAACCATAACATGTCTTCAGTTTCTGCCATATGAGAAATTGGTACATATATCATTCTAACTTTATTTTCATCATCAAAAAATATGTAATCAATATTTTTTACTAAACATTCAAGAAGCAGTCCATTATCAACAATGTACTTGGTTATATTCAAAACCTGATCAACAATGCTAAAAAACTGTGAAACTTGTATTCCCATAGATAAATAAGATTTGATACGCCCGCCTTTTAGATTCTCATATACAATCTGATTTTTAGCAATTATTTCTGGTTTAACAAATCCTTTTGGTGATTTTAAAGTTATATTTGATAAAT
>NZ_DBLZMS010000001.1:52106-52562 GCF_057037865.1 Ruminococcoides sp.
TTGATGTCTTTCCATGTTTAAAAACAATTTTTGCCAACCTAAGCACCGTCCATATTTGTCACTGATATTATTTCTGGTAATTTGTAATTTCTAATTTTTAAAAACTGTTACAACTTGCTATTGCAATTTGCGAATATTTTTGCATACTTCTTTTCAAAACTAGTTTTATCAATATAAAAAACCAATTTATTCTCTTCTTGTACATATATCACATTTCATCTTCATAATAATTATACAACATTACCAATCTCTTTAGTATCCCGAAAAGTTACATAAGCTCGCCTATTTTTTACATAATTCTACAAAAGTAAATAAAATCTTTGATTTTTAAACAAATTATGATATACTGATTGCATAAGTTTTAAGTGAAATTTTAACAATATGGGCAATTTAGGGGGAATTAAATATGAACATATTGGTTTGTGATGATGATTTATCAATTGCAAATAGCATTGC
>NZ_DBLZMS010000001.1:52572-367360 GCF_057037865.1 Ruminococcoides sp.
TGCGAAATACATAAAAAATAAGTTTAAGCACGAAGTATTTGTTTCTATTAACAGAGAAGATACTCTGAATATAATTCATTCAGAAAATATTGATTTGTTGATTATTGACATTGTGCTTAAAGATGACAACGGAATTTTACTTGCGGAAGATATTCAAAAAATTCAGCCAAATATAAAAACTATTTTCATAACCGGCTACGGCAATGTTTATTATGAAAATATTTACGAGCATATTACTCCACAGGGATTTCTTGAAAAACCGATTCAGTACAACATTCTGAACTTTTTCATTAAACAGGCTGAAAATGAATATAAGAAAAAGACGGCAAAGCTTAAAATTTCTTATGACTTCAAAGAATATCTTATTACTGTTGACGATATTCTGTACATACAGAGTTCTAAAAGAGTTTGTGAAATTATCACCAATGACAAAACCTATCGTTGCTACAAAAAACTTTCTGATTTTCTAAAGGAGTTGCCCGAATATTTCGTAAGATGCCACCAGAGCTATATTGTAAATACCAAATACATTGCCTCTTATCAATCAGGGCAATTTACTTTGACAAACGGAGCTATTATTCCGATAAGCGATTCTTATGCTAAAGATGCAAAAAATTTATATCTTATGAATTTCGGAGGATAAACAATGTTACTTGCTTTTGCTACTATATTAGACTTAATTACAACTGCTACTTTTATTCAGTATCCACTGCAACTGCTTACTTTAAAAAAGGATAAACCTATTTATAAAATTATAATTGGAATGTTCTTTGTTTTTACCATGGTTATTTCTTTTCTATCCAGAATAAACGAGGAATTTAACGCTAATCCGTTTAAACCTATTATCTTATTCGGAGTGATTGCCATAACATTTTTCACTTGTTTCAGCGATAAAATCTCTCAGAAAACAATAGCCTATGTTCTGTTCCTTGCTTCAATGTGTATAACAGAGCTTTCGGTTATGGCGTTATTTACTTTTATGGGATTTTCATTGCGTGACGATAAAGTTGCAAATGTACTCAGCAATGTTGTAGCTATTCTTGTTCTTTGGATTTTACTTTTAATATGCAAAAAAATTTTTGATAAAAATCTTAAGCACAAAAATTATTCATCAAGAATGTGGCAATTTGATATTATCATTGTTTCACAGCTTATGTGCAGTTCGGCAATTGCCATTTCTGTATATAACAATAACAATTTTGAACTGACAAGTGCAAATATTATACTTTGGATTTTTGTCCTTGCAACAATCATATGTATGGTTATATGTGACA
Source organism: Ruminococcoides sp. (assembly GCF_057037865.1). Taxonomy (NCBI): domain Bacteria; kingdom Bacillati; phylum Bacillota; class Clostridia; order Eubacteriales; family Oscillospiraceae; genus Ruminococcoides; species Ruminococcoides sp. The sequence goes on from NZ_DBLZMS010000001.1 coordinate 53,847, forward strand.
TTGCACTTTACAAAGTTTTGCTTGTAAATTCTGAAAATCACGATTTGAAAGAAGCACTCGAACTTTCTAATTTAAAGAACGAACTCGAACTTGAATACTACAACAAAATGAAAGTAAGTATTGCCGAAACAAGAAAAATGAATCACGATATCAGTAATATGATTACAGTTGTAAAAGCTATGGTCAACGATAACAGTGATAATAATAGCGAGCGAGCAAATGCAATTATCCAAGATTTGACCGAAACTCTTGAGAACAACAAAATCAGAAAATTCTGTGACAACGAATTGGTCAACATCATTATGATTAACAAATATGGCACCATAAAAGCAAATCATATTGAATTTTCTAGCAACTTAAATATTCCGAATAACATCAATATTAAAAATACAGACCTCTGCAGATTGTTTACCAACATAATTGACAACGCAATAGAGTCTTGTGTTAGCTCTAACGATAAAAACAAAGTATTTATTATTCTTTCATCGCAAATTAAAGATAATAACTTTGTAGTAAAATGCATCAATTACTGCGACCATAATATTACCGATAACATTGATAATTTACAATCCACAAAGCCAAATCATAAAGGACTTGGTATTGAAATCCTAAAAAATATTACAGAATCATATTCAGGCGATTTCACAGTAAGTTGTGAAGATAATACTTTCACTACAATAGCATTGTTAAAAATCTGATTATTACAAACAGCACCCACATCATTACGATATGAGTGCTGTTTTGTTGTGACTAAAAGTTTTTTATGCTATAATAAAATCATCTTTTAAACCCATTAACGATAGCTTGAATTGGTAAATTATAATTCTCTCATTGAATTATAACAAGCGAAAATCCACTTTGCACCCCCTACTCAAAAACTATCGTTATACGGTTGATTTTGAAAGTAGTCTGCACCACCTTAACTGACTACTATTTGACTACTTTTGGAAAATCTAATATGCCACATTTTGCCTTGATTTGCGTGTTTAGAGGAAATTTCAAAAGTGATACTCATTCCTGTTATACTCAATTCACCCTTGCAAATCACGGCATATTACGGCAAATCGGGAGGAATTTTAATATGATAAGGATAATGTTTGTGTGCCATGGGAATATTTGTCGGTCGCCTATGGCGGAGTTTATATTTAGGGACATGGTTAAGAAGGGCGAGATTGCTGACAGGTTTGTGATTAAATCATCTGCTACGAGTACGGAGGAGATATGGAACGGGATTGGGAATCCTGTTTATCCGCCGGCTAAGCGTGAGCTTGCAAAACACGGAATCGGTTGTGACGGCAAGAGGGCTGTTCAGCTCAAAAAATCCGACTATGACAAGTACGATTATTTCATCTGCATGGACTCTAATAATATCAGAAACACTATGCGAATTTTCGGCGATGACAAAGACGGAAAGGTTTGCAAGATGATGAGCTTTGCAGGTATGAATCGTGATGTATCGGATCCGTGGTACAGCGGTGATTTTGAGCAGGCATACAATGATATTTACAGCGGATGCAAAGGACTTTTTGAAAAATTTAAAGGCAAAGCTTAATTTTGTTGTTAATATGCACAAAGATTTTTGATCGTATATGTGCAAAATCTAAAACACATTTAATTGACACAATAAATAAACGATGTTAAAATTGTGACAGGTTGTCATATGACTGCCTGTCACATTTATTTTGGAGGATTTTTTATGATTAAAAACACCTTTTATAATCTTCCCGAAGAAAAGCGTCAGAGAATCACGGACGCAATATTCAATGAATTTGCCGGTTCGTCGGGAGAGAGAGTCAGCATAAACAATATTATAAAGAACGCAAACATTTCGAGAGGCAGTTTTTATCAGTACTTTGACGATAAGGTTGACCTTGTGGAGGTTATGACACGCTCATTTATTGACTTTTCGCTTAAAAAAGCCACAGAGGTTATCTCTCGCACTCACGGCGACATATTTGTAACTTATGATTTGCTTTTTGAAATTCTATGCGAATGTTCAAAGGATGCAAAACAAAGTATCATTATGAAGAATCTCATCAAAAATATAAAGGCAAATGACAGTCTTGTTTCGGAATATTTTATCAACCGTTTCAAGGGCGTTGCAGAGCTTGTCAGCGTTACAAACAATTTTGACAGAAGTAACCTTAAATATACTTCAGATGAAGATGTGAAGTGTCTTTCACAGATTCTCACTCAGGTGCTGAAGAATGCCGTGTTCAATGTTTTTGTAATAGGAAAACCTTTTGACGAGGTTCACAGGGAGTATCACAGAAAACTTGAAATTATCAAAACAGGTGCAATTGCAGATTAAGTTTAATATTCACGCAACCGGTTGCGACCGATTTCAACAGAAAATGTAAACCTAAGTTGGTAGAAATTGCATTTAATATGAAATATACTCATAGATAAAAGCACAAACAAAGGAGTAATCAATGTTATCTAAAATCAGCGTAAAAAAACCGATGACGGTATTGGTTGCGGTTGTACTTGTTCTGGTTCTCGGTATAGTGTCATTTTTTAAGATGACGCCCGACCTTTTACCGAATATGGACTTTCCCTATGCCGTTATCATGACCACCTACGCAGGTCAGACGCCCGAGGCGGTTGAAACAACGGTTTCAAAGCCTCTTGAACAGTCGATGTCGGCAATTGACGGTGTTAAGGAGATCACCTCTACCTCATCGGACAACTATTCTCTTTTGATGATTGAATTTGAGGACGGCACAAATATGGACAGCGCAACTGTTGATATGCGTTCAAGCCTTGACACAATCAAGGGCAATTGGCCTGACGGAGTCGGAACACCGTACCTCATCAAAATCAATCCGAACATCCTCCCCGTTGCAATGACGGCGGTTGACTTTGAAGGCAAGTCGCAGACAGAGCTTTCGGATTATGTCACAAACGAACTTTTGAATGAACTTGAAGGCATTGACGGGGTTGCCTCTGTTTCTGACAAGGGCATTGTTACGGAACAGGAAAATGTCGTACTTTCACAGGATAAGCTTGACAAGCTTAATAAGAAGATTTCCGCTGCGCTCGATAATCAATTCGGTGATGCGGAGGACAAAATTGCCAAAGCTAAAAAGGAATTGCAGGATAATATCGGCAAAGCCAAGGACGGTCAGGGTACTGTTTCATCTTCAATTGAGCAAATCAACTCACAGCAAGAGGCTGTTTCAAAACAGCTTGCCGATGCACAGAACAAGGCTGAAAGCGGTAAAACACAGCTTTTGTCGGCAAAGATGCAGTTGCTTGACCGAAAGGCAAGCCTCACTTCAACAAAGACATTGCTCGAAACCGCTTATCAGGGTTTGCTTGAACTGAAAACTACCTATGATGAGCTGACTTCCGAGCAGTCACAGCTTACGCAAAAACTTGAACAGCTTTCAAAATTCAACGAACAGTATCAGGAAATTGTTCGGAAAATGAATGATGCACTGCCCGACAGCGAGGAATACAAGGCACTTCAACAGCAGATTGACGAGATTAACAAGGTGCTTGAGCCTTACGGAATCAAAGCTCCCGATATTGCAAAAACAATGCAGACAGTTCAGAATTCCATTAACAAAAGTGCAGAGGCTCTTCAAAATGTTGAAAACTCACTTAAAAAGCTCGGAACTTCGGGAGATGCAATCAATTCTGCATTAAGCGAAATGTCGGAGAAAATCTCAGAAATCAACTCGGGTATTGCACAGCTTGATAACGCAATTTCGGGACTTGACGACAAGTCGGTTTCGGTTGATTCCGCTCTTGCCCTCATTTCACAACAACAGTCAAGTGCGGACTTCAAAATGTCCTCTGCCATGTCAACTCTCACTTCAAAACAGAGTGAACTCAACAGCGCACTTACACAGCTTTCAAGTGCAGAAAAACAGATTGAAACATCCGAAAAAGAACTTGCAGATAAAAAGAAAGAGGCAAAAAGCAAGGCTGATGTGAGCAACACAGTCACACTTGATACCATTTCTTCAATTCTAACGGCACAAAACTTTTCAATGCCGGCAGGCTATGTTACCGATGACGATAACAATAAATTTATGGTTCGTGTCGGCGACAAGGTGAATGATGAAAAAGAGATGAAGTCGCTTGTGCTTTTTGACACAGGAATTGACGGAATAGGAGTTATTCATCTTGAAGATGTTGCAGATGTTTTTGTTGCCGATAATTCCGACGAAACCTTTGCAAGAATCAACGGCAACCCCGGTATTGTATTGAGCTTTTCAAAGTCAAGTAACACAGCGTCTTCTACCGTTTGCGAAAATATTAACGCAAAGCTTGATTCGCTTTCAAAAGAGGTTGACGGACTTCACTTTACAAACCTTTATAATGAAGGCGACTACATTAATCTTGTAATCAACAGCGTTTTGCAGAACCTCCTTATGGGTGCGGTTCTTGCAATTATCATACTTTTCCTATTTCTCAGAGATATCAAACCGACGCTCATTGTTGCCTGCTCAATTCCGATAAGCGTTGTGTTTGCAATCGTTCTTATGTATTTCAGCGGCGTAACACTCAATATGATTTCGCTGTCAGGACTTGCGATAGGAGTCGGTATGCTTGTTGACAACTCGGTTGTTGTTATCGAAAATATCTACCGACTGAGAAGCATGGGCGTTTCGCCGATTAAGGCGGCACTTAACGGTGCAAGACAGGTTGCCGGCGCAATTACAGCGTCAACTCTCACCACAGTATGCGTGTTCCTGCCGATTGTATTTGTTGAAGGCATCACCCGTCAGCTGTTTGTTGACCTTGCACTCACGGTTACATATTCACTTCTTGCAAGCCTTATTGTTGCGCTGACGCTTGTTCCGGCCATGGGACAGAGAATACTCCGCAAGATGAAACCTAATTCCGCTCCGAAGGACGGAAAAATCAAAAAGGCATACGAACGCTCACTTCGTTTCGTATTAAAGCACAAAGTTCCTGCAATTCTCGTTGCAGTTGCACTTCTCTTTACAAGTGCAGTTCTTTGTCTGATGAGAGGTTTCAGCTTTATGCCCGATATGAGCAGTACACAGATTCAGGTATCATTGAAGCTTGACGATAACGCAACCTTTGAGGAAACAGTTAAAGAGGGCGAAAAGCTCAACGATTTGCTTTCAAAATATGACCAGTTTGAAACCGTAGGCGTTATGGCGGGAAACTCGTCAAGCCTTATGGGACTTACAGGCGGTTCATCGTCAAATGATGCCGGCTCACTTATGGCATATGCCGTTCTCAAGGATGATTTTACAAAACAGAGCGGTGAGATTTCAAAGAAGATTGAAAAGGATCTTGAAAGCCTTGACGGTGAGGCTGCCGTAAGCGGCGGCACTTCAAGTTCAATGTCAAGCCTTATGGGTGACGGTTCCGTTCAGATTACGCTCTACGGTGACGATCTTGACACACTCAAAAGCACTGCCGAGGATATCGGCAAGACACTTGAAAAGGTTAAAGGCGTTGCATCGGTTGACAACGGCATCGGTGCTGTTTCTCCCGAAATCAAGGTTACTGTTGACAAGTCAAAAGCCGCTGAAAAGGGACTTACCGTTGCACAGGTTTATCAGCAGGTTGCCGCTGCAATTTCAACAGAAAAAACCGCTGCCACTCTTACGAATGATGACGGCAATGATATGAATGTTGTGGTTGTAAAGGACGACAGCGAAACCGTTACTCCGAAAAATCTCCGTGACCTCGACATAACTTATACGGATAAGAGCGGTAACGAAAAGACAGTTAAACTCTCCTCTGTTTCGGATATTTCAAAGTCGGAAACTATGGATAAAATCAGCCGTGAAAATCAAAAGCGTTATCTTACAATCAGCGCCGAAGTCAAGGACGGCTACACGCTTACATCTGTTTCAAACAATGTAAAATCCGCAATGAACGATTACAAGCTCCCGAACAGCTGTTCAATCGACTATGCAGGTACAGACAAAATGACAATGGAGGCAGTTTCACAGCTTATGCTTATGCTGTTGCTCGGCATTATTCTCATCTACCTCATTATGGTTGCACAGTTCCAGAGCCTAAAATCACCGTTCATTATTATGTTTACAATTCCGCTTGCATTTACGGGAGGTTTCCTCGCACTTTTAATCACAGGATTTGACATCAGCGTTGTATCGCTTGTCGGTTTTGTAATGCTCTGCGGTATCATTGTAAACAACGGTATCGTACTTGTTGACTACATCAACAAACTTCGTATTGACGGCAAAGAAAGAATTGAGTCAATTGTTGAGGCAGGTAAAACCCGTATGCGTCCTATCCTCATAACCGCACTCACAACCGTTCTCGGTCTTGTTGTTATGGCTCTCGGCATAGGCACAGGTGCAGAAATGATGCAGCCTATCGCAATTGTCTGCATCGGCGGTTTGCTCTACGCAACATTTATGACGCTCTACATCGTTCCCGTTATTTACGATTTGTTCAATAAAAAGGAACTCAAAAAAGTAAGTGACGAAGACCTTGAATTTATTGACGAATAAAACATACTAATAAAACACACCCCCGACTTAACCGTTTGGCACAGTCGGGGGTGTTGTTTTTTGAATATCAGGTCAGTCCTTTATAATATCGGCACATTGACCGTTTGTAAGACGGATTAAATCTTCTGGTTTTAAATCAATTTGATAACCGATTTTTCCTGCACTGACAATGATTTTCGGAATTGACTCTGCTGTAATGTGGAAGGTTGTCTTGAACTGCTTTTTCATTCCGAGAGGTGAACAGCCTCCACGCACATAACCCGTGACCTTTGTAATGTCCTTTACGGGAATCATTTCAACCGACTTTTCACCTACGCTCTTTGCACATTTTTTAAGGTCAAGCTCATGGTCAACAGGAACTACGAAAACATAATAATCTCTGCCCATGCCCTTTGTTACAAGAGTTTTGAAAACATAATCGGGATTTTGATTCATAAGCGTTGCAACCGTTACTCCGTCAACGGCATCCTTGCCGTGGGGATATTCATGGTGAGTATATTCAACCTTTTCTTTGTCTAAAATTCTCATTACATTTGTCTTGATTTCTTTCATAAATACACAATCCTCCATGCATATTGCCATCTTGTTATTACCCTCACATAATACAACTTTTCGCATCGGATTTCAACCTTGATTTATTTGCAATTTTATTAAAATAATGTCAGAATAAATTCAGAAGTTATTCGAGGTGGAAGATTTCGTACAATCCACACGCCGATGGCTTGACAAAGGGAAACCTTGAGAGATGCAGGAGAGTTATACGCCTGCCGAATAACCGTAGCTTTGAAAGCCGCTCCGAATTTTTTCGGGACGGCTTTCTTCTGTTTTACAGACTAAAATATCGCTGTTTTACCCACAACACGCAAGATAATAAGCAAGTCAGTAAGCAAGACAGTAAGTAAGATAATAAGCAAGTTAATTTTTTAAACACCGTATTATGCGGTGTTTTTTCTTTTATCGCAAATTAATGCTGTAAAACCACTCGCAAATGCGGTCACAGGGAAGAAAATGATAAAAAACTGGGCAAACTTTAATGTATGTTGATTGCTTTTTTTAAATAATTGTGCTACAATCTAGGAATAGAATAAACAAAATAGTGTATTCTTCAAAAATATTTTTATGCATTTTTTAACAAAGGAGGATAACAATGGCAAAAGATATGCTGGACGCCATTTACAATGCCGAAGAGGATTGCAGACAGCGTGAGGCAAATGCACGAGCAGAATCAGCAGAAAGGGTTGAACAGACAAAGGCAGATGCCAAACAGGTTGTGCTTTCGGCAAAGGAAAAGGCACAAAAGGATGCCGATATGCTTTTTGAAAAGACTGCGAAAGAGAGCAAAAAAGAGCTTGAGAAAGCCTCTGAAAAGGCAAATCTTGAGTGCGACATTCTCTCTCGGACTGCAGACAAAAACCGCAAGCGTGTTATTGACGGGGCTATACAAAGGCTCTCTCTTTAAAACGGTTGCAATGAAAGAAGCGTGGTGATAGAAATTGGCAAAACTTAAAATGAAGTCGGTTCGGATTATTGCCCTAAGACAGGACAGAAAGCGACTTCTTGAACATTTGCAGGATTCGGGTTTGGTTCAGATTGAAAAGACCGAAACCTGCAGAAAAGGTTTCGGCAAGATTGATATGACCTCACAAATTCAGATTTTCGAGCGGAATGTTACTCTCAGTGAAAACGCTCTGAAAATTCTCGACAGCAACTCTCCCGAAAAGAAAAGTATGCTTTCCGCATTTTGCGGACGGCGGGAGATTGATCCCGATGAAATCGGAGTTATCGCATCAAATGCAGGCGAAGTTATTGATGTGTGCAACAGAATTTGTGAGCTTAACAAACAGATTGCCGATAATGCGGCGGAACGGATTCGCATAAAAACCGCTCTTGCACAGCTTGAGCCGTGGAAGAATCTTGACATTCCGCTTAATGCAAAGGACACAAAAACAACGGCTGTTTTCATAGGCTCAATTCAAAAGGAGTACAACGAGATATCGCTTTCAAAGGCACTTGCCGAGGCTTCTCCGAAGCTTGAATTTGATTTTGAAATTCAATTTGCAAACGAGGTGCTTACCTGTATTGTACTTTTTGCACCGATTGCCCAAAAGGAGCTTGCAGAAAATGCTCTGCGTGATATCGGTTTTGCAAAACCTGTTACAAACTCAAGCCTTACCCCTTTGGCGGAATCAAAAAAGCTTGTTGAAAGAAGTCACAAGCTTGAAGATGATACGGAAAACGCAAAAAAGGAAATCATTTCCTTTGCAGACAGACGAAAAGATATTAAAGATACACAGGATTATTTCAGAATCAGAGCCGATAAATACAGCGTAATCGGTGAACTTCAGCATTCACGGAATGTTTTTGTTATTTCGGGTTATATTCCCGAGGAGGACTGTGAAAAGCTTGAAAGGCTTTGCGAAAGAGTTTCTGTATGCTATGTTGAATTCGGCGATGTTGACGAGGAAAAAGCTCCTGTAAAGCTAAAGAACAGTCGCTTTGCAGCACCGGCAGAGAGCATTGTAAATATGTACTCTCCCCCATCGCATGACGATATTGATCCAACACCGTTGCTTGCATTCTTCTTCTACTTTTTCTTTGGAATGATGTTCTCGGACGCAGGCTACGGACTGTTAATGGTAATAGGAACAGGACTTGCAATAAAGCTGTTCAAGCCTGACAAAGAAATGCGAAACACCTTGAAGCTGTTCCAATATTGCGGTGTTTCAACATTTTTCTGGGGACTTGTTTTTGCAAGCTTCTTCGGAGATGCCCCCGCAACCCTTTACAACTACTTTACGGGTGCAGACATTACGATGAAACAAATCTTCCCGTGGCCGACAATTGACCCGCAAAAGGACGCACTTATGCTGATGATTATTTCAATAGCATTCGGTCTTGTACACATTCTTGTCGGTATGGGCTGCAAATTCTATGTTTGCCTCAGGCAGAAGGATTACGGCGGAGCGTTCTTTGACACGGGACTTTGGATGCTTATGCTTATCGGATTTGCCGTTTTGGCGGCAGGTATGGCATTCGGTCAGACACTCGTCTATGTCGGAGCAGGCATTGCGATTTTCTGCGCAATCGGTCTTGTTCTCACACAGGGCAGAAACAAAAAGGGATTCGGCAAAGTCATCGGCGGACTTGCCTCTCTCTATGACATCACAGGTTACATCAGTGACCTTCTGAGCTATTCAAGACTTCTTGCTCTCGGACTTACAACGGGAGTTATGGCTCAGGTGTTCAATATGCTTTCGACCATGTTCGGAAAGAGCTGGTTCGGAATTATCTTACTCATTATCGTGTTCATCATCGGACACGCAATCAACATCGGACTCAACGCACTCGGTTCATATGTTCACACAATGCGACTTCAGTATGTTGAAATGTTCGGAAAATTCTATGAGGGCGGCGGCAAACAGTTTAAGCCGTTCAAGCTCAACAGTAAATATATTAAAATTCAGGAGGACAAATCAAAATGAATGGAATATTTTTCGCACTTTTAGGCGCATCAATAGCAACAGCACTTGCAGGCGTAGGTTCTGCTCGAGGTGTAGGCTCTGCCGCACAGGCAGCTATGGGAGTTCTTTCCGAGGACTCATCAAAATTCGGTAAAATGCTCGTTCTCACACTTCTCCCGGGTACTCAGGGACTTTACGGATTTATCGTAGGCTTCCTTATTCTCGTAAGCGGCGGCGTTCTCGGCGGCACAGCTCCGACAATCGGACAGGGACTTGCATACTTTGCAGCATCGCTTGCTATCGGCATCGGCGGTATGATTTCAGGTTTTGCACAGGGCAAGGCAGCCGTTTCGGGTATTGCACTTAGCGCAAAGGACGATTCAAACTTCTCAAAGGCTATGGTTTCCGTAACTCTCGTTGAGATTTACGCTCTCCTTTCATTCATCGTTTCACTTCTCGTTGTTATCACAGTTCCAAACCTTAACATCTGATAACCGACTAACGAAAATTACGAAAGAAAGGTGGAATCACTTTGAGCAGCGGTGATAAAATTTTAAATCGCATAAGTCTTGACTGTGACGAAAGAATCAGCCAAATAGGTGCTGAAACCGATGAAAAATGCGCACAGATTATGGCACAGGCAAAGCTTGATGCCGACAAGATTTCTGCCGAAATTGCCGACAGGGCACAGTCAAAGGTCAAGCAGATGCAGGCGGCTTCAAAGAGCCGTTGCGACCTTGAAACACGCAACGCTTTCCTAAAGAGAAGGCGTGAGGAAATTGACAAGACATACAGTGAAATTCTTAATAAAATGAAAAATCTTCCCGATGAAGATTACTTTGAACTGATTTACACATTTGCAAAAAAGTTAAACGGAATGAGCGGTGTTGTGCTTTTGAATGAAAAGGATATGAACCGACTTCCGAAGGATTTTCTTGCAAGGCTTGAAAAATGCGGTGTAAAAGCAGAGCTTTCAAAAACGCCGTGTGACATTGAAAGCGGATTTATTCTTAAATGCGGTGACATTGAAGAAAACATGGACTTCTCGGCAATATTGTCCGAAAAGCGTGACGCTATCGAGGATTTTATAAATCAGGAACTTTTTAAGGCATAGGGAGGAATATGATGGCATTATCTTATGAATTTTCCATCGGCTCCGTCCGTGCTAAAGAAAAAAATCTGTTTACAAACAGCGACATTGAGCATATGCTCGGTTGTGAAAATGTGCATGAGCTTTGCAGATACCTCTCGGACAAGGGTTACGGTGAGGGCGATGACATTGAAGATATATTGAAATCACACAGCGAAAATGTGTGGGAATATCTCAAAAGAACCGCACCCGATTTTGCAATATTCAAACCGTTCTTCTATCTTAACGACCTTCACAACCTTAAAGCTGTTTTAAAGGGAACGCTTTCAAACAGACCGTATTCACAGCTTTTGGTAAAGCCGTGTACTTTCTCAGAAGAAACGCTTAAACAGGCGGTTGAGAACAGAAAGTTTTCACTTTTGGGCGAAGAACTTTCCGCACCTTGTGACAAGGCATATGAAATTCTTGCACACACAGGTGACGCAAGACTCAGCGATGCGGTTCTTGACAGAGCTTTTATGGAGCTTGTTCTGAAAACATCCGAAAAATCCGACAGCGAATTTATGTCCGAATATTTTAAAGCTACAGTATTTTATAATAATGTAAAGACAGCCATAAGAGGTGCAAAAGCCGATTGTGACAGGGATTTTCTTGAAATTGCAATCTGTGATGTGCAGGACTTCCCCCGTTCAAGGGTTATTGAGGCAAGCGTAAAGGGGCTTGAACCAACGCTTGATGTGCTGTCAAAAATCTCGGCATACGGCTGTAACAAGGCTGTTGAAGAGTACAAGGCTTCTCCGTCGGCATTTGAAAAATTTGTTGACAACAGGCTTATGAGCCTTGCAAAAGAAAAATGCAAAAGAAGCGGTGACGGTGCAGACCCGATTACGGGCTATCTGATTGCAAGTGAAACAGAGAAAAAAGTTATTCACATTATTGCAAGCGGAATCCGCACCAAGACAAATTATGAAACCGTAAAAGAAAGGTTGCGTGAAGTTTATGGCTAAAAATATTGCCGTTATCGGCGACAGCGAAAGCATAAAGGGCTTTGCGGCAATCGGCATGGACATTTATCCGTGTGATGACAACGAAAACGCACCGCATCTTTTCAGAAAGATTGCTGACGGTGACAACTATGCGGTAATTTTTATTACCGAGGAAATGTTCGGACTTGTTGAAAAAGAGCGAAAAAGATATGAAGAAAGGCTCATTCCTGCCGTTATTCCTATCCCCGGTGTAAAAGGCAATACGGGAATCGGTATAAAAAGACTGTCGTCATTCGTTGAAAAGGCAGTCGGTTCGGACATTATCTTCAATGATTGAGGTGTAAGAATTTGAAATCTGGAATTATAACTAAGGTAGCAGGTCCTCTGGTAATTGCCGAGGGTATGCGTGATGCCGATATGTTCGATGTTGTGCGTGTAAGCAGTCAGCGACTTATCGGTGAAATAATTGAGATGCACGGTGACAGGGCATCAATTCAGGTATATGAAGAAACTTCGGGACTCGGACCCGGTGAGATTGTTGAATCCACAGGCGCTCCGCTTTCCGTTGAACTCGGTCCGGGACTTATCGGTTCAATTTATGACGGTATTCAGCGACCGCTTAACGAGATTATGAAGGTTGCCGGCACAAACCTCAAAAGAGGTGTTGATGTTCCGTCACTTGATCACAAAAAGAAGTGGCACTTTACTCCCCTTGTTAAAAAGGGTGACACAGTTGCGGCAGGCGACACACTCGGTACTGTTCAGGAAACACACGCTGTTCTCCACAGGATTCTTGTTCCGAACAAAACAGGCGGTGTTGTTGAGAGCATCAGCGAGGGCGATTTTACAATTGACGAAACAGTTGCCGTTCTCAAAACAGACAAGGGCAATGTTGAGATTAATATGTGTACAAAATGGCCTGTTCGTGTGGGCAGACCGTACAAAAGAAAGCTCTCCCCCGACATTCTTCTTACCACAGGTCAAAGACCTATCGACACACTCTTTCCGCTTGCAAAGGGCGGTGTAGCCGCAGTTCCGGGACCGTTCGGTTCGGGCAAAACTGTTGTTCAGCATCAGCTTGCAAAGTGGGCGGCTGCCGATATTATCGTATATATCGGTTGCGGTGAGCGTGGCAACGAGATGACTGATGTTCTTAACGAGTTCCCCGAACTTAAAGACCCACGCACAGGCAACTCTCTTATGGAGAGAACCGTGCTTATTGCAAACACATCCGATATGCCTGTTGCCGCCCGTGAGGCATCTATCTACACAGGCATTACTATTGCCGAGTATTTCCGTGATATGGGTTACACGGTTGCACTTATGGCTGACTCAACATCCCGCTGGGCAGAGGCTCTCCGTGAAATGTCCGGCCGTCTTGAAGAAATGCCGGGTGAAGAAGGTTATCCCGCATACCTCGGCAGCCGACTTGCACAGTTCTATGAAAGAGCAGGCCGTGTTATCGTAAACGGCAGTGAGGACACGGAAGGCGCACTCTCGGTTATCGGTGCTGTATCACCTCCGGGCGGTGATATTTCAGAGCCTGTATCACAGGCAACACTCAGAATTGTTAAGGTATTCTGGGGACTTGACGCAAACCTTGCTTACAAACGACACTTCCCTGCAATTAACTGGCTTACAAGTTATTCGCTTTATACAGACCGACTTGCAGATTGGTTCTCAAAGAATGCCGCTCCCGACTTTATGGAGCTTCGTGGCAAACTTATGACATTATTACAGGAAGAAAGCGAGCTTCAGGAAATTGTAAACCTTGTCGGTATGGACGCACTTTCCGCACCCGACAGACTTAAGCTTGAAACCTCCCGTTCAATCCGTGAGGACTATCTGCACCAAAACGCATTTGACCCGACAGACACATACACATCTCTCGGCAAGCAGGTGCTTATGATGCGAGCAATTCTTGCTTACTATGACAAAGCAAAAGAGGCTCTTGCAAACGGTGCAGACATTGAAATGCTTGTCAATCTTCCTGTCCGTGAACGCATAGGAAGATATAAATATGTACCCGAGGATAAGGTTCGGGACGAGTTCGAGTCAATCAAGGCTCTGCTTGATTCGGAAATTAAGGATGTACTTGAAAGGAGTGAGGACTGATGCCAAAGGAATACCGCACAATACGAGAGGTTGCAGGTCCTCTTATGATGGTAAGTGATGTTGAGGGCGTAACATATGACGAACTCGGCGAAATTGAACTTCCGAACGGTGAAACACGCCGTTGCAAGGTTCTTGAGGTTGACGGCTCAAACGCACTTGTTCAGCTTTTTGAATCAGCCGCAGGCATTAACCTTGCAAATTCAAAGGTAAGATTTTTAGGTCGTTCAATGGAACTTCCCGTATCTCCCGATATGCTTTCACGAGTATTTGATGGTCTTGGAAATCCGATTGACGGCGGTCCTGCTCTTATTCCCGAAAAAAGACTTGACATCAACGGAACACCTATGAACCCTGCTGCAAGAAACTATCCGCAGGAATTTATTCAGACAGGTATTTCAGCAATTGACGGACTTAACACACTTGTTAGAGGACAGAAGCTGCCTATCTTCTCAGCATCGGGTCTGCCCCATGCCCAGCTTGCCGCTCAGATTGCAAGACAGGCGGCTGTAAGAGGCAAGGACGAGCAGTTTGCCGTTGTATTTGCCGCAATGGGTATTACATTTGAAGAATCCGACTACTTTGTTCAGTCGTTTAAAGAAACAGGCGCTATTGACAGAACCGTAATGTTTGTAAACCTTGCAAACGATCCTGCCATTGAGCGTATTGCAACTCCTAAAATGGCACTCACGGCGGCTGAATATCTTGCATTTGACAGAGGAATGCACGTTCTCGTTATTATGACCGACATCACAAACTATGCCGATGCGCTCCGTGAGGTTTCTGCCGCAAGAAAAGAAGTTCCGGGCAGACGAGGCTATCCGGGTTATATGTACACAGACCTTGCAACATTGTATGAAAGAGCCGGCAGACTTAAAGGCAAAGAGGGTTCAATCACTCTTATTCCGATTCTTACAATGCCCGAAGATGACAAGACTCACCCGATTCCTGACCTTACAGGCTACATTACAGAAGGTCAGATTATCCTATCCCGTGAGCTTTACAGAAAGGGAATTACTCCGCCGATTGATGTTCTTCCGTCACTTTCAAGACTTAAAGACAAGGGTATCGGTCCCGACAGAACCCGTAAAGACCACGCCGCAACCATGAACCAGCTTTTTGCCGCTTATGCAAGAGGTAAAGACGCAAGAGAACTTATGATAATTCTCGGTGAGGCGGCTCTTACCGATATGGATAAAAAGTACGCTGAATTTGCCGAGGCATTTGAGCGTGAGTATGTTTCACAGGGTTATGACGCAAACCGTTCAATTGAAGAAACACTTGACATCGGCTGGAAGCTTTTGCATATTCTTCCCAGAAGTGAACTTAAACGAATTAAGGACGATATGCTTGACGAGTTTTACGGTAAAGAATAATCGCATTGAAGGTGTTTGCTAATGGCAGTTATGAATGTTAATCCCACCCGTATGCAGTTGACAAAACTGAGAAAACAGCTTGCAACAGCTACCCGTGGTCATAAAATGTTAAAAAACAAGCGTGACGAACTGATGCGCCGATTTCTTGACCTTGTTAGAGAAAACAAGGAGCTTCGTGAGAAGATTGAAAGAGAGCTTGCAGAGTGCAACAACCACTTTGTGAACGCAAGTGCGGTTATGTCAAAAGAGGCTCTGGACGCCTCATTGATGTCACCGAAGCAGAGAATTGACCTTGAGCTTTCTTCAAAAAATGTTATGAGCGTTGATATTCCGCAGTTTTCATCAAGCACACGAACAAGCAACGAGAGCGATATTTTTCCCTACGGTTTTGCGTTTACTTCGTTTGAACTTGATGATGCGGTTATGTCGCTCAACGAGCTTTTGCCCGACCTGATAAGGCTTGCTGAAATTGAAAAAAGCTGTGAGCTTATGTCGGCAGAAATTGAAAAGACACGCCGCCGTGTTAATTCGCTTGAGCATGTTATGATTCCGAGATATCAGGAAACAATCAAATACATCTCGATGAAACTTGAAGAAAATGACCGCAGCAGTCGTACAAGGCTGATGAAGGTTAAGGATATGCTTCTTGACAAGGCACATCATTATTCGGAACACTATAATTAACTACACAACAATCAAAGGGGCTGTTAAAAAACAGCCCCTTGTTTGTCAAAAAATTCTGTAAAATAAAAAAATCAGTACATCAACTGTACTGATTTAATGGAGCGGATGACGGGGCTCGAACCCGCTACCTCCACCTTGGCAAGGTGGCGCTCTACCAGATGAGCTACATCCGCATATAATGGTGGGAACAACAGGGCTCGAACCTGTGACCCTCTGCTTGTAAGGCAGATGCTCTCCCAGCTGAGCTATGCTCCCACATTTTTATAATCGGAAAGCACTCCCGTTAAGAAGTGCTTTCCGTTTTGGAGGCGACACCCGGATTTGAACCGGGGCGTCAGAGTTTTGCAGACTCGTGCCTTACCACTTGGCTATGTCGCCGAATACTGAGCAATGTCACTCAACAGGCATTATTCTATCATAATAAAATTCATTTGTCAATACTGAATTTGCATTTTAACAACAAAATTTAACGGAAAATTTCTACACTGATATTTTATGCATCAAACAGAAAAATGACACCTCTGTTTTTGATTCCTCATAAAGCCCCGAACCCTCAAAGATGCAATACTCTGAAGGTTCGGGATTTTGGGGTTATCATACTTTTCTTAAAAAGAGAAGAAAACAAGATAAGTATCTTACACGCTCGGCTTTTCAAATGCCGAAAGAATAAGCTTTACACCGTAGATTGACAAAAGGACACCAATCATAAATCCGATTGTCTGTGCGGCAAATATAAGGTGGAAAAATCCGTAGATACCGCCGATTATGACGAGTATTCCGCAGAAAAGCGGAATAAGCCATGCACCTGAGGAAGATGCTTTTTTGACCTTGAGTGACATTGCAACGGACGAGATACCGTCCACTACAAGCCAACCTGAGAAAATGCAGAGAATGATAACATCAAACATAAGTCTTATGCCCGGCATAAACATAGCAAGAATTGAAATTACTGCCGCTGCAATACCGACAACAAGACCGAGTGTTCCCATTATCGCTTCACTCTGTTCAGCCTTTGCCTTTTTGCGTTTTGCAAAGTAGTCAATCACGGAGCATATTCCCCATACTCCGAGAAGAATTGTCACTATCCAACCGGCATTAAGGAAGGTAAGTCCCGGATAGAACATACAATAAATCGCACCGATTATCGACAATATGCCGAAAATACAATTAAATACTTTCATAGTCACCTCATACTTTAATTAGGGTTCAATAATATTGAAATACAGCGGGAATTCGGCAACGCTTGATGTAAGGGTTTTGATGATGTCACTGTTGCCCTCAACCTTTTCAATGCCGGCGTCCATAAGTTTCTGATTGTTCTGTGCAATGCCGAGAATACCTGCACTCTTGGTTTTGATTGTTGCGTCAGCCTTATCGCTCCACTTTTCCTGTGAATAGATAAGCACACCGTGATTTATGCGAAGAAGATATTTTGCGTTTTTATCGGTCACTTCAAGATTGATTACAAGGTTCTGATCTTCAAGCTTCTTTTCGTCAAGACAGATTCCGAGATAATCCAACATTGTTTCGGTACTCATACCGAGAGCTGTTGCACCTGAACCTTCGGAATTCGGATAATTTTTTGTACCGTTACGAAGCTCATAAGCACCTGTAAGATAAGCGTTTCTCCATGCACCGCTTTCAGCCTGATAGCCGAGCTGTTCGAGTGCGTCTGCGCAAAGATAGCGGGCATCTTTATTTTCGGGATCTGCATATACAAGTGTGTTTGTAATCTGTGCAACCCACTGATACTCTCCCTTGTCAAAGTCTTTTTTAGCCATTTCAAGAACCTTGTCTGTATCGCCGAGATACTCAACAAGCTTCTTTGAATATTCTGTCGGTTCAAGCTCATCAAGATGAATGGGGTTTTCGTCATACCAACCCATATACTTCTGATAAACCGCCTTTACATTGTGCTTGAGAGTTCCGTAATACTGACGAGTGTACCAAATCTTGTTGAGTTCATCGGGAAGCTCAATCATATTTGCAATCTCGGTTGAAGTATAGCCCTGATTGATGTACATAAGTGTCTGTGAGAATATGTACTTATAGACAGAGGCTGTGTTTGCCATGTAGTCATTGATTACATCGTTGCCCCAATGAGGCCAGTTGTGAGCCTGGAAAACTACTTCGGCTTTGTCTCCGAAAAGCTCCTTTGCCTCCATAATGTACTGCGCCCACGCATTGCCGTCACGAACCTCTGCGCCTCTGAGTGTGTAGAGATTGTGCATTGTGCCGGAGCAGTTTTCAGCCATCCACAAAGCCTTGTATTTTGGAAGGTAGGTGTTCATCT
The DNA here is from genome assembly GCF_057037865.1 of Ruminococcoides sp. NCBI lineage: Bacteria > Bacillati > Bacillota > Clostridia > Eubacteriales > Oscillospiraceae > Ruminococcoides > Ruminococcoides sp. The sequence continues at coordinate 72,319 of NZ_DBLZMS010000001.1, forward strand.
CGGCAGGCGATTCTGTGTTGGGAGTAAGCTGGAACACCATTTCAACACCGTCAACCTTGATGGTTTCGGTAGCTTTCTTTACCTCATAAGACGGTGAAATGTATGTTGTTGTGCCGCTTGAAGGGGTAAGACCGATACCTACCGACAAACTGCCCTTACCGCCCTTATCAAGCAATGATCCGTACTGAAAGTTGGTTCTGCGTTTCATTGCGTTTCCTGCAAAAACATTTTCTTCCATAACAGCCTTTTCGTAGCCTTCGGGAACGATAATGAGCGTTTTGCCGGACTTAATCTGTTCATCAAGCGGAAGTGATGAATCTGCAACATTCTTTTCGTCAATAAGTCCGCCGATACCGCCGTAGTGGTCAATGTGAGCGTGGCTTACAACAACAGCGGCAATATGCGCCTTGCCGAACTTAGATTCAAGCAGTTCAAGCGCCGCCTTTGCAGTTTCGGAGCTTGTTGTACAGTCAAAAACAATCCAGCCGTTGTCGCTCTTTACAAAGGTTACATTGGCAACATCGTAGCCTCTGACCTGATAAACACCGTCAACAACTTCAAAAAGTCCGTAAAGCGAGTTAAGCTCCGTGTTTCTCCAAAGGCTTGGGTTTGCACTGTCGGGAGTTGACGAGTTTCTGATAAAATCATATGCCGATTGACTCCATGCAACAGTTCCGTTCTCGGTTTTGATTTCGAGTTTGTCGGGTGCTGTTATAAAGCCTTTTTTTGCAAATTCCTTTTCCTGTTCATCGGAAAAGTCAAGTGTCTTATACACCTGTGCGTTTTCGTCAGCTGTATATTTTGACGCATCCTTTACATCGCTGTTGAATTTTGCGGATTTGCTGCTGTCGCTCTGCTGACATCCGCAAAGTGCAGACGAGGCAATCAATGTTGCCGCCAAAGCAAGACAAAGTCCCGTTTTCTTTTTGTTAATCATAGAATATTTCCTCCGTGTTTCTATCCGTCCATGATTTTTTGGTTTAAGCCGAATTATAATAAATAATTGTCATTTAGTCCATACATTTGGCACAAAGTGAAAATTTTTGGCACGAAATGCAAATTAAAGTCACTATTTGCGATATTATGTGATACAATAAGAGTGATAATTATGCAGGAGGTACGGTATGAGGATTGCAATAGTTGATGATTGCGAAAATGAGCGGAATGAACTTTGCAAAAGACTTTCTCAAAGCTCATTTTCAAGGTCATATGATATTGAAATTTGCGAATATAACAGCGGAACGGATTTTCTGAATGAGGCAATGCAGAACAGATTTGACCTTGTTTTTATGGATATATATATGGAAAAGGAAAACGGAATTGATGCGGCACAAAAGCTGAGGAAGTTTGACAAAGATTGTCTGCTTGTTTTCACAACCACATCAACCGACCACGCACTTGAAGGTTTTAGGGTTCGGGCATTGCACTATCTTGTGAAGCCATACAGTGATGAAGAGCTTGATATGTTGCTTGATGAGATTTCGCAGAAAATTTCCGTTGAAGAAAAATACATTGAAATACCCTCTGCAAGTGACTTGTTGCGTATAAAGCTTTGCGACATTTTGTATGCCGAGCATTTTAAGCACTGCATACATATTCATTGTACGGACAAATCCGAAAAGTCTGTGCGCAGTACATTTGCCGAATTTGTAATGCTGTTTGATGACGGGGATAATTTCTTTGTGTGCAACCGAGGAATCATAGTAAATCTTGAACACATCAGGGATATGAACGGCAATGAATTTGTTCTTGACAACGGTGAAAAAATCTCCATAAGTCGAAGTCTTGTAAAAAGCGCAAAAAGCACCTTTGGCGAATATATTTTCGGCAGGAGGGATTTGCATTGACAAATGTTTTCTGTCCGATGATTGAACTCGGTGCAATCATCCCCGGTGTTGTACTTGCATATCTTCCGATAAAAAAACATCTCAAACTATCAAAGCTCAGGCTGTTTCCTGTGATGATTTTATCACTTGTGTGCCTTTGTACATTGTGCGGTTTTGTTTGTTACAGATACAATCTGAAATCGTTTGTGCTTGCAATACCGATAGTGCTTGCCCTTTCGGCAGCATACTGTTGTTCACTCAAAACATCCATGTGGAAATCGGTGAGTGTGTTACTTGCGGTATGCGGAGTGTTTGCTTGCATTGCGAGCATTACACGGGCGGTTGATTCGATAACATTTCCGCAGAACACAACGCCGTGGTTTGAAATTAAATCGGCTGTGCTGTTCAATATTCTATGCTGGATGTTTGTAATTCTTGCATGGTATCCTGCAACACACGGTGTGAGTGAACTGCTCGATGACGAAAACATTGCCCAGACATGGTATGTATTCTGGATTTTACCGATAATATTCATCTTGCTCAACTTTTTTATAATCCCATGGAATCCTAACATTCTCCATACAGGAAGAATTATGCAGGGTTACATTGTTATCAGCGTATCACTTCTTGTGCTGTTGCTCATTTTCTACGCTTTGCTGTATTTTATTGCAAAAAGTCTGAACCGCAATAACAAACTTGCTCAGAAAAATCAATTTTTGAATATGCAGAGGGCACAGTATGACGCATTAAAAGTCGCTATTGAAGAAACCCGTCAGGCACGGCATGATATGCGACATCACTTTGCCGTACTCAATGCTCTTGCCGAGCAAAAGAACTGGGAAGAACTTGAAAAATACCTTTCGTCAGCATCGCAGAATATTCCCGACACAGAGCTTGTACTCTGTAAAAACCACGCTGTTAATGCGATTATCGGACATTATTATTCAAAATACAAGAGCAATGGTATTCCGTTTAAACTAAAAATTGACATTCCCGAAAAGTTGACAGTTTCGGAATCCGATATCTGTCTTGTAATCGCAAATTTGCTTGAAAATGCATTTGAGGCGAGCATGAAGCTTGACAGAGATAAACGGCAGATTAAAATGTATGCCCGTCCGCATTCCGAAAAGATATTGCTTATTTCCGTAGAGAATGCTTTCAACGGAGAGATTACCGAAAAGGACGGATTTTTCGGTTCGTCAAAGCGAAACGGTAACGGTATCGGTACGCAGTCGGTACGCAGAATTGCCGAGAAAGACGGCGGTTATTGCAGATTTTCTCACGAAAACGGAATTTTTACGGCGGATGTTATGCTGCACGGCAAAAACTGAATCGGACATTATAAAAGGGAAGAAACTTTTTTCGGTTTCTTCCCTGTTTTTTTATTCCGTAATTTTATTTTCTTTTAGCGAATATTTTGTCACCGTGTTCCAATCTCGGCGGATCGAAATATCAGCGGTAAGGTTTGTGTTGTCATAAACAATCGACCATTGAGTATTGCTTGTTATATCGTTCGGATTCGGTGCTTGTGATGCCGAAACAAGTGCCTCCCATGCTGTTTCTTTTGTGTAACTATTATTCTTTTCAAGAATATTGATTATCTTATCATACCGCTCTCTGCCGTGACCGTAAACACCGTTTTTCTGATAAGGCTTTACAAAATTTTTGTACATCACAAAAAAGTTTGTAACGGCAGGCGATTTTGTAACAACAAGCTTTCGGTCATCGCTGTTGCAATCGTACTCAATAACACGACCGTCACCGTTTGAATCGGTAACATAAAAGTGATAATCTCTTCCGCTTGAAGCGAACATATCGTATTTTTCAAAAAGTGTAACCGCCTCTTCGGTTGACGAAGCTCTGTCAAGTATAAGACGGATTGCAAGCGTTGTGGCGATAACGGGCTTTCCGCTTTGCTGACAAACCGGCTTACTGTCAAGTGTGAGAACTGCGATTGACACGCCCTTTTCATTGATTCCGTCAAGGCTGATAAACGGTGAGAGCAAGGTTGCAAGCCTTGTTTTATCACTCAACTCTGGGTTGTTTGCACCTACATTATCAAGTGCCGCAAACGCAACCGACCTGTAGCCGTCCTTTGGCAAACAATACACAAGCATTGACGAGGTGTCGTTCTTAAAATCATAGTTTCGCCCCATCATTACGCTGTCGGGATTTTTCATTGTAAAGGCACTGCACCCGAAATTCGGCATTTTAAGATTGACGGGATAATCGGGCAGAACCTCCTGCAAAATTGCACCGAGAGCCGACTCATCATCAAAAATCCCTCTGTCAATGATTTTATCAATGCTGTAATCGTAGCATATATCCATTTTATAAAGGTTAAAATCGCTGTAATCGGTCAGCTTTTTAACAGATTCAAGTGTATGCTTTCTTGCGTCAATCATAATGTATCCTCCTTAAAACGGGGTGTTTTCAACGCAATAATAGCATAATATTTTTATTTTTTCAACAATTTTGAGTCAATTCGCAATAATTTTTTCATAAGAAAAATCGGAAAGACAGAATTTTTGATTTCTGTCCTTCCGACCGGTATTTTACATATTGAATTTTAATTTATTTAAGAAGATTATTGTCTGTAAAATAATCGATTCTCATAGAATGACGGACATCCTCAAGTGTTTTTGCGGCAGTTTCCTTTGCAACCTTACTGCCCTCTTTGAGAATATCGAGAACATCGGGAAGATGATTTTCCCATTCTTTTCTGCGTTCACGAATAGGACGAAGCTCCTCCTGCATAACATTGTTAAGGAATTTCTTAACCTTGACATCACCGAGTCCGCCACGCTGATAATGAGCCTTGAGTTCGTCAAGACAGCTGTAATCATTCCAAAATTCCGCAAAATACTCGTCACGGCAGAATGCGTCAAGGTAGATAAACACGGGATTGCCCTCAACCTTGCCGGGATCCTCAACACGAAGATGATTCGGGTCGGTAAACATTGACATAACCTTTTTCTTGATATCCTCGGGTTCTTCTGCAAGATAAATGCAGTTGCCGAGGGATTTGCTCATCTTTGCCTTACCGTCAATACCGGGCAGTCGCAGACAAGCCTTGTTGCTCGGAAGAATAATCTGCGGTTCCGTAAGAGTTTCGCCGTAAACGGAATTGAACTTGTGAACAATCTCTTTGCATTGTTCAAGCATCGGAAGCTGATCCTCGCCGACAGGAACGGCAGTTGCACGGAATGCCGTGATATCAGCCGCCTGACTGATTGGATAACAGAAAAATCCCACAGGAATGCTTGCCTCAAAATTACGCATCTGAATTTCTGCCTTAACGGTGGGGTTGCGCTGAACACGGGACACGGTTACGAGGTTCATATAATAGAAAGTAAGCTCCGTAAGCTCGGGAATCATTGACTGAACAAAAATTGTTGACTTGTTCGGATCTATTCCGCAGGCAAGGTAGTCGAGCGCAACCTGCAAAATATTCTGTCTTACCTTTTCGGGATGCTCGGCATTGTCGGTAAGAGCCTGAGCGTCTGCAATCATAATGTATATATCATCATATTCGCCCGAATTCTGGAGCTTTACTCTCTCCTTGAGCGAACCTGCATAGTGACCGACATGAAGTCTGCCCGTAGGACGGTCACCTGTTAAAATTACTTTTTTCATAGGTTTCTCCTTTGTTTACCTTGATTCAAAGGCAAAATTCTTTTCTATGATTATATCACCATAAACAACAGCCGTCAACATTTGTAAAAAAGCTAAAAAGAAAAATATTCCATAATAATTCCCATATATTTTATGCCACAAAATTCGACAAAATGTTGCATAAGACACACGCAAAATTCATTTGACCGTTGAATTTTTTTAAAATAAAAATATAATATTCTAAAAAACGAGGGTAAAGAGTATGGAGTACAATTATCATAAAAATGCAGGACAGCTTGCATTCATAAAATTTGTAAAAGGTCTTGTGCATCTTCTTATTCGCCCGAAGGTTGAATGGAAAGACAAGAGCCTTAAAAAGAGCCTCAAGGGCAATCCTGTTGTGTTTGTGTGCAACCACACTCACCACTTTGACGGAGTTGTGATAAGCTCTGTACTCAGCAGATACAAGCCGTATATGCTTGTTAAAAAAAGCTGGTACGACAAGAGCGGAACAGGCTCATTTATTCGAATTTGCCGCAGTATTCCCGTTGACTTTGACACCATGGACACAAACTGGTATGCGCAAAGTGAGGGTGCGGTTGAAAACGGATATTCAATGCTTATCTTCCCCGAGGGCGGAATTGCAAGAGAGGGCAAAATGCTCCCGTTCAAGCCCGGTGCGGCATTGCTTGCGGCAAAAAAAGGTCTTGACATAATCCCGATTGCATCTTTGGGTGAGTATAAAATTCTTTTTGGAAAGAGGCAGAAAATTTTAATCGGCAATCCGATAAAATCCGAATGTCCCGAAAATGTTCGCTGCTCAAAATATGCAAAAGGAATAAGTGCCGAAGCCGAAAAGCAGGTCAAAAAACTTTATCTTGAGCTTGAAGAAAAATACGGCAAAGGCAAGGTTTATTACAAAGAAGATTTTTCTTCGGAAAATTTATAATAAAATCAAAAAAATCAAAATTTTAAGTGAGGTAATTAAAATGAACAATGCTATTGCAGATCAGATTAAGGAAATGCTCGTAGAAAACCTTAGAATTCCCGAAAACATTCTTACATACGATTCAGAACTTTTCGGTGACGAAATCGGTCTTGACTCAATCGACTCAATCGAAATCGTTGCAGGCATCGACACACTTTTCGGTATTGATATGACAGGTGCAGACCGTGAGCACTTCCAATCAATCAGAGCACTTACAGAATATGTAGAAAGCAAGCAGGGTTAATATGGCTGACAAAAAGAGATGTGTTGTCACAGGACTCGGACTTATCTGCGGCGTCGGTGACAATGTAAAGGATTGCTGGGATGCCGTAACACTAGGTCACTCCGGCATTGATGAGGTTAAGTCGGTTGACACCTCAAACTGTTATGCACACAAAGGTGCAGAGGTTGACAAGGCATCGTCAGAGCTTTCTCCCGAAAACTATGACCGTTCTTCCCTTCTCTGTATTCATGCCGCAAACGAGGCTTTTGAAGATGCAAACATTGACGCATCCGAAAAGAACATCGGTGTTATTCTTGGCAGTTGTGTAGGCGGTGCGGCAAGCATTGACAAATATTACACAGACGAAATCAAGGGTGACGGCGGTAAAAAAGAAGATATTTTCAAAATGGGTGCTTCGGCAATTGCCAACAATGTTTCCGCTCATTTCGGACTTGAGGGCATTACCGCAAACATCGTCAACGCTTGTGCGGCAGGCACAATGAGCATCGGCTATGCCTGTGACCTTATCCGTGAGGGCAAGGGTGATGTGTTCATCGCAGGCGGTTCGGACAGCTTTTCTTCACTTGCATTCAGCGGTTTCCACGCTCTCCATGCGCTTGACGAAAACGCCTGTTCCCCGTTCAATCACAGCACAGGTATCACGCTCGGCGAGGGTTCGGGTATTCTTGTAATCGAAAGCTACGAACACGCTGTTGAACGAGGCGCAAAGATTTACTGTGAAATTCTCGGTTCGGGTGTAAGCAGTGACGCTTACCACATTACCGCACCCCGTCCCGACGGTGAAGGTCAGATGAGTGCAATCAGAAGGGCTGTTGAAAGCTCTGCTCTTAGTTTCGACGATATCGACTACATAAACGCACACGGAACGGGTACTGCCAAAAATGACGAGGCTGAATTTCTTTCACTTCACACACTTTTTGACGGCAACGACCACCTTTCTGTCAGCTCAACAAAATCTATGACAGGTCATTGCCTCGGTGCGGCAGGTTCAATTGAGGCTGTATTTTCCGTAAAAGCAATAAAAGAGAACCTCGTTCCCCCTACAATCGGCTACTCCGATGAGGATTTGAAGGTGCTTTCCGAAAAGGCGGGCAACATTGACTTTATTCCGAACAAGAGCCACATAAAAGATGTTCACTATGCAATGTCAAACTCATTTGCATTCGGCGGCAACAACGCAAGCATCATTTTCTCGGACAACGAGCATGATATTCCCGACAACAGTAAAAATGAAAAAATTTACATTACGGGCATTTCAAAGCTTACAGGCACAAAGACTGACGAACACAGCCTTAACTGCAACCTCACCTCCGAAGATTATGACAAACACGGAATCAAGGTTGCATTTTACAGAAAGCTTGACCGTTTCAGCCAGCTCCAACTTTTGAGCGGTATGGACGCACTTGCAGACGCTGACATAAAAATTGACAAGGACAACGAATATAAAACAGGTATTGTAATCGGCACGGCTGACGGCCCTATGACCGAAATTGTTGATTTCCAAAAAAAGGCAATCACAAGAGGTACCGAAAAGGGCAGTGCTTTTTCATTCCCAAATACGGTTTACAATGCCGCAGGCGGTTATCTGAGCATTTTCTCAGGTATCAAGGGCTACAACGCAACTGTTGCAAACGGCAATCAGGCAGGACTGCAGAGTATTTGCTATGCCGCTGATATTCTTGCAGACGGCAACGAAAGCGTTATGCTTGCCGCAGGTACCGATGAAAATACAAAGACAAACCTTGAACTCTATACAAAGGCCGAATTGCTTGAAAAACCGCTCGGTGAGGGCTCTGTAACTCTCGTTCTTGAAACAGAGAAAAGTGCAAACGGCAGAAATGCACGCAAGTATGCAGAAATTAAGGGTTATGCACAGGCTCACCGCCCTGTATCGTACGACAATTCAGAGGTTGACAGCAAGGCTGTTGTTGAGGTTATCGAAAAGGCTTGTATGAATGCCGGCATTGAGGCAGACAATATCGACTTTGTATGCTGTGACGACAGGAAGATTATCAAGACGCTTATGCCATGCTATGATGTATCGCAGGAAATCGGCAATGCAAGAGCCGCAGCAAGCGCAATGACAGCGGCATATGCGGCTGAGCTTCTTTCTGACAGCGAGAAAAATTACGAATACGGACTTGCTCTTTCAATGGGTGCGGGCGGAACATACTCTGCCGTAATTCTGAAGAAAGCGTAAAAATCGGAGGTAAATATGAGCAAAACCGCTCTTGTAACAGGTTCATCAAGGGGCATTGGCAAGGCTTGCGCTTTAAAGCTTGCAGAGCTTGGATATGACATTGCCGTGAACTGCAATTCAAATTTAGAAATGGCTCAAAAGGCTGTTGACGAAATTACATCACTCGGCAGAAAAGCCGTTGCCTACAAGGCGAACACGGCAGATATTGACGAAGTAAAGGATATGTTCCGCAGTATTCAGCAGGACTTCGGCGGAATTGATGTGCTTGTCAACAACGCAGGTGTGGTTGACGACGCTTACCTTTTGATGATTAAAGACGAGTCACTTGAAAGAAGTCTTGACATTAATATCAAAGGATATTTCAATTGTGCAAGACAGGCATCGCTTAAAATGCTCCGCAAAAAGAGCGGAATCATCATCAACATTTCTTCCGTAAGCTCTGTTCTTGCAGTTGAAGGTCAGTCGGTTTACAGTGCAACAAAGGGTGCGGTAAACGCTATGACACACACGCTTGCAAAGGAACTTGCAAAGTACGGAATCAGAGTAAACGCAGTTGCACCCGGTTTTATCGAAACCGAAATGATGAACGGCATTCCCGAAGAATTGCAGAAAAAGTATCTTGAGGCTATTCCCGAAAAGAGATTCGGCACAGTTCAGGATGTCGCAAATGTAGTCGGACAGCTTTGCAGTGACGATTTTTCATATATGACAGGTCAGGTGCTTGTGCTTGACGGAGGACTCAGCTTATGATGAATCTGCTTGAAATCAATCAAAGAATAAAACAAAGACCACCCTTTCAGATGATTGAGAGGGTGACCGAGCTTGAACCGAATGTTTCGGCAACAGGTATTAAAAATGTGTCGGTGAACGAGCCGTATTTTGCAGGTCATTTTCCCGACACACCGATTATGCCGGGAGTATTGCTCATTGAATCTGCGGCACAGCTTTGCAGTCTTGTATTTGCTCCCGAAAGCGTTGAGGAGGACAAGCTGTATGTTCTTCTAAAAGTCAAGGATTTCAAAATGCTCCGCCCCGTTATTCCGGGTGATACGCTTATTATCAGCGTAAATGTTACAATGTCAACAAAGTCGGCATTTGAATTTGCGTGTGTCATCAAGGTTGACGGTGAAGTGAGGGCAAAAGGAAGTCTTTTGTTTACTACAATGGATAAAAATGCGGTTTACAAGCCGTCACAGGAGTGATTATGAAGGTTCTCGTATTAAACGGTAGTCCAAAGGGCGAAAAAAGCAATACTCTCAACATTACAAAAGCATTTCTTGACGGCTTTTCAGCCGATACGGAAGTTGAATATATCACGGTTAAAAAGGAAACAATCAAGCCATGTATGGGTTGCTTTTCGTGTTGGAGCAGAACACCCGGCAAATGTGTTATAAAGGACGATATGCAGAAAATCTACGAAAAGATTAATTCTGCCGATATTATCATTGAGAGCTTTCCGCTCTACTTTTTCGGTATGCCGTCACAGATGAAAGCATTAACCGACAGATGTCTGCCGTATATGCTCCCCTATTCGGGAAATGTTGTCGAGGACAAAGAAGCCTCTTTCCATGAACTGCGTGATGAAGCAATGCACGAAAAGAGGCTTTTGGTTATTACAACTTGCGGCTATGTGAGTGCCGAACCGATGTATCCCGCACTTATAAAACAGCTTGATTTGATTTGCGGTAACGGCAATTACACGATGATAAAATGCCCCGAGGGCGAGCTTTTTATTGCAGAAAAAGCTGAAAGACAGAGAAAGGCATACCTTGATTCAATCACGGAGGCAGGCAGGGAATTCTGCGAAAACCGCTGTCTTTGCGATGAAACAATGAAAAAAATTTCAAAGCCTATTCTCTCCCCCAAAGGATTTGAGGCTATTACTAAGGCTCATTGGAAAATGAGTTAATCAGCTTTTCGGGCGAACATATTCGGACAATGCTCCGAGAACGAACTCGTTGACAGCGTCTGCAAGCTTTTCGGAGCTTTCTGCACAGCCGTCATTGAACCAACGGACATAAACCGAGATGAATCCCGAAACGACAAACTCAACAAGGTATTTGAGTTTTGTTTCATTTTTAAAATTAAGCACAGGTCTTATTGAAACCTCGATAAATCTTTTCAAAAGCTCAACAGAGCGTCCCGAGCCGAACACCTCGGGAGAATTTTTCAGAATTTTATTAATCTGTTCTTTATTTTCAACAATGGAAAGACCGATAAAATTCAGCTGATTCACAAGATTGTTGCCGTCACGATCGGATTTTTTCGCATGGCTGATAACATCGTTGACTATATCGTAATTGATATCATCGACAACATCCTGAACCGTGTGATAATGGCGGTAAAAGGTTTTGCGGTTAATCATCGCCTTTTCTGCAAGCTCAGTCACCGTGATTTTGGAAACATTTTTTTCGGCAAGCAAATCAATCAGCGAATTTTTTATATTGGTTCTTGTTTTTACAATGCGAAGGTCAGTCACATTAGCATCCATACTATCACCCCATAAAACAGTTTGATTATAGCACCAAAATTTTTTTGAGTCAACGGAGGTCCTTATGACAGGTCTGATAATTGAAGGCGGAGCAAGGCGAGGAATTTTTACCGCCGGTATAACCGACTGTCTGCTTGAAAACAAAATACACTTTGACTATGTTGCAGGAGTTTCGGCGGGAGCTGAGGTCGCCCTTGATTTTACCGCAAAACAGGAAGGTCGTTCCCGCAAGGTTATTATGCCCCACAGAACAGGCGATTTTTCGGTTCTCGGTTTTCTTTCAATGGATCTTGACAATATGATTTACAGATTTCCTTATCAGGACTATCCGTTCGATTTTGATACATTTTTTGCGTCAGATACAAACTGCGAATTTGTGGCAACCGACTGCGTAACAGGCAAGGCAAAATATTTTTCCGAGAACAAAAGCGAACAGCGATTGCTTGACTCCGTAAGAGCGTCCTGCACAGTTCCTATTCTCTATCAGATAAGCGAATTTGAGGGCGGAAAGTATGTTGACGGCAGTATTGCCGACGCTGTTCCCTTTGACCGTGCGTTTGAACAGGGCTGTTCCCGTGTGCTTGTGCTTTTGACAAAACCCGAAAATGAGCCTTGCACGGACTATCGCAAGTTTGAATTTTTAATCAACAAAAAATACAAGGACTATCCGAACCTCATCAACGCTCTTATGACGAGATTTGACCGCTATAATGAGCAATGCAAAAGAATGAAACAGCTTGAGGAGGACGGCATACTTATGGTACTCCGCCCGTCACACAAGTATGTAAAATCATTTGAGATGAACACGGATGTGCTTGACAAGGCATATAACGCCGGCAAAAATCTTGCCAAAGAAAGGCTTGCCGAAATTGAAGATTTCCTCAATGTTCTCGAAAAGAAATAATCAAAACAACAAGTTACATTAATATATCTTCCCAAAAAGCAAGGTGCAATTTCGTGCCTTGCTTTCTTTTTATATGCAATTTCAACAAGTAAAAAGTGTTCAATATGTGACTTATTCCAATTAAATAACAATAGTATTGTATAATGTCAAAAAACATGGTATATTCAGCATATATTTTAAAACACGGAGATTTATATGAAAAAGCAACTAATGATTTTTGACTTTGTGTACACGGGTATCGCAGCTATCTTGCTTTTGACAATTGCCATACTCCAAAATTGCGGCATTAATATTACACACGAAAATGTAATAGGCATTATTGTTCTGATAATCCTGTTTGTCCTAATTTTGCTCAGTACGGTTAATGTTTTGGGATGTAACTATCCCACCTCAAAAATAACTTTTCTCAGACCGATATTGCTGTTCATTGCGTTATACATTTTTTATTGTATGCCGTTTATGGGCTTTATCGGCAAGGCGGGAAATGTGTGGAACAGTATAATGTTCGCCCACTTCGGCATTACAGTATCAAGACAATTCTACTACATCTCCAAATCACCCATAGCCGAAAAATTTGTAAAATCACCTTTTGTCTATACCAAAGGCACTGAATTTTTTTCCAGTGCGGGATCATTCTTTAAATTTCTTTCAGTCATAATCATCCCGATGACCGTAATCGGAATAATATTAAACATAACCACAAACGGAATCAATGTGGCAAGCATATTTTCCTAACAAACACGGAGCAGAAATTAAAATCTGCTCCGTTAATTTTTTATTTTAAAAACAATTCAATTGACAACCAAATCATTATGCAGTATGATTGTATTGACAGATAAACTTGGCTTTAGGTCAAGAACTTTTAGAATGTTTCGGAGTGATTTTATGTACACAATCGGTCAGGTATCTCAGATGTGCGGTATTCCTGTTTCAACCCTGCGTTACTACGATAAAGAGGGACTTTTTCCGCATATGGAGAGGGTGTCGGGTATCCGCAGATTTTCCGACAGAGAGCTTGAAACACTCCGCATAATTGACTGCCTCAAAAAATCGGGACTTGAAATCAGGGAAATAAGAAAATTTATGCAATGGTGCGCCGAGGGCAGTTCGTCCTATCCGCAAAGGCGAGAACTTTTTGAAAATCAGAAAAAAACCGTAGAAAAGGAAATTGAGCGTCTTCAAAAGACGCTTGATATGCTCCGCTTTAAGTGCTGGTACTACGATACTGCCATTGCTGACGGCAACGAGGACAGAATCAACGAAATGCTCCCGAACAATCTTCCCGAGGATATTCAAAAGCTGTATGACCATGCCCACAGCGATGACGAAGATTAATTTTGATAATTTGTAAATTCACAGAATTACGCTCTCCAAACGGAGGGCATTTATTTTGTGCTATTTTATTTTGTTCCGAAATATTTTATGTAGCTTTCAATGTTGCAGTTGATTTCTTCAAAAATTTTTCGCACCCCGTCAACTCTTAAATTTTCATGATAAACCTTTGCTCTGCCCTCTCTGTCAATTTCAATCAGCAAAACATTTTCACCGTCAACCTCAGCATAAACATTGCACGATAACTCCGGATATTTCACCTAACCACCTCGGTAATTTATATGAAGTCAGAGGGTTGTCTGTTGCAAAACATTGAACAGAAAAAATTTTTATGATAAAATTTCAATATACTGTAACAAAACAGCAATTTGCGGATTTAATATACGGGAGGTGACAAAGTGCCATTTGAAGAATTTTACAGACAAAACTTTAAAACAGTTTACGGATTTCTGATTAATCTCTGTAAAAACAGCGACCTTGCAGAAGAATTGACTGCCGAAACTTTTCTTAAAGCATTTGAACATTACAAAAGCTACAACAAAAAGTACAAGCCCTCAACATGGCTTTGTGCCATTGCCAAAAACGAATATTTAAAATACCTGCGTAAGCAAAAGAAAATTGATGGTTTTGACAATGCAGAAATTGCCGACATCAGCAATTTAGAAGAAAAGCTTTCGGATAAAGACACGGCATTGCGAATACATAAATATCTGCATATTCTTGATGAACCGTATCGTGAGGTCTTTATTTTAAAAGTTTTTGCAGAACTGTCATATAAAGAAATTGCCGAAATTTTCGGCAAAAAAGAAACATGGGTACGAGTCACCTATTACCGTGCAAAAGTCAGATTATTGGAAAGGCTTGGTGATGATAATGAATAAGAACTGCAACATAGTGCGTGATTTAATTCCTTTGTATTCCGATAATACCGCAAGTGATGAAAGCAGGAAATTTATTGAGGAGCATTGCCGTACTTGCGATAAATGCAATCGTATTTTATCACTTTCAAAAACCGAAATTGACAAAACGGCACACCTTGACGATGAAATTAACAGCGTATGGAAAAGTATTGAAAAGCAAAACAAAAAGAAAAGAATAATTAAAGTTGCAATTGCGGCTATTTTGGTTACTGTTCTTATCCCCTTAATTATTATCGGGGCAAATTATATGTACGGTGCTGACAACACAGATACAGCGAAAAGCCCATATTTCAGCGACGAAATGCTAAATGAATTTGACAAGGGATATTCACAATCGGACCAAAAACAGCTTGAACCGCTTTTGAATGATATAAAAAATGTTATTGATTTCAACGGTGAATATGAAACCGCCAAAGGAAAATTCGGAGAACTTGCGTATTATTCATATGACCGTGTTGAGGGCGATTACACAGTCAAAGCTAAGGTTGAATTGAACTCCGCAAAGCTTTACACAGACACTGGATATATGTGGATTGAATACACAAAGGATTTATACACAGAGGACGGAACTTTTTGGATGACAACCGAACCCGTAAAATCACGAATTACCGTAATCAATAAAGACGGTGAATGGACAGCGGTCAATATTCAGTCGGAACAGTAAGGCTTGTTTTAAATACACCGATGTGTTATACTCGGGTTAGAAACTGAAAGAGGCAGAGTTATGGTAAGAGAAATTGTACATGATCCTATGTTTTTACAGAGAAAATCGGAGGACGCAACACAGGCAGATTTGCAGACGGCACAGGATTTGCTCGACACACTCAGGGCAAATTTTGACCGTTGTGTGGGCATGGCGGCTAACATGATAGGCGTTGCAAAGAGGATAATCGCAATTAATGACAACGGAAAATATCTTGTTATGTTCAATCCCGAAATCATTAGCAAGTTCGGTGAATTTGAAACCGAGGAGGGCTGTCTTTCGCTTGACGGCGAACGCAAAACAGTTCGTTACAAAACGATAAAAGTAAAATATTTCAACGAAAATTTCAAGCAGATAAAACGCAGTTTTTCAGACTTTACCGCACAGATTATTCAACATGAAATTGACCATTGCAACGGGATTCTGATTTAAAGTTAATACAAATCCTTCTCTCCCCGACAGTCACACGGTACAATGTGTGTCTGTCGGGTTTTATTTTGCACAAAAGTTTTACTGCAATTTATTCATTGCAACTAATTTCACCGTCAATCTGAACCTTTTTTGGATTATTGTTTTGTAAAAATCGCACGAAATTGCATGGCAGAATATTTTGCAATTGCACTTTGAATTACATTGTGCTATAATATTAATACAATAGAAACACATAAAAATTGTAATTAATCAAAAGGCGGTGATTTTATGAAAGAAATTACAAAAAATCAAGCGACAGCAATTTGGCAGATTTTCTTTGTATTGTGGCTTACTGTAGGGTCAATCGTGTGTTTTAATATTCATTGTATAACATCCGAGCCGCCGATATACGCACCTATGTTTGCAATAACTCCGCTTTATCTCATAGAGTTCTATTTTGACCACCCCTACACCGTACAGGCAATTCTGTTTCAAAATTTTGTACTAATATTGATGCCCGCACTGCTTTGGTTTTTAACATACAAATCAGTATTCAAAAACAAAAAATCCGCAAATACAATTATTCTTATTCTTATGATTCCCGACACCGTTTTGTCAGCATTTTACGGCTTATTTTTTACAATAGGATATTTTTTCACATCCAATCACTATTTTCTATTGTTAGCGTTTTACATAATCAATTTAATAATAAAAATCGGATTAATTTTTGTAACGGTTAAAAGAGATTAAAAGGCGGTGAGATTATGAAAAGCAATAAAACTCTCAAGTACACAGGAATTATACAAGGTGTACTCATTGCAACTCTGTTACTGCTTGCCATTTGGATTCAAGTGACATTTTTGTATAACACATACTATTGTGAAGATTATTCTTTTGATTTTCTTAGAAATATGGGTATTGGTTATTGGGATTTACGGAATAATTCTTCAGTGTTTTTCCTCATAAATTCCATTGCGGAAACCATAGCTTATTTTTTAGATTTGATGCGTCTTTATGTTCTTAAAATAATTTTTCAGATTATTGCCGCTGCAGCGTTAACCTTGCCTGTTATTTTAGGCTATCTGTCAATATTCCGCAAAAACATAGTTGCAAACGGATTGATTATTGCAGGATCGGCATTGACTTTGTTATCCGCATGTCGGAGTCTTTTCTCTACCCTATTTGAACTTGCCCGTGGATTTGGCGAATTCACTTTGGTTCAAGTAGTTTTAATAATTGTGATACTGATAAAAATAGAATTGATTGCCGTTTCAATACTGCGGATAAAACAGATTAAAAAACAAATCAGTTACAGTAAATAACTAAGCGGTGATTTTATGAAAACAAATAAAATTCTTAAAGTTACGGGAATTATTCAGAGTGTTCTCATCGGCATATTGCTGTTGTTTGCGATTTGCATTGAAGTAATGAGCCGTATGAATTTTTATACATACGACTATTCACTCAATTTTGATTATTCTTCTTTTTGGGCAATCCACGGCGACTACCCGTTCCTATTCATTTTCAACACTCTTTTTACAACCTTTGCATCTTTCTCAAGCTTGTTAGAAAATTATGTTTTATATGTTATTCTTGAAATTATGGATATTGCATCGTTGGTATTGCCCGTATATCTCGTTTACAAATCCATACGCAGTAAAAGCACGATGGCAAACGGATTGATTATTATATCATCGGCTGTTACTTTTATGATTATGGTTGCTTACGGAGTTTATACCCTTCTTGACATAATTCGCGGTGCTGAAACATTCAATATTTACAGCATAATTTTCATCTTCATAATGTTGATAAAAGTTACTCTGTGCATTGTTTCACCGCTCAGAATAAGGGCAATTAACAACGCAGTCGAATAGTATTACATATAAACAAGACAGTTTACGGCTGTCTTGTTTTGTTATTTATTAAAATTTCTTCATTGTATAACCCTTTCCCTACAAAATCTACAGGGACAGTTGCTGTGAACATTGACATATATTGCTGATTTAATATCCCAAATTTAATATTGCTAATTTAGAATTATAATGGTATAATTCGTGTAGATATTGCGGAGGTGTTGTCGTGAAAAAATTTGTATCGTTTTTGCTTGCTCTTATGATGATTTTCTGGAGCAGTACCCTTGCTTTTGCAACTGACAAAACAGACACACAAGTCAACTCCACATCCGATGAATCGGACGGAGGTTCAATGCCTACGGATTTTGCGATAATTCTTCTGCTTATCGCCGGCGGTACGGCAGTCGCAAGTTTTAAACGCCACAGAAATGACCGTGACGATTACGATGAACCCGATGATGACACGGAAGAAGAAATTTGATTTTACATTATTAAAAACAACAAAGCCGACAGAATACAATCGCTGTATCTGCCGGCTTGATTTATTTTTAATTAAATTATTGTTGAACCTCAAGAAGTTTTTTGTTCACTCTGTTTGTAACATCAAGATAATATGCAAGGTCAGCAGATGAAAGGCTGTCCTCGTCAATTTTTGAAACCTTGTCCATATATGTGTTGTACTGACTCAAAAGTTCGGTATATTCGGAAAGCATTGTTACATCATTTGCATCATAGCTTTTCATAAAGTCAACATACTTGTCCATAAACTCTTCGTACTCGTCCATTGTTTCTTTGAAGGATGAAGAAACTTCTTCACTTTCGGAACTTTCTTCCTTTGAACTCTCTTTTTTGGAGCTTTGCTCTTTCTTTGAACTTTCTTCCTTTTTAGGCTTTTCGGTTTCGGGTTCAGACTCAACATCACTTGATTCATCTGAAATTTCCGACACTACGGATGTTGATTCCTTCGCATCATCTTTTGAACTGCTGTCTTTTCCGCAGCCTGACAATGACACAGACATAAGTATTGCAAGCGACATTGCCACAACGGCAAATAATTTTTTCTTTTTCATAGTTTTACTCTCCTTAAAATATTTATAATAAAAAACTAAATCAATAGGCAAACACTACAAACGGGATTATTAAAATTAAACCTGCTAAGGTAAGAATTGTCGGAAGCGATTGTGTCGGGGATTTTATAACCCCCTTTCTGAACAAAACAGATGAGACAAAAAGAATAGTTTGCAATGCGGAAATTATTGCGTCAATTAAAAGTCTTGAAGAATATCTGAGTTGTGAAAATTCGCCCATTGCAATTATTCCGCATATTATCGCACCGATTATTGCAACAACACCGAAGCCGCTTTTTCTGTACGCTTCGTCAGCTTTTTTCTTTTCGGCTTTGCGTTCTTTTTCGTCCTCTCTTTCCCACTTTTTATATTCCATTTCTTTGTAAGTATCATTTCTGATGCGTTCAACCTCAACCGCATCACCATAGACAATAACCTCACTTGAACCGCAGTACGGACAATGCAAAGTTTTATTACTGCTGTCGGCTGTCATCACACCGCCGCATTCCTTGCATTTCAGCTGAACTCGCTCGGTTTTGTCATTATTTGTAATCTTTGCACCGCAGTTTTTACAAAAAGAAGAACTGTCCTCAATTTTCTCGCCGCAATTACTACAAAACATAACATATCACCCTCAGTAATAATTTGTATTTATTATAGCATACTATCCTTTTAAAAGCAATACTATCTTTAATAATTTATTTATTTTTATCCTTTTAAAAGATAATATTTACTTGGTGATAAACAATGCTAAACCTTAAAGAAATAGGTAACAGAATTAAAAAATACAGAAAGCAAAAAGGGTTCACGCAGGCACAGCTTGCGGAAATTATCGACATTTCAACAATTCATATGTCACACCTTGAAACAGGTTCTGTTGCAATGTCACTTGAATGTATGATAAAGGTATGCAATGCCCTTGAAGTTTCTCCCGATGATTTGCTGATTGGTGAATTTGAACTTAACAATAACGCCACAATAAAACAGCTTGCAGAAATAACCAAAAATCTTTCTTCGGACGAAAACAAACTGCTGATAGATTTTGCACTTTTGCTTGAAAAAAACAAGCCTAACAGAAATTAAAAAAGCCGACAGAATACAATCGCTGTATCTGTCGGCTTATTATTATGCTTAAAAACTAATTCATATTATTGTTTAATTCGTTTGAAGAATTTATTATTTCTCTGATTTCATTTTCGGCTTGTCTGACTTCTTCTAAAAATGCTCTTGATGAAACACGCAACGCACCGTTGCCCAGAATTATCATCTGTTCGAGTGCGTCGGATGTTACGACACGCACCTTATTGGTTTTGGCAAGCTTGTGAGATGTTTTCTCAATGAACATATCGGCGGTTTCTGCCTCTTTGGTATATACAATGCTGATATTATTCACGGTTTCAACCTCTCTGTGTTCGCCCTTTACCTTGTACGCATCAAACACGAGAATAAGGTTGCACTTGCTGTAGCCCTGATAGTTGCAGAGAATGTTTATCAGAGCGTGTCTTGCACCGTCAAGACTTCTTTCAGAAAGCTCTTTGAGGTGTTCCCACGCAAAAATAACATTGTAGCCGTCAACAAGCAGATACTCCGTGCCGTCATACACGGGGGATTTTTTATACTTTTCAGCCGCCTTGTCAATTGACGAAACCGCCTTGACATGACGCTTTTCGGGAGCGTGTTTTCTGCGTGTCACAGGACCGTAGGTCTGTTCAAAAATCTGCATAAGCTCCTTGTCGAGAGCAAAAATATCGTCCTGAGTTTTGCACTTTGCAAAAGCGTTTTCGCTGTTTGTGCCGATTTCATCGTCTTTCGGAGCATCGAGAACACTCGGCAGATGCATATGCTCACCGACCTCATTCCACGGCACATTGTAGCCTGCTCCGTGAGAACAGAACACAGAACCGCACGGATTGTCAACATCGGCATCGCAATCGTAGCCGATTTTTGCAATAACTTCATCGCTGTTGTGACACGGCTCATAGCCTTTAAGACTGCACGAAAGTCTGCCTCTGCCGTGAGTGTACTGCATAACTTCTTTTGTATAGTTGCCCATTTCGGACACGGGTGCTGTACCCGTGAGAACGGAATTTTCTCCCTTGGCTTCGGGAGAATTGAAAGTACCGCTCATCCGCTGAATATCTGACATTGCCCGTCCCACATTTTCGTTAGGCACTTCAAGCGTAAAATCATAAACAGGCTCAAGCAGAATGCTCTTTGCCGAGCGCAGTCCCTGTCTTACGGCACGGTAGGTTGCCTGTCTGAAATCTCCGCCCTCGGTATGCTTTGCGTGAGCTTTTCCCGAAACAAGCGTGATTTCAATATCTGTAATCGGCGAGCCTGTCAGCACACCGAGATGTGTTTTTTCACAGAGGTGAGTAAGAATCAGCCTTTGCCAGTTGCGGTCGAGCAAGTCCTCTTTGCAACGGGAATTAATTGTAATTCCGCTGCCACGCTTTGCAGGTTTCAAAAGGAGATGAACCTCTGCATAGTGTCTTAACGGCTCAAAATGACCGACACCCTCAACTGTGTTTTCGATAGTTTCTTTATAGATTATACTGCCTGTGCTGAACGATACATTCATACCGAAACGCTCTTTTATTATGCACCTCAGCACCTCAAGCTGAATTTCACCCATAAGGCGGATGTGGATTTCACCGAGTCTGCTGTTCCACACAACATTTAGCTGAGGATCTTCATTTTCAAGCGTTTTCAGTTTTGTGAGAGCCGTGTGGGCGTCTGTCCCGTCCTCTAATTCAACCTTGTAAGTCAGAACAGGTTCGAGTACGGGAACTCCGGAATTTTTCTCAACACCCAAGCCGTCACCCGATGAAGTGAATGTTATTCCCGTTACCGCACAAACGGTTCCTGCAACAGCCTCCTCAACGGCTGTGAATTTCTCGCCTGAATAAATTCTTATTCTGTTTACCTTTTCGGCATTGGTATTTTTTTCGCTTTGGAGAACCTCACGCACTTTAAGACTTCCGCCCGTAATTTTCATAAATGTAAGGCGGTTGCCCTGATTGTCCTCTGCAATTTTATAGACCTTTGCACCGAACTCAGCACCGTAAGAGGGCATAACCGTGTATTCGTCAAGCAGATTCAAAAATGCCTTTACACCGTCAAGTTTGAGTGCCGAACCGAACATACACGGAAAGATTTTGCGTTCCTTAATCGCACCTGTTATGTCGGTCTTTTCAACGGCATCTGTTTCATAATATTTTTCAAGAATTTTTTCATCACATACGGCAACACTTTCACGAAAGCCGTCGGAGTTCGGATAGGTAAAATCAACGCAGTTTTCGTCAAGCCCTGTACGCAGCTGTGCCATAATGGAAAGCTTGTCCGCACCGTCAAGATCCATTTTGTTGACGAAGATAAAACACGGCACATTGTACTTTTTGAGCAGCTTCCAAAGTGTGCAGGTGTGACTTTGAACGCCGTCAGTTCCGCTGATTACAAGAATTGCGTAGTCAAGCACCTGAAGTGTACGCTCTGCTTCTGCCGAAAAATCAACATGACCGGGGGTGTCAAGCAGAGTAAATTCCGTGTTGTTGTACTTCATAACCGCCTGTTTTGAAAAAATTGTAATTCCACGGTCACGCTCAAGCGAAAAAGTGTCGAGAAACGAATCCCTGTGGTCAACCCGACCAAGCTTTGTTATGTTGCCTGAGGAGTACATCAGAGCCTCTGAAAGCGTAGTCTTTCCCGAATCGACATGAGCCAGAATACCGACTGCAATTTTTTTCATCTTATCACCATACCCGAAAATTTATATATTTCTTTTAGAGAATTGTTTCCATACCAATTTTTTGAACCTTAAAACCGATACGCTCGTAAAATTTCATTGCACCGTCATTGCCTGCCCACACATTTAGCGTAACATTATAACAACCGCTTTTTCGGGCAAAATCAATAACATGGTTATACAGCTTTGTGCCGATATGCATTCCTCTTGTATCCTCGTCAACACACAAATCATCAATATACAGGGTTTTTATATTTGTGACCGACTTGCTTTCAAGATCCTGCTTAAAAATACAAAAAGCATATCCTTTTACTTTTCCGTTATGTTCTGCAACAAAAATCGGCTTTTGCTCATCAACAATTATTCGCTCAAGCTCCTCGTCTGTGTATTTCTTCTCACCGACTGTAAAAAGGTCGGGGCGGATATCGCTGTGAATCTTGTGAACCTCAAAAAGGAGCTTGTCAAGTTGCGGTATATCTTTAAATTTTGCCCGTCTTATTGTTACTTCACACATAATTTCATCTTCCAATCATATAAAAAATACCTTGTGCAATTTCGTTTTGCCGAAACCTTCAACATTTATTTTACCACATTAAAAAATTAATGTAAACAAAGCAAAAAGGCTTGCGACCAAAATTGACCGCAAACCTTTTCGGGAGTAAATATGAACGAAAGTAATTATCAGTTTTATGTTGTTATATAAGATTTTTGTAAAGCTCTTAAATTTCTTCAACACTTGCAGAATAAATCTATTTGCCTTATTATACACCTGTATATCTAAAATTTCAAGAACCATTTTAACATTTCTATGTCTTTTGCTGTCATTTGCATTAAAAACTTGTACTTTGCAAAAAGAATGGTATAATATAATCAGAATAAAATTTACATAACCAAGGAGTTGACATATATGTATGAAGAAATTTATGCTCAGGCAAAACAGGCTTGTAATGAGCTTTGCGATGTAGCCAAGCTTAAAGAGGGCAGTATTGTTGTAATCGGCTGTTCTTCAAGCGAGGTTGCAGGCGGAACTATCGGACACAATTCAAGTCTTGAAACCGCTCAGGCTGTTTTCAAGGGTATATACGAAGTGCTTTGCGAAAGAAAAATTTATCTTGCCGCACAATGCTGTGAACACCTCAATCGTGCAATCATCGTTGAGCGAGAGGCTGTTCCGAACGCTGAAATCGTGAATGTTGTTCCACAGCCAAAGGCAGGCGGTTCGTTTGCCACAACAGCATACAAAACATTCAAAGATCCCGTTGCGCTTGAAGAAATCAAGGCTGACGCAGGTCTTGACATCGGCGGAACACTTATCGGTATGCACCTTAAAAGAGTTGCCGTACCCGTAAGACTCGGCATTGACCATATCGGACAGGCAATTCTGCTTGCCGCAAGAACCCGTCCTAAATTCATCGGCGGTTGCCGTGCCGTTTATGACGACAGCTTTTAATTTTATTACAATTGACGGGCGGCAGTTTTCGGACTGTCGCCTGTTTTTTATTACTGCTTATTAAAATTTCAACATATTACCTTGTTTTCCGCAAATTTGCGACATACAATATCAAAGAAAAGTTTGCATTTTTCACTAACTGTGGTATAATCTAATGAGATAATTTTTTTCTGGAGGTACTATGAGCGGTATAATTGTTTCTGTTATTGTCCCCTTTCTTGAGAGCAATAACAAATTAATAGATACTCTGTCATCAATATCCGAGCAAAAGAATATTAATCAAGAGAACATTGAAGTGCTTATTGTTGACGCAACAGACAAAACTTCAGGCAAAATTGCAAGTGGCAGTATGTCAATGTGCAAGGTGATTTATGCAAAGTCGGTTAAAAGCTTTGCCGATGCCTGCAACCTTGCTGCGTCAAAAGCAACAGGCAAATATATCACGGTGTGCAATTGCGGCGACACTTTCAGCGATAACTATTTTGAAAGCTGCATTAAGGTGTTCGACAAAAATGAAAAAATTCCTTTTGTTGCCGGTCACAGATTTTGCGTAAACCCTGTTTTCAGAGAGAAAAAGGAATTTAGACTTAACAAAGGTCAGCTTGAATCAAGCGTTGTCAGCCTTTTTGATAATCCCAACCTCATCAATCTTGAGCTTACGGGTACTTTTTACAGAACTGAAATTTTCAAATCATACAAAATGAACAACAAGCTCAAGTACGAAAGTGCAGACGATTTTGCACTCAGAATTCAGCTTGATTATCCGGAGTATGTATATCTTGATGAGATTGAATTTGACTACTTTATGCCTGTAAGCGATGACTTTATGTACTATGTTCCCACAAACTACAAGGACTGGTACACAGATTCGCTTAACAACTTCTTAAAGCCTCTCATCAATGACAGCAAGGACAGGGACGGAAATATTCCGCTGTTTATTCAGTTCTATATTGTTTTCAATATTACAACAAAGTTCCTTGCAAATATGAACAACCGTAACAAGCGTAATATGAACGATGAAGAGCTTGCGGTTTTCTTTGAAACAGCAAGAGAATGTTTTAAGTTTGCAAATGACGGTTTTGTTCTTAACAAAGACAAGTATGTTTCTCTCGGCTACAGTGAGGAAGCCGCCGAGATGTTCTATATGATAAAGCACAATTGTGTTTTCAAGGATATGCCTTTTGAATATTCCGAGGGCAAAAAAGAGGTTTACCTCAACTGCAACAATGTCTATATTTCTAAGCTTACAGACCAGAGAGTCGGTATGCATGTTATGGACTACCGTGACGGCAAGCTTGTTATTGACGGCTCGTTCAGACAGGTTTTTGACCTTGAAGATTTTGAGCTTTATGTTCAGTTTGGCGACAAAAGACAGGTTCTTACAAACACAGACCGTTATTCTCTGACAAAATATTTCGGCATCAGTGCGTACAAGAAATTCACCTTCCACCTTGAGCTTGAGCTTGATCCCGAAAATCCTCAGCAGACGGTTGCATTCTTTGCAAGATACAAGGATTCAATTATTCCGCTCAAGCTTTCATTCCTGCACCATTGGTCTAAGTTTACAATCAAGCCAAAGAACTCCTACTGGAGATTCAACAAGTATGTTGCCTATATTGACAACTCAAGCACAATTGTAATCTGCCACGCATCTGCTATGGATACATTCAAGAGAGAACTCAAGTTCCTCCCATATGTTTTCATGGAGAGTAAACGCAGCTTCATTACAAGAATTCAGTATTGGCTTACAAGACCTTTCTTCAAGAACAAGAAAATCTGGCTCATGTACGATAAGCTGTACAAGGGCGGTGACAGCTGTGAATATCTTTACAGATATTGTGCAGACAAAAAGGACGGCATTTCAAGATACTATATCATTGACAAAAACACCTCCGATTACAAGAGACTAAAGGCTGACGGACTCAAGCCTGTCAAGAACCGTTCATTCAAGCACAAAATGCTGTTCCTCAATACCGATATTGCGCTCATTACAAACTCAAATGTATTTCCGTTCAACGGCTACAGTATGGATCGTTCAAGATTCATCAGAGGTTTGTGCAACTTTCCTTCAATGTGCTTACAGCACGGACTTTCGGTTCAGAAGTGTGCAATGGCTCAGCAGAGAATTGTTGACAACACACAGATGTACTTCCTTGCGTCAAAGTATGAGTACAAAAACCTGAGCAACCATGTTTACAACTATCAGGATTTTGACATTCTCAAGATGACAGGCATCGGCAGATATGACGGACTTATCAATAACGATAAAAAGCAGATTCTGCTTTCACCCACCTGGCGTATGTACAATGCAATGCCTGTTACAACAAGCGAGGGTGAACAGAGAGCTTACAATCCCGAATTCAAGCACACAACCTATTATAAAATCTACAACGACCTTATCAATAATAAAAAGTTGATTGATACGGCAAAGCGTACAGGCTACAAGATTAAGTATGTTCTTCATCCGATTTTAAGCTCACAGGTTAACGACTTTATCCCCGATCCGTATGTTGAGGTTGTTTCATCGGTTGGCGATTTCAACTACGAAACAGCTTTTCAGGAGTCAAGCCTTATGGTAACAGACTATTCGGGCGTTCAGTTTGACTTTGCTTATATGAAAAAACCGCTTGTATATTTCCATCCGTCACAGCTTCCTGCGCACTATGATGACGGCGGATTCTTCTATGATACAATGGGATTCGGAGAAATTTGTACCGAAAGCGACCAGCTTGTTGACCTGCTCTGCGAGTATATGGAAAACGGCTGTAAAATGAAGCCAAAGTATGTTGAAAGAGTTGAAGATTTCTATCAGTTTGACGATCACAACAACTGTGAAAGAATTTACAACGAAATCATCAAGTATCAGCAACAGGTTAACAAAGACAAATTAAAATAATATTTAAACGGTCAGTTTTTCGCTGACCGTTTTTGTTTTGCCAATACTCCTCAAACTCAATATACTTTTATTGCTTTTTGTACATATGTACAAATTTTGTATATATTGTTTAAAAATTACTTGTTTTTCTCTTGAAATACTACACCGCATAAATTGTTATAACAGGCAAATTATGGTATAATTGGTATTTGTAGCAATGTTGCAAATTTTACGAAAATTGTTAAGAAAACGAAGTTCCTGTCAGAAATTGACAGACACAAATCCCCTACTTTTTGGGATTTCCGTTTACGGAGGATTTAAAAATGAGCAAAACCAAACGACAGTCCGGTATTGAGTTACTGCGAATTATTGCAATGATACAGATAATTTTTTTGCATGCGTATCAGTACGGATTACTTCATGACGCATCAAAGGCCGCAGGCGATATTGACGGTATATTGGTGACATTTGTATGGTCATTATGCAGAACCCCTGTTGATGTGTTTATTATGATAAGCGGCTACTTCATGATAACCTCGCAGTTTGATATAAAAAAGACCATACGGCGTGGCGGAAAAATCTACGGTGCAATGATTTTTTACTCGATTATACTTTCGATAATTTTCTTCATAAGCGATCCGTCGCTCATAAATATAAATTCAGTTATAAAGGCGTTCACTCCGCTAATGTCACGAACTTGGTATTTTCTGAGCAATTATTTGATTATTCTTCTGCTCAGCCCATTTCTCAACAAAATGCTTGCGTCACTTTCTAAAAAACATTACCTCTACTTTATGGGAATTGTTTTTGTGGCAGTAAGTCTATGGTCAACGCTTGCGGAAATTCACGGAATAAACAATGTGATCAGCGTCAACAAAATACTTGATCCTTATATGGGCAAAAGTCTTGGCGGATTCCTTTTGATGTACATAATCGGCGGTTATCTGAGGTTGTTTGTAAAGCAGAAACCGCTTGAGAAAAGAAAACCGAATTTCCGCTATCTCGGCATTTTCGTCGGCCTTTGCGTATTAGATTTTGTATTGGCATCTGTTTTTCCACAATACAAGCCGGCATTCGGTATGTTCAACAACCCGATTGTCCTCGCCGAATCGGCGATGTTGGTTCTCTTTTTCAGAGATTTCAATTTCAGCTCAAAATTTGTCAATACAGTAGCCGGCACAACGCTCGGTATATATGCAATCCACGAAAATCCGTATGTTCGTGATTGTCTGTGGAATGTTGCAAACTTCAGCAATAAGCACCTCTATGACACCCTGATTTACATTCCGATTGTAATTATAACAGTCCTCCTCATATTCGCAGGCTGTTGCGTAATTGAGCTTTTAAGACTTAAACTCTTCGAATTTGTCGGCAATAAAATCAACGCCCGCAAATCCATAACATCCGGCAACCGCTGTACAAAATAATATATCTTATAAAAAAAACACCGACAGATTCAAGCCAAAAGCTAACCTGTCGGTGTTTTTATTATTCAAAATATTTTCCGCTGCCCTTCATTTCTGTTTTGATGAAGTGCGACATAATTTTGCCGAGATATTTTTTCATCATTTTGTTATAGCTTTCGGGGTTGACTTCACCGCCGTATGCCATAACATCAAATGTTATTTTCGCCTCAACAATCTTTGCATTCAGCCTTAAAAATCCGCAGCGCTGATAGAATTTATAACGACTCATTCGCTGTTTTTGATTGGGGGCATTTTCTTCTTCAAGCTGTTCAATTGCAAGAAAAATTCTTTTGCCCTTATACAAATTTTTAAATTCATCAAGCACGGCAACTCCGATTCCGTGTCCCCTCTCCTTTTCGGAAATTGCATAGTAGTACACATAGACAACTTCGCCGTCCGTGATTGCATAGATAAGTCCAATCCACTTTTCTTCATCATAAATTGCGTAGAAATCTGCACCATCATTCTTTGATTTTTTCATCAAAAGCCAAAACGGTACTCTCTCAACGGCCGGAAATGCGGAAAGGTATAATTCTTTTACAGATTTATAATCATCAAGTTGTTTTGTGACTTTTTTAAAGCAAATCATAAAAATCCCTTTCGTTATTATAATCACAGGGAATATTATACCACATAAAGGATTAATTTGCCACAACAGTTTTCGTCTTTGAAAGTTTTCTTATTTTAACATAATAAACCGCAATCATAAGGAGCATACTTCCTGTCCATGCGGCAGGACCGGCAACACAGATTGATGCGTAACCTATTACAGAACTGAAAATGACGGGCGTCATAATTCGCATAACAACTTCGATAAGCGAACCGATCATAGGCACAATGCCGTTTTTAAGTCCCTGAATTGTTCCACGGTATATAAACAGCATTGCAAGTGACCACTCAAACGGGCAGTTCCAGAACATAAACTGAACGGAATAATCAATAGTCTGCTGTGAGCTTCCGCTTGTGAAGATTCCTGTTATCGGCTGAGCAAAAATCATTGAAACCGCACCTATTACAATTGAATATGCAATACAGGTCAACAGGCAAAAATTGACGCCTTTTTTGATTCTGTCATATCTTCCTGCGCCCTCGTTCTGACCAGCAAATGTTGCGATAACCGTACTCATTGAGTTCATCGGATTCTGGATGAGGAGCTGAACGCGGTTGCCGATTGTGTAGGCGGCAACGGCATATGAACCGAACTGATTTACGAAATACTGCAAAACCATCATTCCGATTGAAATTACTGAGTTTTGAAGTCCCATCGGGAAACCGACTTTTAGCTCGTCCCGTACAGTTGAAGTCAAATTTTTAAAGCTGTTTCTGTTCGGCAAGAGCATTTTCACCTTGAAAAAAATGTACACACAACAGAGAACTGCCGACACAAGCTGAGAGATTACCGTTGCAATTGCCGCACCTGAAACATCCCACCTGAACACTATGATAAATAACAGGTCAAGTCCCACATTCATTACGGATGAAAAGAGCAACAGATAAAGCGGAGTTTTGCTGTCACCAACCGAACGCAGAAGTGATGCCGTAAGGTTGTAGAGCATTGTTGCGGGGATTCCGAGGTAAATTATTGTAAGATATCTGCTTGCATACTCGAATGTATCCGAGGTTGTTCCGAGCATTGTAAGCAGCGGATTAACAAGAAGTACAAACGAAACAGTAAGCACAACAGCCGACACAACGCCAATTATTATGTGGGCGGCAACGCTCTTTTTCACCCGTTCCATATCGTTTGCACCGAAATGCTGTGAAGTGATTACCGAACAGCCGGCGGAAAGTCCTATGAAAAATCCGAGTGCAAAAAAGTTGAGCGAACTCGTTGAACCGACAGCCGCAAGCTTGATTTCACCGAGCGTCTGACCGACAATCAGCGTATCGACAACATTGTAAAGCTCCTGTAAAAGGTTGCCGATTATTACGGGAATTGCAAAAAATAAAATCTGACTTGAAATTTTTCCCTGAGTCAGATTTCTAACAGATTTTGAACCATTCATAACATTCACACTTCTTATCAAAAATTTTTATGTTTTTAATATCTTTTTCGTTTAAATTTAAGTCTTGGCAACACTCTGATTTTGATTGTTCAAATACAGAGTATGTTGTATATAGCAAACAGATTGCAATCTGTGCAAAGGAGCGATATCCCCTCGGGATTTCAGTCATTAGACTGAAATCCTAAGAAGTACCGCACTAGATTATAGCACAGCGATTTGTGAATGTAAATGTATAGGAATGACGAAATAAAGACGCTTTTGTTTTGAAAAAACTTTACACAATGCACAGTATTGATTTTGTCCTATTTTATTACAGCATAATTTTATAACCAAATAATAAGTATTTCACATTATCCGATTATTATTGACTGTTTCAAGAACACAACCGTTTTGATGAAAATTTGCAAATTGTCAATATTTTGTTATTCTGAGTTTTCAGCAAAAACAAAACAGAGCCGAAAAAACGACTCTGCCCTGTAACATTAGAGAAAATATTTATGAAAACAAACTGTCTTATTAATCAATCTTTTTTAACATTGAAAGCGTCCATACCGACTGCTGTATCGTTAATTACTGTATTAATACTTTCAACTGATTTTGAAACACCCTCTCGGGAGGTAAGCACATCCTCCCGAGTAAAGGCTTTCGGTACCCGCAAGGGAAGTCCACATGATTTATTCAAAAGAGTTAGCCTCTGCTAACCGAGTATTATTATATACCACTCAACAAAGAAAATCAAGAGAAATTTTTATTTTTTCTGCAATATTCGTCAGAGGTATTTTAAAGCTATTTAAAAATATTTTTAAATAGTTCTTGACTTTTCGGTAAATTAGGCTATAATAAAGCTACAAGCTATTTAAAATATTTTTTAAATAGCTGTGATAGGACTTTGTGAGGAGGTATCTGCTTGTCACTGAACGGTACACTTAAAGCACTTTCAGATCCGATAAGAAGAAATATTCTGACAATGCTGAAAGGCAAGAAAATGATTGCAGGCGACATTGCCGAAGAACTTGGAATTTCACCTGCATCGCTTTCATATCACCTCAATCTGTTGAAGAAAAACGACCTGGTGATTGAATCAAAAGAAAAAAATTATGTTTATTATGAGCTTAACACAACCCTGTTTGACGAACTCATAATGTGGCTTAAACAATTTTAGGAGTTGATTTTATGAAAAAGCTGAATAAAATTATGCTTGCACTTTCCATATTGCCCACTTTGCTTACTTCCGTATTTTTATTCTTTATGAATGACACCGTTCCCATGCACTACAACGCAAGCGGTGCTGTTGACCGTTACGGTTCAAAATACGAAAACTTCATTTTCCCTGCAATCATTCTGTTTATGTATGCATTTTACATGGTGTATACCAAAATATATACTAAATACAGCACAAACAGCGTTGAAAAGATAAATAACAATGTAAAAATCACTGCGATACTTGTGACATCAATTATTGCGGCTTTCAATATTCTTCAATTGATGTTTCTTATTCTGGCAATATTAAAGCCCGACAGCACAACTTTTACAGATAATGTGCCGTTCATTATAAATACGGTTATGGGTTTGATGTTGATTATTGCAGGCAACTTTCTTCCGAAAACAAAACGAAATTCGTTTATCGGAGTAAAAACCTCATGGACTCAAAGCAGTGACTTGGCGTGGTATGAATCAAACCGAGCCGGCGGAATTGCCTTTGTAGTTACCGGAGTTTTGACAATCATTGAAAGCTCATTCATAAAGGGAATCAATTCAACATTTATTATGGTTGCAATTCTTCTGATAAGCATTGCCGTTGCCTACATCTATGCGTATGTTAAAGTGAAAAAATCCGCTTAATCAAGCACAAAACCGCTGTCGGGATTAAACCTGACAGCGGTTATTTTTTGAAATATTTACTTATAAATATTCACTAAAATTACTGCTCTGCTTTTTCAGGGAGCGACAAAGCTTTGCCTTTATCATTTTTCTTTGTCAGCGGAGTCATACTCTTTGCACAAATCATCATAGTTGACGCATTATGCAAAAATGCCGAAACCGACGGCTGAATAACGCCCATAAAGCCTGAAAGCAAAAGTGCCGAATTGAAAGCAATTATGAAACGATAGTTTTTGTTGATTCGTTTCATAAGGTCTTTGCTCAACTTGCGAACACGCACAAGCGCACGCAAATCAGAGCCTTTTATGGTAATATCCGCAGTTTCACGGGCAATGTCGGACGCATCGTTCATTGCAACCGAAACATTTGCGGCGGCAAGTGCCGGAGTATCGTTGATACCGTCACCGACCATAATTACCTTCTGACCGTTCTGCTTCATTTCTTCAACATATCTGTGCTTGTCCTCGGGGAGAACCTGACACTTATAGTCGGTAATTCCGAGCATTGCGGCAGTCGCCTTTGCGGCTCTGTAGCTGTCGCCCGTGAGCATAACAACATTCTTTATGCCCTGTTTTTTGAGCATATCAATTGCCTGTTTTGCTTCTTTTCGAGGCGGATCGCTGATGCACAATGCACCCGAAAGTTCACCGCCGATTGCAAGGTAAAGCACGGAACATGAGCCGGACTTTTCGTCAATAATATTCTGCTGTTCCTTTGTAACGGTAACATTCTCGTCCTCAACAACAAAATGCTTACTGCCGATTATTGCACGCTTACCGTGAAGTGTTGTTGCAATACCGTGGGCAACAACATACTCAACCTCGGTATGCTCCTCGGAGTGAGAAATTCCTCGTTTTTCAGCACCGATTACAACGGCATTTGCTACGCTGTGCGGAAAATGCTCCTCAAGACAGGCTGAGATTCTGAGAACCTCGTCCTCTGTATAATTGCCGAATGCAACAACCTTTTCAAGAACAGGCTCTGCGTTTGTGAGAGTACCTGTCTTGTCAAACACGATTGTGTCAGCATTTGCAAAAGCCTCAAGATACTTTCCGCCCTTGATTGTAATATCGTTGTCAGCCGCCTCTTTTACAGCCGAAATTACGGCAATAGGGGTTGACAGCTTGATTGCACAGGAGTAGTCAACCATAAGAAGTGAAACTGCCCTTGTGATGTTTTTTGTGAAGATAAGAGTTGCAAAAAATCCGATAAAGCTGAACGGAACAATTCTGTCGGCAAGAGCTTCGGCACGGCTCTGAACACCTGCCTTGAGTTCCTCGGAATTGCCGATAAGCTCAATAATCTTGCTGATTTTAGTATTTGACGCAAGCTGACGGACTGTTACAACAATACTGCCCTCTTCGATTACCGTACCTGCATAAACGGAAATTCCCTCACGCTTTAATACAGGCAACGGCTCGCCTGTCATTGACGACTCGTTTACGGTTGCCTCACCGTCTGCAACAACACCGTCAACAGGAATAACCTTGCCTGTCTGAACACGGATTTTGTCGCCGACACGCAGATCCTCAATCGGAATGAGAACATCACCGTCATCTGTAACAAGCCATACTTTATCGGTCTTGATTGCAAGGCTGTCTGTGAGAACCGCCTTTGTCCTTGCGTGAGTATATTCTTCAAGCAAGCCCGATATTCTGAGCATAAACATAACCGTTGCGGCTGTTTTGAACTTGCGTTGACACAAGCATGCCACAACAGATGCACCGTCAAGCACATCTACGGTAAGTTTACCGTTCCAAAGAGTTTTGAGAGCCTTTTTAATATATTTTGCACTTCTGTAAAGAGTGATTGCCGTTCTTATCGGAGCAGGAAGGAACATCTTTGAAAGATAGTGCTTTGCAACAAGAGTGAAAAGATTGTCATGAAAATCGCTGTCAATCTTCTGAATTCCAAATTCTGCACTCGGTTCATTCTTTTTAAGAGTTTTTACATTAATAGTTCTTACAAGGTCGATAATTTTACTTCTGCTGCCCTTTGTGTAATTGACAAGAATACCGCCGTTTGCAGAACTTACCTGTGCCGAATTCACATAAGGAGATGCGGTCACAAGATTATAGATTGCCCCCTCATACTCCTTATCAAATGCATATGCGCCGCAGCGAAAACGAATTCTCTGCGGCTTGTCATAGACAATTTTAAATTTCATTATTCTGTCACTTCTTCAGCGGCAGCATCTTCGTGAATACCTGCCTCTGTTTTAGCATCATAGCAGATATCCGAAGCTTCATCCTTCATATTCTGGAAAGCTGCCTTTGCATCTTTCTGAAGCTTCATACCCTTTGCAAGACCTGTAACTGCAAGACTGCGGGTTTTATCTGCTTTAAGTATCTTTTTGCCTACGATTACTGCTGCTGCGCCTGCAGCTGCACACCATAATTTTTCGTTCTTGAATACTTTCAACATATAAAGTCCTCCTTTAACGCTCATATGCACAAATGTACATATATTCAAGTTGTTTTACACAACAACTTTACCATTAATTATATAATATATGACAAATTTGTCAAGAATTTGCAAAGTGAAATTTTCCGATTTTATAAAAAATTTATCCGAGAGCAACATCAAGAACCATCATCAGCGTAAATCCTATTGCAACACCGATTGTTCCGATGTTGGAATGTTTACCGTTTTGTGATTCCGGAATAAGCTCTTCGGTTACAACATATATCATTGCTCCTGCGGCAAATGAGAGAAGATACGGCAACAGCGGAACTGCTATTCCTGCAAAAATCACCGTAAGTACAGCACCGATAGGCTCTACAACTCCCGACATAATTCCGAGAAAGCATGACTTTTTGCGTGACGCTCCGCCTGCATGGAGCGGAAGTGAAATTATTGCCCCCTCGGGAAAATTCTGTATTGCAATACCTACCGCAAGAGCCAATGCGCCTGCAACGGTTATTCCCGTATTATCCGAAATTGCTCCGACAAATGTTACACCTACTGCCATTCCCTCCGGGATATTGTGCAAGGTAACGGCAAGAACGAGCATAGTGTTCTTTGAAAGGCTTGAACGAACGCCCTCGGGATTGTCGCTGTCAAGGTGCATATGCGGTATAACGCTGTCGAGCAAAAGCAAAAATCCAATTCCGAGCAAAAATCCGACTGTCGCAGGAATCCACGCAACTATGTTCTGACTTTCTGCCATTTCAATTGAGGGAATCAACAACGACCATATTGATGCCGCAATCATAACTCCCGATGCAAATCCGAGCAGAAATTTTTGCAGCTTTTGATTGAGCTCTCCTTTTGAAAAAAGTACAACGGCTGAGCCGAGCGATGTTCCGAGAAACGGTATTAAAATTATAATCAGTCCGTTTAAAAGCATATTGACCTCCTTGTAGTTAGTCTTTGCTAACTACATTGTAGCACAACAAATTTTAAAATACAATAGCGGAACAGAAAATCTCTGCTCCGCTGCATAATATGATATGTTAATCTGTAATAATTTTTATTGAACTGCCCGACTTTGTGCCGACAACCTCGATTTTGTTGCCTATGCTGTTTTTCAGCTCGCTTATGTGGGAAATGATACCCACAAGGCGGTTGCCGTTGCCTGTAAGGTCATTCAGCGTTTCAATTGCAGATGCAAGGCTGTCATTGTCAAGTGAACCGAATCCCTCGTCAATAAAGATTGAATCAAGTCTGATTCCGCCGTTTCTCTGCTGAATAATGTCGGAAAGTCCGAGTGCAAGCGCAAGTGACGCCTGAAAAGATTCTCCGCCCGAAAGAGATGAAATATCCCTTTCCTTGTTGTTAAAATTATCACGAACGCTGATTTCAAGTCCTGCGCTGATTCGCTTGTCACGGCTTTCGCCACGGATAATTTCATAGCGACCGCCCGTCATTTTTGAAAAACGCAGATTAGCATAGTACAAAACCTGTTCAAAATACGAACCCATAATGTAGCGTTCAAAGGTGATTTTGCTGTTATCGGAAACAATTTCACCGTTGGCGGTTTTCTTGAGATTTTCGTAAACATCTGCTATTCTGAGCTTTTCTTCAAAGTCATTTTTCAGCTTTTCAACGCTGTTGTAAATGTTTAGATTATTGTGAAGACTTCTGTCGCCTGCGGTATAAAGATTGTCCCATTTTTCCTTTTCAGAAGTATAGCTATCAATCAGTTCATTGATTTTAAGGACATCTTCCCTTTGCTTTCCTTCAACTGATTTTTCACAGGCTTCAACCGTTGCCCGAGATTTTTTCAGAGAATCGGTAAAGGTTTCTGCCTCTCGTTTTAATTCTTTTATGGAATCTTCGGTCAACAAATTAAAATCGGGACATTCCAAGATATTATTCTCTGAAAGAACAATATCAAGCTCCGATTTTTTGTTTTCAAGTTCAGATTCAAAACTTTTCAGCTGTTTTGCAGTTTCGTTTTCAGCAGAAACCTTGCCGTCAAAATCTGACTTTGCATTTGAAAGCTCGCTTTGTGCAAGGTCGATTTCCGACTTAATCTGCTCTGCCTTGTCGGCACAAGCCTTTGCAGCATTCAACAGTTCTTCAACCGATGAGTATTTTATCTCCGCTTTAAGACTCTCAGTTTCTTCTTTTGCGGAATTATATTTGCTTTTTGCGTCAGCATTTTTGCGGATTAATTCGGTATGAACAAGGTCAAGCTTTTTAAGCTTTTCATCAAACCTTGAGATTTCAGCCTTGCAGACCTCACGCTGTTCTCTGACTTTTTCAAGGTCAGAAGCTTCGTTTTCAAGTGCTTTTAATTGCTTGTTTTGTTCCGACAAAAGCTGTGAAATCATTTCGGCTGAAAGTGTTTCGGCATCAACCTCAAGTGCATTCGCAAATTCCGTGACATTTGTTTTTGCGGATTCTGATTCCGTTTCAAGCCTTGTGACCTCATTTGACTTTTTATGAACGGCGCTTTCAGCAACTTCACACCTTGCCTTCAAAGCATCAAGCGTATCCTTGTCGGGGGCATTTTCGCTGTGTTTTGCCGGATTAGGATGATGCAATGAACCGCAGACGGGACACGGTTTTTCATCTTCGAGTGTGTCGGCAAGCACGCCTGCCATATTCATTATATAAATGTTGTGCTGTTCGTTGTACTCGTTGTTGAGTGCCGTTGCCGACTTTGCGAGGTCTGCACATTCTGCTTTTACATTAGTCAACTTTGCATTGATTTTTGCGAGATTTTGATATTCCGCAGAAAGCCTTTCAGCCTTGCCTGATTTGTCTTTCAATGCGGTTATTTTGCTCTTGGCGTCAAAGATTTTCTGCTCCGTGTCGCTGTTTTCTGAGATAAATTTTTCCGCTTTTGTCTTTAGATTCTCCGTATCCGAATAAGATTTTCTGTTGTTTGAAATTTCTTTTTCGGAATTTTGCAAAACCGATTCATATACACTCAAATTTGCCGTAAGGTTAAAATATTTTCTGTAAGTATCTTCCTTTGCACGGAGTTTTCCCGATTCCTCGTTTAGCGTTGCGATTTTGCCCTCAAGCGACTTTTTCTCGGCAAAAACATTCTGTTTTAATTTCAAATTTTCTTCGGCGGATTTTCTGTTTATTTCCGCATTTTTACAGTTTTTGAGTGCCGAATCATATCTTGTCCGTGACTCGGCAAAGCTGTCATATTTTGGCTTTACGGAGTGCAGTATTTTTTCGTCATTCTCAGCTTTTTTGAGCATTTCATCGTAATGCGGTTTGCTCTGCAAAAGCTGTTCGAGGCGGAGCTTTTCGGTATCAAGAGTATCGAATTTATTATTAATTTCAACTGCAAGAGCCTTTTTCTTTTCTTCCTCAAGAATTGTCTTTTCAAGCTCTTTTCGCTTTTTTTCAATTTCTGCATTGTCCTTTTTCTGCATCTCGGAAAGTACCGATAGGTGCAAAAGAAATTGCTCAATATCAATTACCGTAAGGTCTGTTCTGTCGGTATAAAGGCTGATTTTTTCGCTGATTTCGGCAAAGCTGTCATCATCGGGAATTTCAACGGCAACGGTTTTTGACTTGATAAGTTCGCAGACTTTTTTCTTTTCTTCAAGCTTTTCGGCTGACTCTGTTTTCAATTTATCCTGAAATTCTTTGTAGATGTCCGTGTGAAAAATTTTGCGAAAAATCTCGCTTCGCTTTTCACTTCCCGACTCAATGAACTTTTTGAATTCGCCCTGTGCAAGCATTGCAATCTGGCGGTACTCATCACATTTCAAGCCGATAATTTCGCTGATTTTATTATTGACCTCGCCCGTTTTTGTGAGCGGAGTTGTAATGTCATCACCCGTAAGCTCTGCTGACGCACCCTCAATTTTACTGCCTGTTCCACGCTTTTTTGCGACCTCATTCGAGGTGGTTCTGATGATGCGGTACTTCTTTCCCCTGTGTTCAAAGTCAAGCTCAACATAGGTGCGTGTGAGTGGTTTTGCAAAGTTACTGCGGAGCATTTCGCCGTTTCGTGAAGAACCGCTTGTTTCACCGAAAAGTGCAAAGCAGATTGCATCGAAAATTGTTGTCTTTCCTGCGCCCGTTGTGCCTGTTATGAGGAAAAGCCCTTTGCCGTCAAATGCCGAAAAATCGACCGTTTCAACATCGGCATACGGTCCGAAAGCGCTCATTTTCAGTTTAATCGGTTTCATCGTTTACACCTCCGATTTCTTTGAAAATTCTCTCAATAATTTTTACGGATTCGGGTTCAATCTCTTTTCCGTTCTGCATTTTATAGAAATCCGAAAATAGTTCAATATTGCTCTTGCCATCTGTTTTACCGTACATTTCGGGAGTCATTTCAATGCTCTTTTTTCTGTTGACATATTCAAGTCCCATAATGTTGGGATAAATATTTTCAAGCGTTGAAAATGCATTGGTAACGGGATTTTCGTCCGTAAGCTCGGCAAAAACATAATCATCGGTTTTGTCGTCATATGTGTCGGATATCGGATTTTCTGCAAGTTCACGCAGAGTTCCTTTTATGATTCTCATATCATGCAACGGATGTACGGGAATTTCTTCAAGATTTAAATTTCCGTTTGAAAGCTCGCCGAAAATCACACATTTTTTGTTGCGACATTCAGTTTTTGAATATTTTATCGGCGAACCGCAATAAGCAATATTTTTGTTTTTGCCCATAATCTGCTTGCCGTGAATATGACCGAGTGCAACATAATCGAACGGTTCAAAAACATACGGCTCAACATTATCAAGCGTACCGAGGCTTGACTCCGAACCCGAGGTTTCACTGCCCGTTACAAACTGGTGAGCAATCAAAATATTGGTTTCATCGGCATTGATATCGGAATGTTCAAGCACAACCCTGACAGCAGTTGTATAGTCGGTAATTTTAGCCGATTCTTCGGGATATACCTTGCGCACAAATGACGGACGGATAAACGGCAACGAGAAAATATTAACCTTTTCTCCGTCACATTCAACAGTATTTTTTCTTGCAACACCTTCAAACACACCGTCGGTAAAAATTCCGTTGAGTTCAATCAGCTTGTTGAAATAACCGATTCTTTCGGGCGAATCGTGATTGCCGCTGATTACAAAGGTTTTCAACCCTGTTTTGCCGTGAAGCCCTGCAATTTCAGTCATAAAGCTGTCGAACAATTCAACTGCCTCGGCAGACGGCAAAGACTTGTCATAAATATCTCCTGCAATCAGCAAAGCGTCGGGATTTTTCTCTTTTATAATCTCAACAATCCGCTCAAGCATATAGCGTTGATCATCAAGCATTCTGTAGCCGTTCACATATTTTCCAATATGCAAATCCGAAATATGCAAAAACTTCATTTTAAAAATCCTTTCAGTTAATCAAAACTTCCCAAACTAATTAAACAACAGGCTATGCGTCAAAAATGTCACACAAAAAATTCGAGAATGAACACAACCGCACAGCATACGCATGAAACCTTGAAAAGACCTGCGTTGAACCATGCCGCTACAAGTCCTGCCGCAAAGGCTGCTATGCCTGCAATCGGACTGTGAGTTGCGTTGATTATTGCCGGAAATGTCATTACCGAAAGCGTTACATACGGCACATAGTAGAGAAACGAACGCACAAATGTGTTTGTAAACTGCTTTTTAACAAGTGTAAGCGGAAGAACACGGATTGCGAATGTTACAGCCGCCATAATAAGTATGTATATATAGGGATTATGCGACATTTTCGTTCTCCTCCTCTTCTTTGACAGGGAACAGCAATGCCGCCGCTGCCGAAATTACGATTGTAAGAATAATTGTGCGTGTACCCTCGTCAATCTGATTGATGACGGGAAGATATGCAAATGCAAAACTTGCCGCAAAGCTGACAAGTACAATTCCGAGAAGTGTTTTGTTCTTTCTTGACGGCGGAACGATGATTGCAAGGAACATTCCGAAAAGTGCAACGCTTAGTGCGCTGACAATACGAAGAGGCAACAGATTGCCTGCAATTGTTCCGAGCATACTGCCGAATGCCCAACACGGGCAGCCTATGAGAATTGCACCGTAGGTATAAAAAGGATTCAGCTTGCCCGACCGTGAAATTGAAATTCCGAAAAATTCGTCTGTAACAAAAAATCCGAGCAACAGCCTGTGGATAATCGAGGTGTCCTTTGAAATACGCTGACTTAACGCACAGCTCATAAGAAGATATCTTGCGTTGGCAACAAGGGTTGCAAGC
Organism: Ruminococcoides sp.; assembly: GCF_057037865.1. Lineage (NCBI taxonomy): Bacteria > Bacillati > Bacillota > Clostridia > Eubacteriales > Oscillospiraceae > Ruminococcoides > Ruminococcoides sp. Next base: position 112,925 of record NZ_DBLZMS010000001.1, read on the forward strand.
GCAATTACAAAATATGACGAATCAGCCGCAATTACGGTAAAGCCCGAATATTCACCTGCCGATGCGTTACACAAAAGGCTTGCAAGAAAGCTTTGAAACGCATTAAGTCCCGCAGTTTTTGCGGCAATGCCGAGTGAAAACGAAACGGCAAGGTAGCCGAGTCCAATCGGAATACCGTCACGCATTCCCTCAAGAATAACCTTTCGGTTAGATTTTATTAAATTTTTCCCACCCATTTTTAACTCCATACTTTAAATTCATTTTTTACAAAATATTGCAGATATATTTTGCAAGCATACTTTTTATTATAATATTTAACTCGGCAAAAGTAAATAATATATTACACAAATTTACAGCCGCTTTTCAAAAAGGTAAAGTGCAACAAAACTTACCTCTTTTCTTTGTGAGTAATGCCAAATTTAGAAACTAATTTTAGGCTATTATTGATTTTTGCTTTTTCAGGTTTTATAATATGGATTATCACTTGACGAAATTAATAGGGAAATTGAAAAAAGTAAATAAAAACTACAAAACCGTGCAAAACTGATTTTTGTTTTGTGCGGTTTTGTTTTTTCAAAAATGCGGTGCAAACGCAATTAATTAAAATATTTTCACAATTTAGCAATATTTTTTCAAATTCTATAGATTTCTTCTTCAAAATGTTGTATAATTTTCATATTTAAGTACCTGTATAAAACTGTACATTATGTTGAAACAGGTGTTTTGAAAGTGAGTGAGAATTATGCCAACCGTTTGCGTTGATGCCGTTAAGGAAAATCTGCCGAATGTTATAGAATTTGTGACAAAAATGCTTGGTGAAAATGCACACGGTAAGCTTGTTTTTGAACTTGAACTGATTTGCGAGGAAGTGTTTGTAAACATCTGCAACTATGCTTACGGTGAAAATGTCGGCAAGGCTGAAATTGAAGTTAGCAAACTTTCAGACAGCATTGTTGTAAAATTCATTGACAGCGGGAAAAAATTTAATCCGCTTGAAATTGCAGAGCCGAACATTCACGCTCCGCTTGAGGAACGAAGCATCGGCGGTCTGGGAATTTTTATGACAAAGAAACTTTCCGACGCTCTTTCCTATGACAGATCTAACGGCAAAAACATTTTTACAATTACAAAGAATTTCTAATTTAAAGAATCAATTATTCATCACTCAAAATTCAAAACCGAATAATACAATGTTTTCAAAATCAGGTTATAATAATCCGATTGTCAGTATTTTGTCACGGTATTGACACTATAATGGAAATGTTGAACGATTGAAATTAAGAATAAAATTTATTGGAGGAACTAACTATGGAAATCAATAAGGCTATAAGCAATCAGAATGTTATTATCACACTCAAGGGCCGTCTTGACACAATGACAGCACCGCAGCTTGATGACGAGGCAAAGAGCATTGATTTTGACGAGGTTGAAACCGTAACTCTCAACCTTAAAGAACTTGAGTACATTTCAAGCTCGGGACTAAGGGTTATTCTTGCACTTTATAAAAACCTAAAAAGCAAGGGCGGAAATCTTAAAATTGTCAATGTAAGCAACACAATTATGGAGCTGTTCTCAATGACAGGGATGGCTGACTACCTTGACATTGAGCAGGGATAAGGAGTTAAAATGAGCAGTACCGTACTTGGCAGAAATGCCGTTACCGTCAACAAAAAATACACGGAATATTTTCTTCCTACAGTTCTGACGGCTATGGCAACAAACATTGCGATGATTGTGGACTCAATTATTGCAGGCAATCTTCTGGGACAAAACTCACTTGCGGCAATCAACCTTATGTCCCCTATTTCGCAGCTTTATTTTTCGATTACTATTCTTTTCGGACTCGGTGCGTCCTCGATAATTTCATTTGCAAAGGGCAGGCGTGACGAAAAGCAGGCTAACCGTGTTTTCACTTCAACATTTATCGTACTTATCGCACTCAGCGTAATTTTTATTGCAATTCAGCTGCCGCTTGCCAACTCGATAAGCTCGTTGCTTACAAAGGACGCAGAGCTTAAATCGCTGTTGTATCAATACTATGTTCCGTTCATAATCGGCACACCGATTTACCTTTTGCTCATGTGTTCAATTCACTTTGTAAGAGCAGACGCAAGACCTGCGTTTGCATCAAACATTGTAATTGTGGCAAATGCTGTAAATCTCGGACTTGACTTCCTGTTTATGGGTGCTTTCAAAATGGGCATTGCAGGCTCGTCAATTGCGACCGTAACAGGCTATGCGGTAGGGTTTGTGATGATGTCAACACACTTCATCATGAAGAAAAGCACATTGCACTTTGACTTTTCAATTCTCAGAAATCCCGTTCAGTTCTTTAAGTTTCTCGGAAAAATGGTTACAATCGGACTTTCGGGAGCATTGGGTACAATGCTGATAACAGTTAAAATGCTGTTTTTAAACACAATTATTCAGAGCATAGGCGGAAGTGCGGGTATGGTTTCATATTCGGTATGCTCGTCAAGCCAAATTTTTATGTCAATGTTTATCACAGGTGCAAGTCAGACAATGATTCCGATTATCGGGGTTTGTCTTGGTGAAAAGGACTATGACGGTGTGCGCTATGCATTCCGCAGAGCCGCAAGGGTGCTTGCTGTTTCAAGCGTTGTAATTATGTTTTTCATCTGTATCGAGCCTGAACCGATAATTAAATTTTTCGGAATTACTTCACCCACAGACATTGCAAACACAGTTCCGGCAATGAGAATCAACGCATTGTCATTCCCCGGACTTTCATTCTCGTTTTTGTTGCTTTACTACTATATGGCAACGCAGAAAAGAGCTATTTCTACTGCAATTTCAATCATCAACGGAATCGTCATACTCATTCCGTCAGCTTTAATTCTCGGCAAATTTTTCGGCATCACGGGCGTATGGTATTCACTCGTGGTTGCACAGGTGGGAACACTTGTAGTTGTGTATTTTATTGACCTTGCCGAAAAGAGAAAATCGGGCGGAAAGTATAAAAACTTTTACCTTCTTGAAGAAACCGAGGACAACGAGCTTCTTGCTCTTTCGTTCAAAGGAACAAAAGAAAATGCGGCAGGCGTTTCGCTCTACCTCTCCTCTTTTCTTTCAAAAAACGGAATTGAAGAAAGCCGTGCAAACAGGATTGCAGTTGCCGTTGAAGAAATGGCTGCAAGCTGTGCCGAAAGAATGAATGGCAAAAAGAAATTTGCAGACATCGATATCAGAATTTTTGCCGATAAAAACGAAACAATAATTTCCGTTCGTGACAACGGTGATGAATTTGATCCGCTCAATGATGATAAGGAATTTGAGATGAGTCCTCTCACGGTTGTAAATGCAATTTCGGATAAGGTTGAATATTCAAGGGTGCTTGGTTTCAACCGCACAATAATTAAACTTTAACAAACGGAGTTGAATATTATGAGTAATTTAATCAACTTGCTTGATACATACAAAGGTGAAAAGCGAGAGCTTTATCCGCTTACGCCGAGCCAGATGGGTGTTTATCTTTCGTGTATGCACAATCCAAAAGGCACAATGTACAACATTCCCTGCACCTATGTTTTTGACAGTGGAAGTCTTGATACCGACAGGCTGATAAATGCCGTAAGAAAAGCTGTTGACAATCACCCTGTTATGAAAATTTTTATTGACAGTTCAACAGGAAGTCCGATGATGAAGCTTCGTGACAGCGTTGATTTTGACATTCCTGTTGTACAGGTTGACAATCTTGAACAGGCGGGCAAAGATTTTGTTAAACCGTTTGAACTTGAAAAAGATGTTCTGTTCAGATTTGCAATTTTTGAATGCGGTGACAAATCTATGTTTGCAATGGACTTTCACCATATAATCTCTGACGGCACATCTGTTTCGGTTATCTGCAATGACATTGCGCTTGCATATGACGGAAAAGAGCTTGAACCCGAAAAGTTTTCTCAGCTTGATCTTTCTGTTTTTGAGGAAAAGCTTGAAGAAACCGAAGAATATCAAAAATCAAAGAACTACTATGACAGCATTTTTTCGGCTGTTGAGTCAAAGTCGGAAATAACGGAAGATTTTGCAGAGAATTCAGAGGTTGAGGATAAACCGAACGGTTCTTTTGAATTATCCACGAACGGCAAATTCTCCGTTGAGGATGTTCGCAATTTTGCCTTAGCAAACCAAATTACGCCGTACACTGTTTTCCTCGGTGCATATGAATACGCAGTTGCAAAGTTTACAAATCAGAGCGAAACAACAGTTTGCACGGTTACTCACGGAAGATTTAACAAGCGACTTAAAAACACAGTCGGCATGATGGTTCGCACACTTCCTATCCACGCAAATATTGACGAAGAAGATACAGTTTCGGACTACCTCAAAAAAATACGCATGAGCATAAAGGAAACAGTTGCAAACGATTGGTTTCCGTTTATGAAACTTGCGTCTGACTATGACCTCTCTGCCGACATTATGCTGGCTTATCAGGCTGACATATTCAACACCTTTAAAATAGGCGGTCAGGCTCTAAAATTAAAACTTGTTCCGTTAAAAAGTGCCATTTCAAAATTGAATGTTATGGTATTTGAATCAGAAACAGATTTTGAATTGCGTTTTGAATACAGAAACGATTTATTCAAAGAGGAAACTATTCGTTCGTTTGCCGACAGCTTTTTAAAGATTGTTGAGCAGTTTCTTAAAAAATCCAAGCTCTGCGAAGTTGAGCTTGTAAACGAAAATCAGCTTGCAGAGCTTGATAACTTCAACAAAACGGAATTTCCGTTTGACGACAGCAAAACCGTTGTTGATTTGTTTGAGGAGCAATGCAAAAAAACTCCCGACAAAACAGCGGTTGTATATAAAGAAAAGAAGTTCACCTACGCTGAAATTGATGAGATTACAAACCGAATTGCAGGTTATGTTCACTCAAAGGGTATCGGTAAAGAAGAGGTTGTTTCAATTCTGATTCCGAGATGCGAATATATGCCGATTGCGTCAATCGGTGTGCTGAAATCGGGTGCGGCATATCAACCGCTTGATCCGTCATATCCGCCCGAAAGACTTCAGTTTATGATTAAGGACGCAAATGCAACGCTTCTTATTGCGGACGAAAATCTGCTTGAGCTTTTGCCCGATTACAGCGGTGATATTCTTCTTACAAAGGATATTCCGAATCTTCCGAAATCAGACGCAGTTTTTGCAAAACCCTCACCCGATGATTTGTTTATACTTATCTATACATCGGGTTCAACAGGCACTCCAAAGGGTGCTATGCTTGAACACAAAAATGTTCGTTCATTCTGCGATTTTCATATCAGAAACTCTGACATTGACGAACACAGCGTTGTTTCGGCATATGCAAGCTACGGTTTTGACGCCTGCCTCAGTGAAATGTATCCTGCGCTTATCGGCGGTGCCGAGCTTCACATTATTGAGGAGGACATCAGACTTGACCTTGTAAGGCTGAACAGATATTTTGAAGATAACGGAATCACCCACGCATTTATGACAACACAGGTTGCAAGACAGTTTGCAACCGAAATTGACAACCACTCGCTCAAATATCTTCTTACGGGCGGTGAACGGCTTGTTCCCCTTGAACCGCCAAAGAATTTTGAACTCATAAACGGTTACGGTCCGACAGAATGTACGGTTTACATCACATCACAACCCGTTGACAAACTCTATCACAGAATTCCTGTCGGCAAGGCGCTTGACAATATCAAGCTTTATGTAACAGACAAATACGGCAGACGGCTTCCGACAGGGGCTTTGGGCGAGCTCTGTGTATCAGGTCAGCAGGTTTCAAGAGGTTATCTTAACCGTCCCGAACAGACTGCAAAGGCATACGAAAAGAACCCGTATTGCAATGAAAAGGGTTACGAAAGGCTTTATCACACAGGCGACATTGTTCGCCTTACAGATGAGGGCAAGGTTGACTTTATCGGACGAAATGACGGTCAGGTTAAAATCAGAGGATTCCGCATTGAGCTTTCCGAGGTTGACAAGATTATCCGCAAATATGACGGCATTACAAACACAGCTGTAATCGCAAGAAAGCTTGAGGGCGGCGGACAATGCATTAACGCATACATTGTTGCCGACAGAAAAATTGACATTCAAAAGCTCAACGAATTTATTCTTGAACACAAGCCGCCGTATATGGTACCCGCCGCTACGATGCAGATTGACAAAATTCCGCTCAATGTAAACGGCAAGGTTGACAAGCGCAAGCTTCCCGAAATCAAGGCAGAATCTTCAAAAAAGAAAAATTCCGCTCCGAGGGAACTAACATTCCTTGAAAAGAAAATTTCCGCAATTATCGAAAAGATTATCGGACACAGCGATTTTGATATTTCCGAAAATCTCATCAACGCAGGTATGACCTCGCTTTCGGTTATCAAGCTTGCAGTTGAACTCAACAAGGCATTCGGCTTTGAGGCACAGGTTAAAAAGATGATGAAGGGCTGTTCGGTTCTTTCGATTGAGGACGAACTTCAGGAGTTTATGTTCAGCGGTACGGCAAATCCGCAAACTGTCAAAAAAGAAGAAAAGAAAGAACACAAGGCTCTCTATCCCCTTTCAAAAACTCAGCTCGGCGTGTATATTGACTGTATGAAAAATCCGTACAGCACACTTTACAATATTCCGTCAATTCTCACATTTTCAAAATCAGTCGATGCACAAAAGCTTGCCGACTGCGTTGTAAAGGTAATCAAGGCTCACCCATATATTATGACTCACCTTTCACTTGAAAACGATGATATTGAGCAGGCATATGTTGACTCTGCAAAACCGAATGTTCCCGTTGAAAAGCTTACGGAAGAACAGCTTGAAGCCTACAAAAAGGATTTTGTAAAACCGCACAATCTTATGAAAGCACCGCTGTTCAGAATCTCGGTTGCAGAAACCGAAAAGGCGGTATATCTACTTTCGGATTTCCACCACCTTATCTTTGACGGTGCGTCCGTTGCACTTTTCTTTGAACAGCTTAAAACGCTGTACGAGGGAGGTAACATTGAGCCTGAAAGCTACACCTACTTTGATTATGCAGAGAATGAAATTAAGGCTGAAAGCAGTGATGAATTTAGAAATGCTGAAAAGTTCTTCGACAATATGATGAAAAATTTTGAATCTGCAAGCGAAATCACGGCTGACCTCAGAGGTCATGCAGAGGACGGTGCTCTTGCATCTCAGGCAGTCCCCGTTGATATGGCAAGGGTTGAAAACTTCTGTTCACAGCACGGAATCACTCCAGCCCACCTTTTCCTTGCCGGCACATTCTACGCTGTTTCAAGATTTGTGAACAGTAGAAATGTTTACATCAGCACAATCAGCAATGGCAGAAGCGATATGCGGCTTACAAACTGCTTTGGTATGTTTGTAAAAACTCTTGCACTCGGCATTGAAATTGAGGACATCACCTCACTTGAATTTGTTGAAAAAAGCAAGGCTGTTTTCACGGATTCAATTGAAAACGAAATTTATCCCTATGCACAGCTTTGTGCAAAATACGGCTATGCACCGAACATTATGTACGAATATCAGCTTGGTGTTGTTGATAACCTTGAAATTGACGGCAAAGCTGTTGTCCGTGATTACCTTGAAATGAATACCGCAAAGTTCAAAACAGCCATTCACATTGAGGATTACAAGGGCAAGCCGAGCGTTGTGGTTCAGTACAATGACGCACTTTACAGCGGTGAACTTATGAGAACGCTTGCAAAATCCGTTCTCTGCGCTGTTGAACATATTATCGAAAATCCAAACGGCAAAATCAGAAAGGTTTCACTCCTTGACAACGCCGCAATTGCTCAGCTTGAAAGCTTTAAGTCAACAGAAATTGCTCCCATTAAGACAAAACTTCTTCACAAAATGTTTGAAGAACAGGTTGCAAAAACTCCCGACAGAATTGCACTTTTGGCTTGTGACGGCAAACTGACCTATAAAGAGCTTGACCGTCTTGCAAATATCACGGCAAACTCACTCATTGAAAAAGGTCTTGAAAAGGACGGAAAGGTTCTTATTCTGCTTGAAAGAACCTCAAAATTCTTCATATCACTTCTCGGCATTCTCAAGGCCGGCGGTGCGTTTATTCCGTCATGTCCCGACTATCCGAAGGAGCGAATCGACAGTATTATTGAGGACAGTGACGCAGACTTTGTAATTACCGAGGGCGAACTGCTTGGCGTATATGACCGCACGGTTGATGTTTCAAAACTTCTTTCGGGCAATAATGAAGAAAATCCGAATGTTGATGTACAGCCTGACGACCTTGCGTACCTTATCTACACCTCAGGTTCAACAGGCAAGCCAAAGGGCGTTATGCTGCGCCACATCGGCATTGCAAACTACCTTGCATACAGCGACTCAAACATTCAGGTTAAAGAGGTTGTTGACAACTGTCACGCATACGGCTCTGTAACTACAATCAGCTTTGATATGTCGCTAAAGGAAACCATGCTGTCGCTCTGCAACGGTCTTACCCTCGTTTTTGCAAGTAATGAACAGACGGTAAACCCGATGTTACTTGCAGAATTCTTTAAAGAAAACAATGTTGATGCGTTCAACTCTACACCGTCAAGACTTTTGCAATATATGGAGCTTGACGAATTTGCGGAAGCAATGGCAAACTGCAAGGTTATTCTCTCGGGCGGTGAAAAGTATCCCGACAAGCTATTAAGGATACTGCGTGAAAAGACGAACGCAATAATAATCAACACCTACGGTCCGACTGAAATCACGGTTTCTTCAAACGCAAAAAATCTTACGAATGCAGACGAAATTTCAATCGGCAGGCCGTTACGCAACTACACGGAATATATCGTTGACTCAGACAACAATCTCCTTCCAATCGGAGTTGTGGGTGAGCTTCTCATTCAGGGATGCGGTGTTGCACTCGGCTACAACAAACTTCCCGAACAGACTGCAAAGGCATTCATCGAATTTAACGGTGAACGCACCTACCGCTCGGGCGACTATGCAAAATGGACAACGGACGGCGATGTTATTATTCTCGGCAGAACCGACAATCAGGTTAAGCTGAGGGGTTTGAGAATTGAACTCGGTGAAATTGAAAAGTGTCTGACCGCAGTTAACGGAATCAAGAGCGGAATTGCTCTCATCAGAAAGGTCGGCAAGGCTGACGCAATCTGTGTTTACTATACAGCCGACAGACAGATTGAGCCAAATGAAATTAAGTCTGAGCTTGCAAAATCTCTCACGGATTATATGGTTCCGAGCGCATATGTTCAGCTTGACAAAATGCCTCTCACACCAAACGGCAAGGTCAACACAAAGGTTCTTCCCGAACCTAAGAGCAACAAATCCGAAAGAGGTCGGTTGCCGAAGAATGAAATTGAAAAAACATTCTGCAACATCTTTGCAGAAATTCTTGAACTTGACAATGTTTTTGCGGACGATAACTTCTTTGACCTCGGCGGAACATCGCTTACAGCAACAAGAATTGTAATCTCCGCATCAAAGAAAAACATTGAGGTTGCATACAGCGACATTTTTGCAAATCCTACTCCGCAGACTCTTGCAAAATTTGTGAGCAAGGATGATTCAGCCGAAAACGACCTTGAAAATCTTTCGGACTACGATTATACAAATATCAATAAAGTTCTTGAAAAGAATAATATTGACACATTCAAAAACGGTGAGCTTCAAAAACTCGGCAATGTTCTTCTGACAGGCTCTGCCGGCTTCCTCGGAGTACACATTCTCTACGAACTTCTTCACAAGTATAACGGCAAGGTTTACTGCATGATTCGTGACAAAAACAATAATCCTGCCGAAAACAGAATGAACTCAATCTACTATTACTACTTTGAAGAAAGTCTGAAAGAAAGATATCCCGACAGAGTTACCGTTATCAGCGGTGATGTTACAAACCGTGAATCATTCGATAAATTTATTGACAAGGACATTAACACGGTCATCAACTGTGCCGCAAATGTTAAGCACTTCTCAAAGGGTACAGACATTGAAGATGTAAACCTTTACGGTACTCTCAATGTGCTTGACTTCTGCAAAAAGGCTAATGCAAGGCTTGTTCATGTGTCAACAATGAGCGTTGGCGGTATGTTTGTGGGAGAACAAGGTTCTGTTGACAAGCTCAAAGAAAATCAACTTTACTTTGGTCAGCATGAGGGTTCAAAGTACACCCTGTCAAAATTCCTTGCGGAAAGGGCAATTCTTGAAGAGGTTTCAAAGGGCTTTAACGCAAAGATTATGCGTGTAGGCACACTTGCCGCAAGAAACAGCGACGGTGAATATCAGATTAATTTCACCACCAACACATTTATGGGCAGACTCAAATCTACACTCCTTATCGGCAAATATCCGTACGAAGCAATGGAAATGCCGTTTGAGCTTTCTCCGATTGATTTTGTGGCAAAGGCAATTCTTCTGCTTGCACAAGCTCCGAAGGATTGCACCGTGTTCCACCCGTTCAACAACCATACTCTCATTATGGGTGACCTCTACACCGAGATGAACAAAATCGGACTTCATTCACAGGGTGCAGAGTATGAGGAATATATGATTGCACTTGACAGAGCCGAGCAGGATCCCGAAAAAGCAAAGATTCTTTCAAGTATGATTGCATATCAGAACATGGCTCACGGTCAAAAGACATTTACAGTCGGCAAGAGCAACACATACACAATGCAGGTTCTTTACAGAATGGGATTTGTGTGGCCCGTTACCTCGCTTGACTATATGAAACGATTCATCAACGCATTAAGAGGTCTTGGCTTCTTCGATTAATAATACAAAATCAAGTCATAATAAAAGGCAAAACAGCGGACATTCCGAATCAATGGACTGTCCGCTGTTTTTATATTTTATAATAACGGCAAGCATAAAAAGCACCGCCCCTGCTCTGCCAAAAAACAGAACAAGGACGGTAAAGTTAAATGCTTGTCAAATTATGCACTTACTGTCAAATTAATAAACAAGATTTAATAATAATCTCTGTCTACATTTTAAATATTCAAAGTCGAAAATCAATATACCTTGGAGTAAAAGAGCGGTTTTGGGGAGTGAAAGGAACACTGCATACAATATCCTGAAAATAATATAATAAATTTCAGCAACGGCAATGCCATATATTGACAATAAGGTGCAGAAATATTATAATTTATTATATAACAGGAGCAAAAGTGCGGTTTTCGGGAGTGAAATTACTTTGCAAATAAAAAGCAATCAAACGATTGCCTTTTATTTTTCAGGCATCAGAGCCAACCGAAGATCCATCTGAAGATAGTATCAAACACTTTTTGCTCCCCCTTTATTCTGTTGTTAAATTCACAATAACAGATAAAAAGAGCAAAATAAATACAGTTTGGAGCAAGATATTCTGTTTTGGGAGTAAGAGGGTGAAGATGTGTTTGCGGCTTTATGTGATGATGATAAACACATAACCGAAGAGGTTAAAAAACTGCTTTTAGAATATGCAAAGGATAATCGTGTAACTATTGATATTGATGAATTTGAAAGCGGTGAAAAGCTTTTGAATTCCGAGAATAATTACGATATAATCGTGCTTGATTTTCAGCTTGGCAGTACAGACGGACTGACCGTTGCAAAAAAACTTAGAAAACGCAATGTGCTGTCCTGCATAATCTTTTTGACATCTTATCCGCAATTTATGATTGACGCATTTGAGGTGAACACATTCAGGTTTCTTTTAAAGCCGATTGACAAGTCAAAATTTTATAAGGCAATTGACGACTATGTAAAAATTGTAGATGCAAATTATCCGATAACTCTTATTCAAAATAAAGAATTGAAAAAAATTAACTCAAATGAAATCTGCTTTATTGAGGCAGACGGAAAGTACTCAAACATTCATTTAAACACCAAGGTCATGCACTGTTCAAAAACTCTTTCGGGAGTTACAAATCTTCTCCCAAAGTATTGTTTTATAAGAACTCATCGTTCTTATGTGGTAAATCTTCACTATATAAAATCATACTCATCAGATACGGTGTATCTGAGCAACGGAGAGGCGGCTTATCTCAGTAAAAATTATCAAAAATCCTTTCGGACATCATATATGAATTTTCTTGAAAAAAATTATGTGAGGTTATAATTTATGCTATTTTACAGCTATGCGGAGTTTGTAATAGGGCTTGTGGCAATTTTCTATTTTACTTCAAAAATATTTTCCATTACCAAGTACAAACTGTATTTTGCCCTGTCATTGATTTTTATAATTTCAACGGCATCGTTTGCCTGCTTTATAAAAAGCGACCAACGGTATGTAATTCTGCCGGTTTTGCATTTTGTTGCATTGACATTTCTTCCGATTTCACTTGGATACAATAAAAAAATGATGTTGCTGTTCTCTTCGCTCTTCTTTTCGGGATTAACATTTTTTATATCCGAAATCTATCAATTGTTGTGTTCAATCTATTCAACCGAATTTGCGAGCAGCACCAGTGTGTTTTTTAATCTGATTTCAAATCTTATTGTTTTGGGAATATTCGTACTGCTGTCAAGTCCGCTGAAAATCAAGACCAAGCTTGTGGTTGAGTCAATTACCAAACCGACAATAATTATGATATTGATTTTCCTTTATCTCGGCGGAAGTATGGCGACCTTCGGGGCATATTACATAATTCCGTCATCGGATTACAGAACAGCTACACTTAAAATTTTGACAATGATTGTGTCGATTGTATTCTCGTTTTCAATACCTATTCTTTTGTACAATCAGATTAAAAAGAGCCAATATATGCACGAAAACGACATCTACGAAAGACAGCTTAACGCACAGATTAATTATTACAAGAGCATTACGACTTCGGGATATGAACTGAGAAAAATCAGGCATGATTATAACGATCTTTCTATCGGATTAAAATCGCTTATCAATAGTCGGAAATATGATGAGGTTCTTCCTCTCCTGCAAAAATATGACAGCGAGATTATAAGCTCATTTCAGATTTTGTACAACACGGGCAATGATCTGACCGATGCGATTTTAAGCGATAAGCAGAAAAATGCAGATGAAAATGTTAAAATCACATTTGAGGGTTCGCTTGCAAATGTGCCTGCCGACAACCTTGAAATCTGCGTTTTGTTTAACAATATGATTGACATTGCGTTTGAAAATGTAAAGGAATTTTGCGGAAACGGAAAACAAATTATCGCCTTAAAAGCAGAAACAAGGGCTGGATTCCTCTTTTGCTGCATAAGCTTTCCGATTGAAAATGAAATAAAAAAGGCACAGAACAATGTTCTGTACCACAGCTTTGCGTATAAAACTTTGAAAAATCTTGCCGAAAAAAACGGCGGTAAAATTGAAACAAGCCTGTCGGATGACAGACTGGCAATAACTACGGGTTTGGTAATTAATAATTTTAGTTAATTCTTTTCGGGAATTTTTGAATAAGCTTTTTAACATCAGTCTTTTCAATTTTGAGAAGGCTGATTTTTTTGTCTATGCCGCCCGCATAACCCGTAAGGTTTCCGTTTGTCCCGACAACACGGTGACACGGCACGATTATCGAAACGGGATTGTGACCCACAGCACCACCAACCGCCTGTGCGGACATCTTGGCAACGCCACGCTGTTTTGCCAAAATTTTTGCAATTTCGCCGTAGGTCATAACTGAGCCGTAGGGAATTGTCAGGAGAATATCCCACACAGCCTTGCGAAATTCTGAGCCGTTAAGCGAAAGTTTGGGCATAAAATCGGGTTCGTTGCCCGAAAAATATATGTCAAGCCACTTTTTTGTCTGTTCAAAAACAGGCAGGGTTTTATCCTCAGTTTCACCTTTTACGGTTGACGCAAAGTACTTTTGTCCATCAAACCACAAACCGCAAAGGCTCTCACCGTCAGATGCCATAGTTATATTGCCAATCGGAGAATTGTAGTAATCGTTAAAAGACATAATCTCACCCCACCTAATTGTACCGTTAAAGGCAGTTTTTGGCAAGAAAAAATCGACACGAAAATCGTGCCGACTTTGGTTACAGATTCATTTCTGAAAGTTCTTTTGCGGTTGCATCAACAAGTTTTTCACACTTTTTTGTGTTTTCGCTGACCATTCCGCCAACGCTGAAAAGCCCGCCTGTGATTGAATCCAATGCCGCATTTTTAGCTACATTGTCCATACCCGCCTGAGTGGACTTTTGAATTGAGAATTTCTGCGTTTCCTTGCCGAAACCGCTCTTCATAATCCACACCTGATTCTGACTGTCGAGAGCGGGAAATGTTATTACGGTAGCCATTCCATGCTTTGTAAGTGACGGAGTTCCTGCCGTAAACTCTTTGTCTTTGATTGCATCAAAAAAGCTCTCAATCGTATAAGAATTTTGTGTCTTAATGTTTTTGGTTTTAATTCCGAATGCCATAGTAACTTCCTTTCAGATTAGTTAGCACCCCAGACATTTCCGTTTTTGTCCGTGAATTTGCCTGTAAGAACCATAATAAAATCAACAAGCCAACCGATACCGAAAACACCGCAAGTTAAAAGCCAGATGATACCTGTTCCGATTTTGCCTGTCATAAATCTGTGGACACCGAGTTCACCGAGAAAAAATGTGATTAGTACCGCCGCTGTTTTGCTCATTTGTAAGCACTCCTTTAAATTTATTTGTTGAGTACACTATACAGAATAAAAATTATAAATGCAACAATTTGGCAGTAATGTCAGTTTTTCGGCAAGAAAGTCATAAAATCACAAAGGACATTGCCAAATGACAATGCCCTCTGCGAATGAGTTAAAATGAATAAACCTGTTATCTGTTTTGAATTGCAATTTTTCTGTAGGTATCGAACTTAACCCACTTTGCAAAGAAATCCGCATCGTTGATGCTTTTAAGATTTGAATACTCGGAAAGAAACTGCTGAATTTTTTCGTTGCTGTCGGCAAGAACCTCAAAGCCTCTGCCGTTTACAACAGGAACACCGCCGTAGCTGTACTCCGATGTCGGAACGATATCGGTAATCTTGCGGTCACGAACCTTTACGGCAACGCTGTCACGAAGAACTATAATATCAAAGCTGTCGGGATACTTATAGCTTTCGCCCTCAACAGGGATTATGTCCCCCTTTGTATAGGTTTCCTTAACAGGCTGATATTTGAGAACATTAAGGCTTGAAGTGTCATAGAAAAACTCTTCAAAGATATCACCTCTTGCCTCAAGTGAGCCGAGTACGAATGACGCCTTTTTTGCATCATCGGCCTTTTCTTCAACCGAATCAACAACACCGCAGGCTGATGTCATATTTGACACACGGTCAATCAAAATAAGCTCACCGAGTGTTTTATGCTTTGAGAAAAGGTCAACCGCAATCGGCTCTGCAAGCAGAATTGTGCAGACTGCGATTCCGTTCTTTGTAAGTGAATCGGCAGGGATATGCTCGCCTGTGTTCACATCAACAGCGTACTTGATTTCGGAAACGATACCCGAAATAGTCTTTGTGCCGAGCTTTACAAGGTAATCCTTGCCGGCTGTAAGCTGTTCGTCATCCATCCAGAGAATTGACGCTGTAAGCTCCTGATAGGACGCAAGATTTGTGTCCTTTGTTATTACACAGCCACGGGATACATCAACTTCCTTGTCAAGTGTTATTGTAACGGGCTGTCCCTTGAAAGCGGTTTTAACATCCTTATCTGTCATAAGTATCTGCTTTACATGGGCCTTTTCATTGCTCGGGAGTGTTACGATTTCATCGCCTATGCTGATACTGCCCGACTCAATCTGTCCCTGAAAGCCTCTGAATGTGTGGTCGGGACGGCAAACTCGCTGAACAGGAAGATAGAATCCTTCTTCCTCCTCCGAGGAATCAACATCAACAGTTTCGAGATACTGAAGCAGAGGAACACCGTTGTACCACGGAATGTTTTCGGACTTTACGGTAACATTGTCGCCCTCTGTTGCGGAAAGCGGAATGATGTAGATATCGTCAAGTAAAAGCTCGTTTTTAAGTTCTTCAATCTGCTTTACGATTTCGTCAAAGCGTGACTTGCTGTACTTTACCAAATCCATCTTATTAACGGCAAAGACAAAATGTCTTATACCCATAAGCTTACAGATTCTTGCGTGCCGTCTTGTCTGAACAAGAACGCCCTGTGATGCGTCAATGAGGATAACTGCGAGGTCTGCAAAAGATGCGCCTACAGCCATGTTTCTTGTATATTCCTCGTGACCGGGTGTGTCGGCAACGATAAAACTGCGGTTGTCGGTTGTGAAGTAGCGATAAGCAACATCAATTGTGATGCCCTGCTCACGCTCAGCCATAAGACCGTCAAGCAAAAGCGAATAGTCAATGTCACCGCTGCGACTGCCGACCTTACTGTCAAGCTCAAGAGCCTTTTCCTGATCGGCATAAATAAGCTTTGCATCATAAAGTATGTGACCTATGAGTGTTGATTTACCGTCATCAACACTGCCGCAGGTAATAAATTTAAGTAAACCTTTCATCAGAAGTAACCCTCCCTTTTTCTGCGTTCCATACTGCCCTGTGCCTCGTTGTCGATTACTCTGGAGGTACGCTCCGAAGAAACGGAGCTGAGGGTTTCGTCAATAATTTCATCAAGAGTTGTTGCAGTCGACTCTATGCCGCCTGTAAGAGGATAACAGCCGAGTGTTCTGAAACGAACCGATTTCAATTCGGGTACTTCGCCCTCTTTGAGCGGAAAACGATCGTCATCAACCATAATAATGTTGCCGTCACGGTAAACAACAGGTCTTTTTGCCGCAAAGTAAAGCGGAACGATGTCAATTTTTTCCCTTTGAATGTACTGCCATATGTCCTTTTCTGTCCAGTTGGAAATTGGGAACACACGAATGCTTTCGCCCTTATTGATTTTTGTGTTGTAAAGCTTCCACATCTCTGGGCGCTGGTTCTTAGGATCCCATGCCTGTGCTTTATTTCTGAAAGAGAAAATTCTTTCCTTGGCTCTTGACTTCTCCTCATCTCGTCTGCCGCCGCCGAATGCCGCAGTAAAGCCGTATTTGTTGAGAGCCTGTTTGAGAGCCTGTGTTTTCATAATATCTGTGTAAGCCGCACCGTGATCAAACGGGTTGATGCCTTTTTTAACACCTTCTTCATTGGTGTAAACGAGCATTTCAATTCCGAGCTTCTTTGCTGTGTCATCACGGAATTTTATCATATCCTTGAACTTCCACGTTGTGTCAATGTGTAGGAACGGGAACGGCGGTTTTTCGGGATAAAACGCCTTCATTGCAAGGTGGAGCATAACCGAGCTGTCCTTGCCTATTGAGTAGAGCATAACAGGCTTTTCGCACTCTGCCGCAACTTCTCTGATTATGTATATAGCTTCTGTTTCAAGCTCATCTAAATGTGAAAGCTGACTCATACCTTATCTCCTTTTCACGGAAATACTTACAAAGTGTTTCCTTAGTATTTGTTTGATTCTTTTTGATTTATATCAATCTTAATTACCTCGCCATGAGGTTTTTCAATTAACCACGAGAGGATATCTCCGTTCTTTTCGGTGTGAACCTTACTGCCCATACCGCCGATATCGGAACCGAGGAAAAAGCTGATTGCATATGCGGGACATTCTTTTATGCAGGAGGTGCAGCCCCAGCAATCCTTGGGATATTTGATGTACGCTTTGCCGTTTTCGTCAGTCTTGATAAGACTTCCGGGGCAGACATTGCGACACTTTTTGCAGCCTATGCACTTGGACTTGTCAATTACTATGCTCATACTTTTCACCTCCCGTTACAAGGTCACGAATAATAATTTTTATCTCGCCGTTTTCAAGACGGGAATTAACATACTTGTTAAAGTTCCTGTCGTCCTTTTCGGGATAGTCAAGGTTTTCGGCAAAGCTGTGCCAGCGTGTTTCCTTTCTCGCTCTGAGGTGAGCAATTACGCTTTTGCAGACCGTAAGCCTTTCTTTAAGCTCGCAGATATACATTAGCTCCTGAAAATCTTCTGCGTAGAGGTCATCTGTGAGCGTTTCAAGCTGTCTGATTTTGCAGTCGGCAATGTCAAGCTGTTTTTCGTTGAAACGGTAGTTTGTTTTTATACCGCCTGCGTAGCTGTCCATAACCGTCTGCATTGCCTCTTCAAGCTGTTCCGTGGTGTAGAGTGAATGGCGGTCTGTGAGATATTTCTCGGTTTCCCTGAGATGATAATTTGTATCTTCATCGCTGATTTTCTCAAAGCTTTCTTTGCTGTCAATATACTTAACTGCCGAAAGTCCTGCAATTTCACCCTCTGCAAGAGCACCCGTAACATACTTCTGCGGACAACCGCCTGCAACATCACCGCCTGCAAAAAGTCCTTCAATTGTGGTTGCACGGTCTGTGTCAATCCAGTAACCGCTTGCCGTGTGACCGCCTACGATATACGGCTCTGTTCCCTCAATTTCAACATTCTGCCGTGAAGGATTTCTTCCGCTTTCAATCCACTTGATTGTCTGCGAAGGTGCCATATTGAGATAGGCTTTTAAAAGTGATTCGTCCTGCTCGGCTGTGATTCCCTCTGTTCTGAGGTAGCAGGGACCTCTGCCCTCCTGATTTTCATTTACCGTACCGTAAACTCTTTCGGAAGTTGTAAGTCCGTACTTTGTTTCATAAACCTCGCCGAGTGAATTAATCTGCTTTGCGCCTACACCCTGTGCAAGTGTTCCCGTGGGAGCGATTGTGTCCTTGCATCTGAGTGCGATAAAACGCATTTCAAAGGTTGTCATCTCTGCACCGGCTCTGATTCCCATTGCGTAGCCTGCACCTGTGTTAAAGGGCGGATACCACATCTTGTGACGGGAAAATCCGGGATTGTTCGGCTTGTAAAGTCCTGCCGCACCGCCTGTGGCAATTATGACAGCCTTTGCTTCGATTGTGTAGAAAATTCCGCTTTCAATGCCGAATCCGAATGCACCGTTGATTTTGTTGTCCTTTACCGAGTAATCAAAAATATTAACACGGTTGAGAACGGTTACATTCTTTGCCTTTTCGACTGCGTCCGCAAGAATCGGCTTTATGTTTTCACCGTTGATTTTAAGGTTTCGGTTGCCTCGTGTAACATACTTTCCGTTCTCGTCCTTTAAAATTACAAGACCGAGTTTTTCAAGCCTGTCGGTTACTTCGTTGAGCTTTTCGGACATGGTAAGGAGCAAATCCTCTCTGACAATCCCGTCAGCGTCCTTTTTAGCGTAGTCAACATAGTCCTGCGGTTTTCTGCCCTCAACAATGTATGCATTAAGAGCGTTTACACCTGCGGCAAGACAACCACTTCTTTTGATGTGTGCTTTTTCACAGATAAGAACCTTTTTGTCCGAATTTTCGGAAATGGTCAGAGCCGCATAACAGCCTGCCGTTCCGCCGCCTATAATGAGGACATCGGTGCTTATTTTTTCTGTTTTCATAGGATTTCACTCCCTTGACGTTATTGTTTTTCGTCAAGATATTTTTCTGCCGAAATCACACAGTTTGCACCGTCCGAAACGGCTGTAACGACCTGACGAAGTGCTTTTGTTCTGATGTCACCGCCTGCAAAAATACCGTCTGCGGAGGTTTTTCCGCTTTCATCGGCAATAATGTAACCGTCCTTGTCGGTTTTGACAAGATTTGCAAGAGGTTTTGTATCGGGAACACTTCCGACTGCAACGAAAACACCGTTGCAATCAAGCTGTTTTTCTTCTCCGTTTTGTAAAAGTGTGACCGAAGTCACCTTTGTATCTCCGTTAATTTCAGATATCGTTGCATTTGTAAGAGCTTCAATATTTTCCGTGGCAAACGCCCTGTTCTGCAAGGCTCTGCCTGCTCTGAAGGAATCTCTTCTGTGGACGAGATAAACCTTTTTGCAGAATCTTGAAAGCAGAAGTGCGTCACCCAAAGCAGTGTCACCGCCGCCTGTTACCACGGTAATTTTATCCTTATAGAAAGCCGCATCACACACCGCACAATAAGAAACTCCGTTACCCGAAAATTCCTTTTCGCCTTTTACACCAAGCTTTCTGCGCTGTGTTCCTGCCGCATAGATTACGGTTTTTGTTTCAAGGCTTTCACCTCCGTCAATGTTTACGGAGAGGTTACCGTTAACTCTTTCAACCTCGGTAACCTCTCCCTCAACAAATTCAGCACCGAGTTTTTCGGCGTGAGTTCTGAACTTTTCTCCGAGGTCAAAGCCCGTTTCACCGTAAAGTCCGGGGTAATTATCTACTCTCTCGCTCTCGGCAATCTGTCCCGTACCCATAAATTCTTTTTCAACCACAACCGCTTTAAGGTTTTCACGCTGTGCATAAATTGCGGCTGAAAGTCCTGCGGGACCGCTGCCGATAATCACGATGTCGTACATAATCTCCCTCCTTTACTCTATAACAAGCTCTTCCTTTTCCGCTGTATCTCCCGTAATTTTGAATGAATTGAGAACGGGGTTTTCTCTGTCCATAAGCGAAAGAATCATATAGCTTGCCTTGCTGTCAAAGGCAAGTCTTTTGTCCTCTTCAGACGGTCTTGACGGCGATTCGGGATGTGAATGCCAGTTGCCGAGAGGAAGAAATCCGTTCTTTCTCATATCTTTGATTGCCTCAAGCTGTTCCTTTGGATCAAGCGAAAAATGTTCGTTTGAGTGATCGATATTTGTAAGGAGATAAACCTTTTTAATCTCCTTGTCACCGACATCAACCGTTCCTGCAATAAGACCGCAAGCCTCATCGGGAAGCTCCTTTACAGCGTGAGCAAGTATTTTTTCAAAGTCGCTTTTTGTAAGTTTTATCATAAATGAACACCGTCACATTCTGCCTGTTCGTAGTCGATAAGCTCTGTGATTGTCGGGTGGTCACCGCAGACTGCGCAATTGTGTGTGTCACTCGGAAGTTTTACCTTGCGAAATTCCATTTTGAGTGCGTCATATGTAAGAAGATAGCCCGTGAGCAACTCGCCCTGACCGATGATGTACTTGATTGCTTCCATTGCCTGTAGGCTGCCGATTACACCGCCCATTGCACCGATAACACCTGCCTGCTTACAGGTTGGAACTGCGTCCTTTGGCGGAGGGTTCTTGAATACACAACGGTAACAAGGGCCTTCACCCGGCACATAGGTCATAAGCTGACCTTTAAATCTGATGATTCCGGCGTGTGAGAAAGGCTTTTTAGCCATTACACAGGCATCGTTGATAAGGAACTTTGCCGGAAAGTTATCCGTACCGTCAATGATGAAGTCATACTTCTTTACAAGGTCAAGTATGTTTTCGCTTGTAACAAATGTGTGGTATGTCTTTACGGTAACATCGGGGTTGATAGCCTCCATTGTTTCCTTTGCCGACTCAACCTTAGGCTTGCCGATATCCTGTGTTGAGTGGATAATCTGTCTTTGAAGATTTGAGAGATCCACCTCGTCTGCATCTGCAATTCCGATTGTACCTACACCTGCGGCGGCAAGATACATTGCGGCAGGAGCGCCGAGTCCGCCTGCACCGATAATGAGAACCTTTGCGTTAAGGAGCTTTTTCTGTCCCTTTGCGCCGACCTCTTTAAGAATAATATGTCTTGAATATCTTTCAAGCTGTTCGTTTGAAAATGCCATTACTGACCGCCTCCCATAAAGTAAAGGAACTCTACAACATCGCCGTCCTTTAAGGTTGTTTCTTCAAATGTACCGCTCTTAACAAATTCGTCATTGATTGTAACGGTTACATACTCGGGGGTTTCAACATTCTCGTCAATAATGAGCTGTGCTACCGTAAGATTGTCTGCAACTTCCTTTTTGTTTCCTGCAACTGTGATTGTCATAACGATTACTCCTTAATAAGTTTTTCTGTCACTTCGATTATTCCTGATTTTTTGACCGCACCTCTGAGTCTTTCTTTCTCTTCACCGTTTTTGAAGAAAACGAGTGTGGGTGCCGCCTGTACTTCATATTCCGATGCAAGCTCGGAATCAAAATTAACATTTATCTTTGCAATTTTCAGCTTGCCCTCATACTCTTTTTCAAGTTCAAAGAGTACGGGTGAAAGTCTTTTGCAAGGGATACAGCTGTCGGAATAAAAATCCGCAAGCACGAGTGTATCGGCTGAAAGAACTTCGCTCTGAAAATTGTCTTTGCTTACTCTCTGCGGCATTTAATCACCAACCTTTTCAACAATCAGGTCATATGTGCCGTCCTCGTTGTCAATGAGCTTGAGAATTTTGTGTCCCTCTTCCTTGATACTTCTCGGAACATTCTGAACAGGCTCGCCGTCATTCATTTTGATTGAAAGGATCTGACCTTCGTCAAGCTCTTCAAGGGTAACCTTTGCCTTTACAAAAGTTGTCGGGCATACCACATCGGTAATATCTACTGTATCGTCAATTACAAAATCAGCCATTGTAAACCTCCAAAATTCTCTGTTCAAATTTCTCTCTGCCTACTCTGTCGATTGTAAACTTAAAGCGTTCGCTCGGCTTTGCGTTTTCTGCAAAGAAGTTAAGAGCGGCATCACAGATTTCCATAAGTTTTTCTTTATTTTCGATAAACGGAATAATTGTTTCGCCCTTGTTGATTGAGTTGCCGAAAAGTCCGCCGAATGAAACAATGTAGCCGTGAATTGTGTCCCACGCATCTGTCGGGCAAGCCTTGAAGCATCTGCCGCAGTAGTTACACTTTGAATTGTCAACGGAAATTTTCCCGTCCTCAAGAGTGATTGCACCCTGACGGCAGGCCTTTACACAGACTCCGCAGCCGATACAAGCGTCCTCTTTCCATGAAACCTTGATTCCTCCCTTGATACCGACATCGTTTTCCTCGGCTTTAAGGCAGTTGTTCTGACAGCCTGTTATGCCGAACTTGAACTTGTGCGGAAGTTCCTTTGCAAAATATCTGTCGTCAAGCTCCTTTGCAAGAGCGTATGTATCAATACAACCGCTTGGACAGATTGCCTCACCCTGACAGGCTGTAATTGTTCTTACTCTCGGACCGCAAACGCCCGGCTCAACATCGCCCTCGGCAAGTGCGTCCTTAACTGCCTCAACATCATCAAGCTTTACAAAAGGAATTTCAACACTTTGTCTTGATGTGAGGTGAACATAACCGTCACCGTAGTTTTCCGAAACCTCGGCAATTTTCGCAAGCTGTTTAGCTGTGAGGTTGCCGCCTACAACTCTGAGCCTGAGCGAAAAATTATTTTTCTGTTTTTGACGCATAAAGCCGCCCTTTTTAAGCGTAGCATAATCAACTGCCATTTCTCTTACTCCTCCGATTCATTCACATTTATACTGTCTACAGCCTGTTTGAAGTCAGACTTTAAATCCTCAATATCTTCAATGCCGACGCTGATTCTTATTGTGTCATCAAACACGCCTGCGTTTCTTTTTTGTTCTTCTGTTCCGTGAGCGTAAATTGTGCTTGACGGATGAATTACAAGTGTTCTTGTGTCGCCTATATTTGTTGCATTTGTTGCATACTTTAAATTGTTGATAAGCTTAAACGCTCTTTCTTTACTTCCTGCCCTGATTGTGAGGATTGCACCGCCTTTTCCCTTCAACAGCTTTTGACAAAGACTGTAATATGGAGAAGCTTCAAGAGCCGGATAGTTGACTTCGATTCCGTTTTGTGTTTCAAAGAACTTTGCAAGCTCAATAGCGTTGTAACAAAGACGCTCCATACGAAGTCCGAGCGTTTCAAGTCCGACAGAGTTCATAAAAGCATTAAACGGTGCAAGGCAACAGCCTATGTTTCGCCAGATACCGTTTCTCAGCTTTGCAACATATGCAAGCCGACCGAATTTTTTGTACTCTGCAAGACCTTTGTATCTTTCCGTATTCCATTCAAAATTGCCGCTGTCAACGATTATTCCGCTGATTGAATTTCCGCCGCCGTTAATGTACTTTGACGAGGAATGAACAACGATGTCCGCACCGTGTTCAAACGGCTGAATAAGATACGGAGTTGCCGTTGTGCTGTCGATAATGAGCGGAACACCGTGTGAATGAACAAGCTCTGATACAGCGTCAAGATCGGCAATTTCAAGTCCGGGATTGCCGATAAGCTCGGCAAAGACTGCTTTTGTTTTTTCGTTTATGAGCGGTTCAATCTCCTCGGCTGTCACCTTGTTGACATATCGTGTAACAATTCCGAAAGGCTCAAGATCTCCAAACAAATCAATTGTTCCGCCAAAAAGACCTGCGCTTGCTATTACCTCGTCACCTGATTCAAGAATGTTCAGGAGTGCCATCGTAACGGCTGCCATACCTGACGAACACGCAACCGCACCGACACCGTTTTCAATGGAAGCAATTCTGTTCTCAAAAGATGTTACCGTGGGATTGCCTATTCGAGAGTAGGCGTAGCCGGGAGCTCTGTTGTTGAACACCTTTTCAAGCTGTTCGGCAGAGCTGTGCGAAAATGCACTGACCTGATATATGGGAGTTAAGGTTGAGCCAAAAACCTTTTCACCGTTAAACCCCTTGTGAAGTAATGCGGTGTTAAACTCCATAATATCACCAACCCCTTAATTTCATACAACCAACCCTTTTGTGTAAGACCGTCGTAAGAATTTGTCTGACGGCTTCGATTGATATAGGTAGATTATACTCCATTAATCATAGTATTTCAATAGGTTTAATAAGATTTTACCTGTTGCACAATTTTTCTTTAAAATTTGCCGTAATTCCATTATTTCCTACAATGCATATTTGTTTAGTAGGTATTGATTTTTAAATTAAAAACTGTTACCATTATTATATACTCTTTCAGCAAACAAAACGCACGGAAAGGAGATGCTAAAATTGAAGATTTCAACAAAGGTGGAATTCGGAATCATCGCTGTTATTGACATTGCGTCACACTCACTAAACGGCAATGCGGTAACAACTCCCGAAATTGCCAAACGGCAAAATATATCTAAAAAGTATCTTGAACAGATTCTCTCATCACTCAGCTCGGCAGGACTTGTGCGAGGTCAGAAGGGTTCAAACGGCGGTTATGTTATTGCAAAAAACCTTAAAGAGATTACATTCAAGGATATCATAAACGCACTTGACGCAAATGTTCTGAGCAATGTTTATTTTAACACTCGGGGCGATGATGATGTTATGATAAGACTTATCGACAACAGTCTTTGGTCGAAGATGTCGTCATATCTTCAGGAATATGCCGAAAGCATTACACTTGCACAGCTTTGCGATGAGTATATCAAAAACAATGAAATTGAACACAACATTCCGATGTACTACATCTGATAGATTACAAACAAAAAGCCACCGATTTTTATGTCGGTGGCTTTTCTTGTTTTTATCGGATTTTATTTAAAGCTTTCAATAACCTGACAGGTTTTTTCAATGTCATCTTCCGTGTGTGCAAATGAAACAAACATCGCCTCAAACTGTGACGGTGCGGCATAGATTCCGTTTTCAAGCAGATGATTGTAATACTCGGCATATCTCTTTGTGTCGGCTGTTGTTGCCGTATCATAGTCAACAACCTTTTTGTCGGTAAAAAATGCCGTCATAATCGAACCCACACGGTTCACATTAAGTCCTGCGTTCTTCATTGCATTTCCAATCTTTGCAGACTTGCGTTCAAGCCCGGGATATATCGAATCTTTATTTTTTTCAAGAATTTTAAGCGTTGCAATGCCTGCACTTACCGCTACCGGATTTCCCGAAAGTGTGCCTGCCTGATAAACAGAACCGAGAGGAGCAACACACTCCATAATCTCTTTTCGTCCTCCGTAAACCGCAAGCGGCATTCCGCCGCCGACAATTTTTCCGAGGGTTGTAAGGTCGGGTTTTACTCCGTAAAGCTTTTGAGCACCGCCGAGTGAAAGTCTGAAGCCTGTGATTACTTCATCAAAAATAAGAAGTGAACCATGCTTTTCAGTGATTTCACGCAGGAATTTTAAAAATCCTTTTTTGGGCGGAACAACACCCATATTTGCGGCACAAGGCTCAACGATTACACAGGCAATTTCATCACCGCAGTTATCAAAAAGCTGTTGTACGGATTCTTCATCATTATACTTTGCAAGCAAAGTTGTGTCTGTGTAGCCTTTCGGCACACCTGCGCTGTTCGGAATTGAGTTTGTCAGAAGTCCCGAACCGCCCTTTACAAGCAAGCCGTCGGAATGGCCGTGATAACAGCCCTCGAATTTTACAATTTTATTCCTTTTTGTAAAGCCTCTTGCGGCACGGATTGCACTCATAACCGCCTCTGTGCCTGAATTTACAAGTCGGAGCATTTCAATTGACGGCATATTTTTGCGGATAAGCTCGGCAAGTTCAATTTCTCCGCTGTGGCACGCACCGAATGTAAGTCCGTTCTGACAGGCAGAAGTCACGGCCTTGATAACATCAGGCTGTTTGTGACCGAGGATATTCGGTCCCCAGGAGCAGATATAGTCAATGAACTCGTTTCCGTCAACATCATAAATTTTTGAACCCTCTGCACGGTCGATAAAAAGCGGAGTTCTTCCGACCGAACGACACGCACGGACAGGACTGTTCACACCGCCGGGCATAAAGTCAAGCGCCTGTGCGTATAGCTTTTCGCTTTGAGTTGTATTCATAAAAGCACTTCCCTATTTGTAAAATTCGTCAATCCATTTTGCAACATCAAGTGCGTGGTATGTGATTATGATATCCGCACCCGCCCTCTTGATTGCAATCATATTTTCGCACACAATTTTCTTTTCGTCAATCCAGCCTTTTTCGGCAGCCGCCTTGACCATTGCATATTCACCGCTTACATTATAGGCAACAAGCGGAAGGTCAAAGCGTTCGCTTGCGGCTTTTACGATATCGAGATATGCAAGTGCAGGCTTGACCATAACCATATCCGCACCCTCGTCAATATCATCTGCAATTTCACGCAGAGCCTCTTTGCCGTTTGCGTAATCCATCTGATAGCTTTTTCTGTCGCCAAATTCGGGGGCAGATTCTGCGGCGTCACGGAACGGCGAATAGTAGCCTGAGGCAAATTTTGCACTGTATGACATAATCGGAGTGTTGATAAGTCCGTTTTCGTCAAGTGCGTTTCTGATTGCAGACACTCTGCCGTCCATCATATCCGACGGAGCGATGATATCCGCACCTGCTTTTGCAAGGCTAACAGCCATTTTAGAGAGGAGCGGAAGTGTTTCGTCATTGAGAATTTCGTGACCGCAAACAACACCGCAATGACCGTGACTTGTGTATTCACAAAGGCAGACATCGGCAATAATAAGGAGTGACGGATAATTTTTCTTTATGTATCTGATTGCGTTCTGAGTTACACCGTTATCGTCATAGGCTGATGTTGCAAGCTCGTCTTTATGCTTTGGAATTCCGAAAATAAGAAGTCCTGCAATGCCGCTGTTTTCAATTTCTTTAAGAATCTCGTCTGCTCTGTCAAGTGAATATTGGTAGACATTCGGCATTGAATCAACAGGCTTTTTAATATTTTCACCCTCTGCAATAAAAATCGGGTAAATCAAATCGCCCTTGTCAATTCTTGTTTCACGAACAAGACTGCGAATCTGCTCGCCTGCTCTTAATCTTCTGAATCTTCTCATATATTTATCCTTCTTTCAAAGTTACTTCCTTGATTATAGTTTTCAAAATTCCGTCTGTGTCCTTCGTTTTTGCAATCCTGAACGAATTTACGCCGTGACTTTCAAGTGCCTCGGCGGTAATTTCACCTATGCAGACAACGGAAGTTCTGTCGGAAATAGTTGCTCCGCCGTCAAAAAATGTGTTCACACCCGACGCACTCGCAAAAGTGATAAAATCGGTATCAACAACGGAATTATCCTGTTTTTTCTCAAGCTGAATGTCATAGGTTTTTACATCGTCAAAGTCAATGTTGTTATCAGCCAAAATCCGAGTGAGTTCGGGCGAACCGTTTTCGGCACGCAGAATCAATACTTTTTCGCCGTTTTTCACCGTTTTTGCAAGCAAAATTCCAAGTTCACGGGTTGTGTAGACATTCGGAATACAGTCGGCAAAAATTCCGTACTTTTCAAGTACAGCCGCTGTTCCCGAACCAATCACCGCAAACTTAATATTTGCAAAACTGCGGATATCCTTTTTCAGCTTACGCAGTCGGCTCATAAAAATTTCTGCACCGTTCATACTTGTAAGCACCACATAATCGTAGCCGTCAATACCGTTTATTGCATTGTCAAAAACCTCGTTGTCATGATATTCAATCACCTTTAAAAGGTCGTGTCTTTTGACCTCCGCACCCGAAAGCGTAAGCATTTTGCCGAGCTTGTCGGAAAGTTTTCTCGTACCCGTAACGGTAACCGAAACATTTTTCAAAGGTCTTGTAATTGTGGGGGCAAAGTCAAATTTTGCGGTTTCGCCAACCACTATAACGGCAGGCGGTACAACCTCTGCTGATTTAACATTTTCGCAGATTGTCGAGAGAGTTCCCCTCACGGTCTGATTTTTTGCACAAGCGCCGTTTGACACAACGGCAACGGGAGTATCCTCCGATTTACCGTTACGAATGAGATTTTCCACAATGTCGGGGAGGTTTCTCAATCCCATAAGAAAGACAAGCGTTCCGTCGGTTTCGGCACACTTCTTTATATTTTCGGGCAGGGTGTCCTGTGCCGTATGTCCCGTGATTATATGAACACTTCGGCTCAGATTTCTGTGTGTAACAGGGATTCCCGCAAGTTCGGGAACGGCAATCGAGGAAGAAATTCCGGGTACAATATCAAACGGAATATCGGCACTTTTGAGGGTTTCAATTTCCTCTCCGCCTCTGCCGAACACGAACGGATCGCCGCCTTTAAGACGAACAACCGTTTTGCCCTCTCTCGCCTTTTCAACAAGGATTTCGTTAATATTTTCCTGCTTTTCGCTGTGTCTGCCCGAACGCTTTCCAACGCAGATTTTTTCAGCCGTTTCGGGTGCAAAACCGAGCAATGACACATCTATAAGGCTGTCGTAAACAAGCACATCGCAATGTCTGATATACTCCGTACCACGCATTGTTATCAGGTCAAAATCGCCGCATCCCGCACCGACAATATACACTCTTCCGTTACTCAATTTCGCTCACCAGCCTTTTTGCAAGTTTGATTCTGTTTGAAATTTCATCTGTTCCGCTGACAGTTTTTTTGCAGTCGGCAGACAGAGAAAGCGTTATCCTGTCGTTTTCAACCTTTGAAATTGCACCGATGGGAGTTGAACAATCGGCATTGAGGCTGTGCAAAACCTGTCTTTCGGTTTCAAACGA
Source organism: Ruminococcoides sp. (assembly GCF_057037865.1). Classification (NCBI taxonomy): domain Bacteria; kingdom Bacillati; phylum Bacillota; class Clostridia; order Eubacteriales; family Oscillospiraceae; genus Ruminococcoides; species Ruminococcoides sp. The sequence goes on from NZ_DBLZMS010000001.1 coordinate 142,037, forward strand.
AAGCATTGTATTTTTGTCGCTGATTTCAGCGAGCATTTTGGAAACCTCGCTGTTTTTTCTGCTTTCAATTGCAACTATTCCCTGACACGGTGCAGGGAGAAATTCATCGGTATCAAACGGAGTTACCGTATAATCCTCACCATTGCAAAGGTCAAGTCTTTCAAGCCCTGCCTTTGCAAGCACAAGAGCATCGTACTCACCGTTCAACAGCTTTTTAAGTCTGGTGTCAACATTGCCCCTTATATCCTTGAATTTTGCATTAGGATAGACTTTCTCCGCAAAAAGTTTTCGCCTTAAACTGCCTGTTCCGATGACAAAGCCATCCTTTATTTCAAAATTGTTGCGTGTAACAAAAACATCGCCGAAGCTGCCCCTTGGCAACACGGCGGAAATTTCAAGTCCGTCTGCAATTTTTGTCGGCAAGTCCTTTGCACTGTGAACGGCAACATCTGTTTCTCCGCTCAAAAGTGACATTTCAAGTTCCTTGATGAACACACCTTTTCCGCCTAAAGCTGCAAGCGGTTTGTCAAGGGTTTTGTCACCTGTTGTCGAAATGTAAACCGTTTTAATTTTAACATTTGGAAAACGGTTTTTCAGCGTTTTTATTAACATTTCGGTTTGTGCAAGGGCAAGCCTGCTTTTTCTTGTTCCGATTTTTATCGTCATTGTTCGTATTCCTCAATCAAATTTTCAACAGTTTTTTCATCGGGTTCAAGTCCCGAAAGGCAAAGCGAAAGAAGCTGTTCAAAAATCTTCCTTCTATCATCTTCCTTTTCAACTTTCTCCTTAATTATCGGGCGATATTTCCACAAAACCTCGGTTGTATTTTCGTTCATACTTTCAAGGATTCCCACAAAAAGCTCTTTAAGATATTTTGCGTAAATCGGACTTTTGCCCGATGTTGTAATTCCTGCCGTTATGCCGTTTTTGCTTGCAATTGCAGGAAAAATAAATCCGCATTTTTCCTTATCGTCAACTGTGTTGACAAGAATATTTTTCTCGTTGCAAAGCTGAAAAATTCTGCCGTTGAGCGTTTCATCATCGGTTGCGCTGATAACGCAAAACGCACCGTCAAGGTCGCTGTCACAAAATCTGCGGTCAATGATTTTCACATTCAAAGCCTTGATTTCATCGCAAATTTTCGGGGCAACAACGGTTATGTCCGGCGAAAACGGCGTCAGCTTTTCAATCTTTCTGAGTGCAACCGTACCGCCGCCGACTACAAGTATTTTTTTGTTTTCAATGTCAATATAAAACGGGAAGTATGCCATTAGTTATTCTCTCCGCACTTTCTGTAGATTTCAAGAATTCTTGCAAATTCTTCTGCCGAAACATCGGATTTCAGCTTATAAATGAATTTTTCCGAAAAATCTGACGGCATTGCGTTTTTCACAGACTGCATACACGGCAAAAATTCGTGAAAGGCAAGGTCTTTTTTGAGAACTTCAATTTCCTCAAAAATTATTTCTTTTGCACTTTCAACACTGTCGAGTTTGAGAGCATTGTTCTCGTTTGCAAGCTGTTTTATGCAGTCAATGTTAATCAGCCTTACTCCGCTTATTTTGGGGATATTTTCGTCAATGTCGGGCGGTACGGCAAGGTCAATAAACAGCCTTGATTTTTCGGTTTTTATATTGTTTTTTAAATCATAATATGTAACCGTGTAATGCGGTCCGCTTGTGGCACTGATTACGCAGTCTGCAAAATCAAACGCTTTGTATCTTTCGTCATAATCAATCACATTCGCACCCGTATTTTCAAAAACAGTTTCTGCTTTATGTTTTCGTGAAGTCACGGTAACGCTTATACCTTTGTGCGACAAGAGATTTTTCACAACAGTTGAGCCGACCTTGCCTGTTGCACCGATTACAAGGACATTCAGCTCACCGTCTTTGAATTTTGCCGCCTCGTTTGATGCAAGAGTTGCAACGGAAACCGATGTTTTTGAAATGGCGGTTTCGGTCTTGATTTTTTTTGCACAGGCAACAGCCGCCTGAACGCACATATTAAGCTCATATGCAACCGTGCCGTTGTCCTTTGCAAAGGCGTAGGCTCGCTTTAGCTGACCGAGTATTTCATCTTCACCGATAACCATTGATTCAATTCCGCCCGCCACCCTGAAAAGATGGAGCAATGCCCTGTCACCGTAGAAAAGACAGATGTACTTTTTTAGTTCGTCAAAATCAATTCCCGAAAAATCCGAAAGAACGGTTTCAACCGTTTTCACAGATGATTCGTCACCGCAAAAATAAACCTCGGTTCTGTTGCAGGTGCAGAGAATCAAACACTCGCTGATATTTTCAGAATAATAAAGTTCGTCAAGAAATGTCTTTTTTTGCTCATCGGGAAAGGCAAGCTTCTTTCTCACAACCACATTTGAAGTTTTGTGACTTACGCTCAGGCAGTACATAAAAATTTCGCTCCGTTACAAATAAAATCCGACAGTAAAATACACTTTTAAAGTTATTTTATTACTGCCGACAGCTATTGTCAATTAAAGTTAGTCAGTTATTTTACCACTAAACCTATCTGTTTGGTATGTTTTGATTATACTACATTCACCATTCCATGTCAATAAATTTCGGGTTTTGCTTGACAAAAACAGTGATTACAATATAAACTATACAAAGATACCTCCCGTCAGCAAACAGCGGGAGTTTTATTCCGATGTAAATACTTATTGTACCGATAGGAATACTAAATGATTTGAATATGTATTAAGGAGCGTTTTTATGCTTAATCAGTTTTCAAGAACACAGCTTTTGATTGGCAAAGAAGCTATGGACAGGCTTTCAAAAACAAGAGTTGCAATTTTCGGAATCGGCGGTGTAGGCGGATACACGGCGGAGGCTCTTGCAAGGAGCGGAGTCGGCGAGCTTGACCTTATTGACGATGACAAGGTGTGCCTTACAAACATCAATCGCCAGATTTTTGCAACAAGAAAAACAGTAGGCAAATACAAGGTTGATGTTGCAGAGGAAAGGCTCAAGGACATCAATCCCGACATAATCATCAACAAACACCAAACCTTCTACACTCCCGAAACCTCGGAAAAATTCGACTTTTCAAAATACGACTATGTAGTTGACGCAATTGACACGGTAACAGGCAAAATTGAGCTTGTTATGCAAGCCGACAAAGCCAAGACGCCTATCATCTGTTCAATGGGAGCAGGCAACAAACTTGATCCTACAGCGTTTGAGGTTGCCGACATTTACAAAACCTCGGTTTGTCCTCTTGCAAGGGTTATGAGACACGAACTCAAAAAGAGAGGTATCAAAAAGCTGAAGGTTGTTTATTCAAAGGAAAAGCCTATCACACCCGTTGACGATATGGCAATAAGCTGTAAAACAAATTGCATATGCCCTCCCGAAACTGAGAGAAAATGCACCCAACGCAGACAGGTTCCCGGCAGTACCGCATTTGTTCCGTCGGTTGCAGGTCTTATCATAGCCGGCGAAGTTATCAAGGATTTGATTAAGTAAATATAATTTTTAACAAAGCAAAGCACCGAGAGAAATTACCCTCGGTGCTTTGCTTGTTTTTATAGGATTTTTTACAGTTGATATCGTGATTAAACAGATTAGATGATAACCGATTCTTCCTGAAGTGATTTGTTACGGAGAATCTGAACCTCATCGCCTTTGGTAATGAAAAGCCGATAAAGAAATACATTGACCTTTTCTCCGACGGTAATCGGAGTTTCGTCAAGTCCTCTGTACGCATAAACCGTGCCTCCGTCACATTTTACGGCAATTTCGATATTGTCGCCTCTGAACGAAGTCTTTATAACCTCACCGACGGATACAGACGCTTTTTGTGCGGTTGTTTCGCTGAGCTTTGTCACCTTTACAAATTCGGGACGGATAACTGCACGGTCAACATTATCGACAACATCAAAGGTCTTGAACTTTGTATAATCGTCAAGCGTAGTAGTCTGACCGAAAAATGATGCGGAAAATGCGGTTTGAGGATGCTGATAAATGTCAATCGGCGAGCCTATCTGCTCAATTCTGCCCTTGTTTGTAATTATAATTTCATCGGCAACTTCAATAGCCTCGCTCTGATCGTGAGTTACAAATATACTTGTAACGCCGAGTCTTTCAATCATATCTTTAAGCCATGAGCGAAGCTCCTGCCTAACCTTTGCGTCAATTGCGGCAAAGGGTTCGTCAAGCAGAAGAAGATTCGGGTTTGGCGCAAGCGCTCTTGCAAAGGCAACACGCTGTTTTTGACCGCCCGAAAGCTGGCTTGGATAACGCTTTTCAAGTCCTTCAAGACCGATAAGCTTTACAAGCTCGTTTACTCTTTCCTTGATAAATTTCTTGCTCTTTTTCTGAATTTTCAGACCGAAAGCAATGTTATCAAAAACTGTCATATATCTGAAAAGAGCGTAGTTTTGGAATACAAAGCCTATGCCTCTTTTGCTTGCGGGAATATCGTTGACAACCTTTCCGTCAATTACAATTTCGCCGCTGTCGGGATTTTCAAGTCCTGCAATCATACGAAGAATTGTTGTTTTGCCGCTGCCCGAAGGACCGAGAAGTCCGATAAGCCTGCCCTTTTCAATACCAAAGTTTACATTGTCGGATGCCTTGTAGTCACCGAAAGTTTTATTTATATTTTTAAGCTCAACATACATTACGCATCCTTCTTTCCTTTGTATTCAACCACACTTCTGATAATCAAAATCGCAATCGCCATAAGCACAAGTATTGATGAAACCGCAAATGCGGGAACATACTTGAACTCGTTGAACAAAATTTCAACATGGAGAGGAAGTGTGTTTGTTTTTCCTCTTAAATGTCCCGAAATTACCGAAACTGCACCAAATTCACCCATTGCTCTTGCGGCACAGAGTACAACTCCGTAAAGGAATGCCCATTTTATGTGCGGAAATGTTATTTTTCTGAAAATTGTTGTGCCTTTTGCACCCATAAGTGCGGCGGCTTCTTCCTCATCCGTACCCTCTGATTCAAGCACGGGAATAAGCTCCCTTGAGATGAACGGGAATGTTACAAACACGGTTGCAAGGATAATTCCCGGAACGGCAAAGATAACCTTGATTCCAAGTTCGCTTAAAAGCGGATATATCGGGCTTTGTCTGCCGAATGTGAGTACAAATATAAGACCTGCGATTATGGGCGAAACCGTTACGGGGAGGTCGATGAGTGTTGTAAGAAGTTTTTTGCCCTTGAATCTGAACTTTGTAATTGACCAGGCGGCAAAAATTCCGAATACCGTATTGAACAGTACCGCAAACACGGTTGCCTCAACAGTAAGCACAATTGCCTTTACCGTGTAATCATCGCTGACAGCCTGCCAGAACACCTCTGCACCGCTTTTGAAAGCCTCGCAGATTACCGTAACAAGAGGAAGAACGAGCATTACGAATACAAATAAAAGTGCAATGCCTATGAGTATGTACTTTACAACCTTTGAACGCTTTGTTTCTTCGTACATTTTATCTTCCCCCTTTCAGAATTTTTGCATTTCTGTGCTGAACCATATTCACAAGGAACAAAATCAAAAAAGATGCGGCAAGCATTACAAGTGCGATTGCCGTTGCACTTTTGTAGTCATATTCCTGCAGCTCCGACATAATGATAAGCGGAGTGATTTCTGTTTCAAACGGCTTGTTGCCTGCAATAAAAACAACCGAACCGTACTCACCAAGACATCTTCCGAATGCAAGACCAAAGCCTGTGAGAACCGAGGGAAGAATTTCGGGAAGAATAATTTTTCTGAAAATTCTGAATCTGCCGGCACCCATAACTCCTGCCGCCTCTTCATAAACAGGATCAAGCTTTTCAAGAACAGGTTGAACTGCTCTTGTTACAAAAGGTATTCCCACAAATACAAGTGCAACCGTAATACCAACTCTTGTGTAGGCAATGCTTATGCCGAACTTTGCAAAAAATCCACCGATAAGACCTGTGTCGGCAGTCAAAGAAGTAAGTGCAATGCCTGCAACCGCTGTCGGAAGTGCAAACGGAAGCTCAATCATACCGTCAAGAATTCTTTTGCCGGGGAATTTGTAACGAACAAGCACCCACGCAAGAATTACACCCATGACGGCATTGATGAGAGATGCAATAAATGCGGTTATAAAACTAACCTTGTAGCTTGCAAGCACTCTTTCACGGGTGATTGCCTCCCAAAATTCAGAGGGGCTCATCTGTGCCGTATAAATAACGAGAGCGGCAAGAGGAATCAGCACAACAAGGCTTAATAATGTAATTGTTACACCCAAAGAAAGACCGAAGCCCGGGATTACTCTTTTTGCTTTTTTTGACTTTTTTGCCTGAACCATCATCACACCTGTTTCCCCTGTAAAATATCATCCGACATCAGACAGGATTGCCTATAAACTGCCTGATGTCATTTTTTAATCGGTTTTATTTTTTCTCATAAATTTTATCGAAGATACCGCCGTCTGCAAAGTGCTTTTTCTGAGCCTCGTCCCAACCGCCGAAATCGTTGATTGTTACAAGATTAATGTTGAGGTCGAACACATCGGAGTATTCCTTCAAAATTTCCTTATTATAAGGTCGGTAATAGTTATCGCCTGCAATACGCTGAGCCTCATCGCTGTAAAGATAACTTAAATACTCTGTTGCAACCTTTCGAGTACCTCTTTGGTCAACCACTTCGTCAACAACGGCAACAGACGGCTGTGCAAGAATGCTGACGCTCGGAGTAACGATTTCATACTCGTCGGGATTGTCCTTGATTGAAAGATACGCCTCATTCTCCCAAGCAAGAAGAACATCGCCCTGTCCGTTTTCTACAAATGAAGTTGTAGCACCTCTTGCGCCTGAGTCAAGCACAAGCACATTTTGATAAAGCTTTTTAATGAAATCTTCGATTTTTGCCTCATCACCGTTATATTTCTTGTCTGCATATGCCCAAGCGGCAAGGTAGTTCCATCTTGCACCGCCCGAAGTTTTCGGATTTGGAGTGATAACACCCACACCGTCTTTTGCAACATCGTCCCAATCCTTGATGTTTTTCGGATTACCTTTGCGAACAAGGAATACAATTGTTGAAGTGTATGGTGAAGAGTCATTGTCAAACTCATTTACCCAACCATCCTCAATCAGACCTGCGTCACGAATTGCGTTTACATCGTATTCAAGTGCGAGTGTTACAACATCCGCCTCAAGACCGTTTGCAACCTCAAGAGCCTGTTTGCCCGAACCGCCGTGTGACTGGGTAACTTCAACATCCTGTCCTGTTTCTTCTTTCCAATGCTTTGCAAAGATTTTGTTATATGATTCGTAAAGCTCTCGTGTAGGGTCATACGAAACATTTGTTAATGTTACTTTTGAATCGTTTGTTGTATCTTTATTTCCGCATCCTGTAAAGGCAACCGCTGACGCACCCAATACTGAAACTGCCAATACTGCCGATAATACTTTTGTTCTTAAATTTTTCATTTTGATTACCTCACTTCAAATTAATTTGATTTTAGATTCTGACAGGCAATTACATACAACAGTACGGCTTGCCTCCAAATGAGGTACACATTCGTATTTTCTTCAGATTGTAAATGTTTTTCATAAGCGTCACCTTTTGGATTTTTGAGGTTATTTTATTTAACCTACAATTCCTATCAATTTACTATGCGTTTCTTTGAGAACTATTTTATACTGTACAGGGTGAAAAGTCAAGGTAAAATTTTTACACATCCGACACTTTAGCAAATTGCAACAATACACAAGCAATATTTTTCGCAAAAATAGTAATAAAATCGAAAAAGCAGGCATAAAATAACGGATAGGTATTTTCAAATGAAATATGCCTATCCTAAAAAAGAAATATTTTTTTGCGTAAATCTATTGACAAATCTATATAAAAAAGGTATAGTAGTATTAAATCAATAATGATTATTATTTTATTCAAAAATTAAATACACAAAGGCGTATTGAGTATTTTAAATTTCAAAAAATTAATTTAACGGAGGAAATATTATGGCTAAAACAACAAAGTATTCGGGAACACAGACAGAAAAGAACCTTGAGGCTGCTTTTGCAGGCGAATCGCAGGCTCGTAACAAATACACATATTTTGCGTCTGTTGCCAAAAAGCAGGGCTTTGAGCAGATTGCAGACCTTTTCTTAAAAACGGCAGACAACGAGAAAGAACACGCAAAAATGTGGTTCAAGGAGCTTAACGGAATCGGCGACACAGCCGAAAATCTTCTTGCCGCTGCCGAGGGCGAAAACTACGAGTGGACAGATATGTACGAAGATTTCGCTAAAACTGCCGAGGAAGAAGGCTTTACAGAGCTTGCACACAAGTTCCGCCTTGTTGCCGCAATTGAAAAGCACCACGAAGAAAGATACCGTGCATTACTCCGCAATGTTGAAACTGCAGAAGTTTTCAAAAGGAGCGAAATCAAGGTTTGGGAATGCCGTAACTGCGGTCACATTGTTGTAGGCAAAGAGGCTCCCGAGGTTTGCCCCGTCTGCAACCACCCACAGAGCTATTTTGAAATCCACGCAGAAAACTACTAATTCTGATTTAATCAAATATATAAAGGAAACTCCACCGCATTTCACGGTGGAGTTTTGTGTTTAGTATCAAATTAAATTCAAAAAACTTACTCTTCTTCGGGATATTTCATGCCCCAGCTTTTGCGGATGTCGGTCATGATTTTCATAACATCCTTTGTGTAGTCAAGGTGCATAAGAGCCGTGTCGCCCTCTATCGCCTTTTCCATATCTTCAACCTCATAAAGCAAAGCGTCCTTTGTCTGACCTGCCGAGATTGTTTCACAATGGCCGTCAGCCGTGTATGTAATCTTTGCCTCCATGCCTCTGGGATATTCAAAGATTTCAACATAACCCTTGTCAAACGAGATTGTGCCACGCTTTGGCTGTTTTGCGTGAAGCGAAAGAATGACAGTTGCCATTTCATCCTCTTTATTCTTTAAAAGAATACTTGCTTGTTCGTCAACGCCTGTTTCAGCATATTTAACCTGCGACAACACATCGTTTGGGCATGAGCTCATAAACATACGAACAAACGAAAGCGCATACACGCCGATGTCAAGCATTGCACCGCCTGCAAGATTGCGGTTGAAAAATCGGTTGTTCATATTGTACTCTTTGTAACTGCCGAAATTCATCTGAATAAGCCTAAGCTCGCCAAGGTCACCTGAATTTACCTTTTCAAGAAGTGCCTTGTAAATCGGCATATGGAAAATTGTCATTGCCTCTGCAAGCACAACATGGTTTTTCTCTGCAAGAGAGATTGCCTCGTCAAGTTCATCTGAATTAAGCGTTATCGACTTTTCGCACAAAACATGCTTTCCTGCCGCAAGAGCCTTGCGAAGATATTTTATATGCGTGTTGTGCGGTGTGGAAATGTAAATTATGTCAACATTTTCGTCTTTAAACAGCTCGTCAATATCGTTGTAAACCTTTTCAATGCCGTACTTTTCGGCAAACGCAACCGCCTTTTCATGGGTACGGTTTGCAACGGAATAAAGTTTCTGTCCTCTGCTTTTGAGTGCGGCTGCAAGCTCATTTGCGATAACTCCGCAACCGAGTGTTGCCCAGTTGTAGTTTTTCATAAAAACACCTCCGTATATTTTTCGAGAAAAGTTTAACACACGGAAATGCGTCTGTCAACGGTATTAGATGGCTTTTCTCGTATCTGCTCCGTACTTTTTCATAATCTTGCGAAATTCGTTATTTTCGCTTTTTGAAAGACTAAAATACATAAATCCATGCTTAACAGTTTCATCACCGTCACACGCAGGCATATATGTATTACAGCCTATTCTTATTGATGCCTTTTCGGAAAAACCGCAAGACGGTGAATCAAAATATGCGGATTTGCCCTCAAACATTTTCTTCACGGTTTCGGCATCTTCGGCAGACATCTTAGCGTCAACCTTGTCGCAGTACTCAACATCAAAATACACGGTAGGCTCACACGCATAGAAACTGATTTTCGGCACGGCAAATACTGCAGCAGCAACGCATAAAACAACTGCAACCACAATTACAGCAATCTTTTTCTTCATAACATTCACTCCTTTTCGCTTATTCCTTTAAAAATATATTATATTAAGCTTGTATCATAATTGTATCATTATAATTTAATCGGCATATACACCAATTTTAAAATCATTTATTTGTAGGTTAAAAAATTTTTCGTCAATGCTTACAAGAGAGCAATTTTACTTTTGTTGAAAAGGCACAAATTGCATACAAATTCAAAGCCTTGCTTATTGAGAAAAATCGGTCTGAAAATATGCAGAAAAGCAGTTTTTACCATATTATAAAGGCATAAAAAGAAGAATTTTGACGAGGTAGTTATTATAACTAAAATTGTGAGCAAAGTAAACTTTATGTTTATAAGGTATTTTGCTTGTTTATTTCGGGCAACAGGATTACAATAATTGTGGAAAACGGAAAAGAATAGTATTGTTTACAACGGTTATGTGATTGAAGAGGTTAGAAATTAATGGAGAAAGTCAAAAAAATGCTCTCACTTGCGTTTGCAAGTCTGTTTAGAAGAAACAAAGGTCAGAATACCGTAAAAGAAAAGCGACAGCGCTCACACCAGATAAATATGCTGGAAGGTCCGCTCGTAAAAAAAATTCTTCTTTTCACACTTCCGCTCGCAGGATCCAGTATTCTTCAACAGCTTTTCAACTCAACCGATGTTGCGGTGGTCGGCAGATTTTCAAGCAGTCAGGCACTTGCCGCAGTCGGAAGCAACGCTCCGCTCATCAATATGCTTGTGCTGTTATTCACGGGACTTTCGGTCGGCGCAAATGTTTTGATTGCACGATATATAGGTCAAAATGACCGTAAAAAGGTTTCGGAAGCTGTTCACACGGTAATAACACTTTCACTTATATGCGGATTTCTTCTTCTGATACTCGGTCAGGTTATTGCAGCACCGCTGTTAAGGCTGATGAACACACCGGATGATGTAATTGACCTTGCGGCAACATACCTGAGAATTTACTTTATGGGCATGCCGTTTGTAATGCTCTACAACTTTGGTTCGGCAATTTTGAGAAGTGTCGGCGACACAAGCCGTCCGCTCTACTGTCTTGTAATTTCAGGTATTGTAAATGTTCTTTTGAATCTCTTCTTTGTAATCGTCTGCGATATGAGCGTTGCAGGAGTCGGCATTGCAACAGTAATTGCCGACGGCATAAGCGCCGGACTTGTTATGATGTTCCTCATCAGAAACGAAGACGAGTCAATCAGAGTCAATCCAAAAAAACTTTCATTCAAAAAAGAACATCTCATTATGATTTTGAAAATCGGTGCTCCTGCAGGTATCCAGGGTATGGTTTTCTCAATTTCAAATGTATTCATTCAGACAGCCATAAACGGCTTCGGTTCACAGGCGGTTGCAGGCTCATCGGCTGAACTCAACTTTGAGTACATTACATACTATATAGTATGTGCGTTCAGCCAGACAGCCGTTACATTCACAAGTCAGAACTACGGCGCACTTCAGTTTGACAGATGCAAAAAGGTGTTTAGACTTTGTATGCTTTTCAGCTGTATTTTCACAGGCTGTGTGAGCGTTATATTCATGCTTGGAAGCGGATTTTTCATCACCTTCTTCACAACCGACCCCACCGTTATCAAGTACGCAATCATCAGAATGGCGATTGTTATGCTCCTTGAGCTTATGACAGGTTCATACGAAATCAGCGGAGGTGCGCTCAGAGGAATCGGACATTCACTCCTCCCTGCAATCCTCACAATCTTCGGTTCTGTTGTGTTCAGAATCATCTGGCTCTTCACGGTATTCAAGGCATTCCACACCTATGATATGCTCCTTATGGTTTACCCCGTTTCATGGCTTATCACAGGCACATCCGTTTTGATTGCCTACTTCATCATCAGAAAAAGAGAATTCAAAAAGGTAAGCGCCGCTTTTGAAATTTAAAATCAAATAGGTTTTTATGGCTGACATCGGCATTGGTGTCAGCTGTTTTTGTTTAGAAGAGGCTCTAAAATTAAAAAAATAATAAAAAGCAATTATTTCGTACTTTTTGTGCGGAATAATTGTTTTTTTGCTGTATTTTATGTTATAATCCAATTATAAACACACGGAGGTGCGACAATGACTAAACGGACTGTTGCCAACAATTTTTTATACTACATTTTTTGCGGATTCAGCGGTGCGGTTACTTCGCTGATAGTATGGCTGTTTCTAAAACTTATGGGTTTGGGAATCGGTCTTGTGTGGGATATAATTCCGTCAAATTTTGATTTCAAATTTTATCCGATTATCGTCTGTACGGCGGGCGGAATTATTCTCGGAATATGGCAAAAGCTGACAAATGCCGTTCCCGATGAACTTGACGAGGTTATGAAAAAGGTAAAAAAAGATAAATTTTACCCGTATAACAAGGTGCTTTTGCTCTGCATTTCGGCACTTTTGCCCCTTGTTTTCGGCGGAAGTCTTGGTCCCGAGGCAGGCTTGACAGGCGTTATCGTGGGACTTTGCTACTGGGCAGGAAGTCATATGAAAGACGCTAAAAGTAAAATTCCCGAACTAATGCAAATCGGCATAAGCGCAACCCTGAGTGCGGTATTCTACGCACCGCTTTTCGGTCTTGCATCGGTCAATGAAGAAAGGCTTGACAGCGAAGAAAAGCCTACCGATATCCGTTCAACAAAGCTTATTTCAAACATCATTGCCGTACTTTTTGCGGCGGGAACTCTGTTTTTGCTTAACTCGATTTTCGGCGGAAGTATGGGACTTCCACGACTTGGTGGTTATAACATTACAAATTTTGAGCGTTTGTGGGGAATTCCTCTCGCACTTTTGGGTGCTGTATGCGGTTTTCTGTTTATCGTATCTTCAAAGATTTTCGGAAAATTTTTCGCACTCATTCAGGGTAAACTCGGCATTAATATCAGCACAACTCTCGGCGGAATTATCCTCGGTGTTATGGGTACATACCTCCCCCTCACAATGTTTTCGGGCGAAGAAAGCATTACCGTTGTCAAGGAAAGCTTTGCCGAATTTGCACCGTGGATTCTCATTATCAGCGGTGTGCTGAAACTTATTCTCACAAACATCTGCATAAAGTCGGGTTGGAAAGGCGGTCACTTCTTCCCCGTCATCTTCTGCGGAGTGAGCATCGGCTACGGTGTTGCAATGCTCGGCGGACTTGACACGGCATTTTGTGCGGCAGTCGTAACGGCAGGACTTCTCGGTGTCACAATGAAAAAACCGCTTGCCGTAACAATGCTCCTTTTGCTCTGCTTTGACGCAAGAGTTATTCCGTGGATTTTGCTCGCCGCATTCCTCGGAAGCATTATTCCGACTAAAATTTTCGGCAGTAATAAAAAGAAAGTTAAGTGAGCATATAAAAAACTGCTTTGCGAACCACCGTTTCCTTTGGAACGCGTTGAAGAAATGACCGCTCTTATGGGTGGCGACGGTTCAATTAAATAAAACCAAGAAATCCGTGTTGTAACCATGCAACACGGATTTTTATATAAAGAACAACCTCCCCGTAAGCTGAAATGCTTTGCAGGGAGGTTGTATTATTCTTATATAGAATTTTATTTTACTTGCGGATAATTATTGCTTTGCCGTTGCAATGAACCTTTCCGTTTGAAACCGCAACTGTTTCACCGCTGATTTCGTTTTTATAGTCGCCGTCGGGGAGGTCAACTTTTACATCAGCCGACTTTGATTTAAGGCTGAAAATGCCGACTTTTTTGCTCTTGTTGTTGTCACGCTCAAGAATTGCAATATCGTTTTCATCGTCTGCATCAGCCCTGAAATAATCGTCATCATCAAGAACGGTTTTCTTGATTGTATCAAGCTTTGCAAGAAGGTTACTTAAATCAATGCCTGTGTTGCGTGGGAAAACATCCTTGTCAAAAAGGCTTGGAGTTTCATCACAACCAAACTCCTGGCCTGCATAGATGAGGGTTGAACCCTTCAAGAAATACAGAAAAGCTGTATAATTTTCAAGGTCGCTCCTGTTCTTTACATAATGGCAGATTCGGGGCTGATCGTGGTTTTCAAGGCAACGCATTTTATCGTAATTCTGCGGATAAATTGCCTCCTGATAATTGAACATATCCATATAATTTGAAAGTGAGGTTTCGCCCTTCAAATATTTGTCGAAAACCTCACGGATATCGTAGTCATATTCCATATCAAAAGCGTCAAAAAGCTCATAGTCGCTTGCGGTATAAATTCCGCTCTTGCGAGAGAACACATTGAAAGAGCTGTGTACGCTTTCGGCAAGCCAAATGCAGTCGGGATTTACCTTTGAAACAGCCTCTCTCGCCTGTTTCCAAAATTCAACGGGAACGAATGATGCAACATCACAACGGAAGCCGTCAACAATTCTCGCCCACATAACGAGTGAATCAATCTGATACCGCCATAATTCTTTGTTAGAATAATCAAGGTCGATTATGTCGCTCCAATCGCCGACTTTGTTGCCAAAATTGCCGTCCGGCTTTCTGTAGAAAAATTCGGGATGTTCAACCGAAAGATTTGAATCGGGCGAAGTGTGGTTATAGACAACATCAATGATGCACTTCATGCCCTTTGCGTGAATTTTTTCAACAAGGCTCTTGAAATCGTCCATTGTGCCATATTCGGGATTTGTTGTGCGATAGTCCTTGTTTGCATAAGGACAACCGAGAGAGCCTTTTTTATTCTTGACGCCAATCGGATAAATCGGCATAAACCAAATGATGTCAGTACCGAGTGACTTTATTCTGTCAAGATCCTCTGCAACGGCATTAAATGTGCCGTCATTTGTGTGGTTGCGGACATAAACCGAATAAATAACCTTGTTTCTCAAGCTGATTTCAGTATTTTTTGCCATTTAAAACATCTCCTTATGTATTTTTCCACGGTCTGTTTTTACCGTTCCAACCTCGTTCTGCCCAGTAATTTTTATCGGCTTCATTCCAGCCGCTTTTCTGAATCATTCTCATAATAAAGAAAAAGCCTTTTGTTTTTAACCCTGCCTTAACTTTGCCGTCATTTTTCTTTACCTTATTGGCAATTGAGGTAGTCTTTTTGTCAATTTTCTTTTTGAGTTCATCGGTGACGCCTGAATAATTTGTTGCACGAACATTGACACCGTAACGATAAGTTTTTGGAACGCCCCAAAAGAACATACTGTCGGCGATATCCTTGTTGGCAGATTTTGTACCCGAACCTGCGGCTGTCGAAATTACAACCGCCTGCTTTGTGAACATTTTCTGTTCGGGACGGTGAACCATCCAACGATAACCGTAATGATCAAGAAATGCTTTCATTGAGCCTGTGCAATGATAAACATACACGGGCGTTGTGAAGATGAGTACATCAGCCTCGTCCATAGCCTCGGTAATCTTTTTCAGTCGCTCATAATGCGGACAAAGTGTTTCGGATTTTAGAAAACACTGCGTACAACCTACGCAAAAATTGCCGAAATCTCTCGGAAGAAAAAACTCCGTAACCTCGCCGCCTAATTTATCGGCAACCTGCTTGCCAATATGATAGGTTGAGCCTTTATGGTTCTGACCGTTTATTACTGCAATTTTCATTTTATGTCACCAAATTCATCAATTTCAAGTCAATTTTAGCACAACAAAGCAATATTGTCCATATGATTTTTATGCCTTTTAAGAGCATTTTTATGCGAATTTTTTACTCTTATAAAAGACAAAAAGCACCTGTCCTCTGACAGATGCTTTTATTGTCAATCATCATAATGACCTTTGCACTGGTAAACAATAATAAAGTCATTATTTACACTATAAACAAGTCGGTCTTTATCATTTATGCGGCGACTCCACAATCCACTTTTATCGTTTTTTAGCGGTTCGGGTTTACCTGCTCCGTCAAATGGATTACGCTGAATTTCTTTAAGCAACGCATTAATTTTTTTAAGAGTTTTCTTATCTTGCGTTTGCCAATATAAATACTCTGACCACGCATCATCTGCAAATGAAATATTACTCACCGCTCATTTTCTCCAATTCTTCAAGTGATTTCGTTACAATATGACCACTTTCAACCTGAGATTTTGCCTTTTCAATCTGAGTCATATTTGATTGCGAATAGAACGGATCAATCGGTGCATCGACTGCAAACGGAATACTTCTTTCACGAAGTGCCTTTTTTGCGTAAATCATAAAAAATGTGGTCAGATTCATACCCATTTCAGCACACATTTCGTCAAGTTCTTTTTTAGTATTGTCATCAAAACGAAGACTTACTGTTGTCATATCAATCAACTCCTTTCACTGCTTATATTATATGATAAAAGAATTAATTTTGCAATAGTTTAAAGCAAATTTAATTAAAACTCTTTCATTTGTCAGTCATTTTGAAGTAGAAAACAGCTCCCCGAAAACGGAGAGCTGTGATAAGTACAAATAGATTTGTCAAACGAATCAGAAGTCGATTTCTGTATCGTAGTAGCAAGCCTTGAGAAGTTTTTCCATTTCTTCCTGATTTGGCTGGCGTGGGTTAGAACCTGTGCAAGCATCGGCAATTGCGTTCTTGGCAACTTCGGGGAGCTTTTCGAGGAATTCTTTTTCGTCGATAATGCTCTCGTCAGCCTTAACGCCACCCGGACCGTAGTTCTTAATGCCCTGCGGAATGTTGAGCTGATCGTTCATTGAACGGAGTTCAGCGATGAGTGCGTCAACAAGTTCTTCTGTTGTTTCGCCCTTGAGGTTGATGAACTTAGCAATCTTAGCATAACGCTCAGCTGCAACAGGATCTTTTGAGTTATACTTGATAACCTTAGGAAGATACATAGCGTTTGCACAGCCGTGAATAATGTGACCGCCTGTGAAAGCCGCACCTGTCTTGTGAGCCATTGAGTGAACGATACCGAGCAGAGCATTTGAGAATGCCATACCTGCAAGGCACTGTGCATCGTGCATTTTATCACGGCAAGCCATGTCGCCCTCATAAGACTTCTTGAGGTTGTCGTGAATCATCTCAATTGCGTGGAGAGCAAGCGGATCTGTGTACTCACAGTTGAGAGTTGAAACATAAGCCTCAATTGCGTGAGTCATAGCGTCCATACCTGTGTGAGCAGTAAGTTTAGCCGGCATTGTTTCGGCAAGTGCAGGATCAACGATAGCAACATCAGGTGTGATATTAAAGTCAGCAAGCGGATATTTGATACCCTTTGCATAGTCTGTGATAACTGAGAAAGCCGTAACTTCTGTTGCAGTACCCGATGTTGACGGGATAGCACAGAATTTAGCCTTTGTACGAAGTGTCGGGAAACTGAACGGAGTAATAATTTCCTCAAAAGTTGTGTCGGGATACTCATAGAATACCCACATAGCCTTTGCGGCATCAATCGGCGAACCGCCGCCCATTGCAACAATCCAGTCGGGTTCAAATTCACGCATAACAGCGGCACCCTTCATAACTGTTTCAACAGATGGGTCAGGCTCTACGCCCTCGATAAGCTTAACCTCCATACCTGCTTCTTTAAGATAGTCAACAGCCTTGTCAAGAAAACCGAAACGCTTCATTGAACCGCCGCCGACAACTACAACAGCCTTTTTGCCGGATAAATTTTTAAGACTTGAGAGAGCATCCTTACCATGATAGAGATCTCTCGGTAAAGTAAATCTGTACATTTTAATTACCTCCTGAAAGGATATTTTGTCAACTTCTCCTTGACTACCGTAATTATAACACCGAAGATTTATAAAGTAAATACCTTTTTTGAAAATAATGTGTGTTTATTTTGTGAAATTTTCACTATAGTTCTTTATTGGAATTTATATTGAGAAATATGCTCAGTTACAGCCCGTAAATGTTGTCATCGCCCTTGGCATATTTCTTAACAGCCTCCATAAAAAGCTTTGCGGCAGGATTTGAAATATTCTTTTCCCATGCCATAACATAGGCTATGCTTGTGTCCGCATCATCAATAAGGTATGAATCGGTGTATTCGTCAGAAGTATATGCGGCAACCGAGGTTGGTACGACAGACACGCCGATTCCCGATGACGATGACACATATATTGAAACAAGATCGTCAAATGAATTTTCAATTTTCGGGGTTATGTGAAATGTACGGAACAAATCCATAATTTCCATATATACAATCGGTGCAACCGATTCCGAAAGTACCAGAATACTTTCGTCAGCCAATTCGGAAAGCTTAACGCTTTTTCTTCCGCTGAATTTTGAATTTTTCGCTGTTACAACGGACAAAGTTTCATTATGTGTAATGATTGATTCAATACCTGAGCTTTCGGGAACCATATCTCTCGGCATAAAGCAAAAGTCGTATTCACCGCCTGTGATTGCAAGCGTGCGGTCAGCTTCGTCAAGCTGTCGCACATCAATCGTAATTCCCGGATATTTTTCCGCAAAGTCGGCAATACATTTTGTCGGGAACGAAAGCGAGGTAACATCACAGCCGAGCGTAATTTTACCCTGACCTCCGTCATGCATCTGCTTGATAACGGTTTTTGCTTTCTTTAAAGTTTCAACAATTTCAATCGCATAGGGCAAAAGTGCCTTGCCCTCGCTTGTTATGATAACATCACGGTGAGAGCGTGTAAAAAGCTGAACCCCAAACTCCTTTTCAAGGTCGCTTACATATCTGCTGACGGTTGACTGAGAAACATAGTTCCGCCTTGCCGCCTCTGAAAAGTTGAGCGTCTGAGCCACAGTTATAAAGCAATTGAGCTGATTTATATCCATAATAACCTCCGTTTTGACAATTTCCCGCAGTATTTTGTCGGTTTTTTTCAATATTATGCAAAACTGTAAATTTAAGACTGCCAAATCGTCATTTTTGCATAATCAACGGTATTGAATAATTTTTCCATATTTGGTACAATTCAAGTATAGCATAATAATATGCAAAATGTAAATAACTTATTTTAAAACAAGGAGCTTAACGAATGAAGAAAATAGTTGTAACCGGTATGGGTGCGGTAACACCTGTCGGCATCGGTGTTGAAAACTACTGGAATAATATCACGGCAGGTGCATCGGGCATTGACACAATTAAGACTTTTGATCCGTCTGAACTCGCTGTTCAGATTGCCGGCGAAGTAAAGGACTTTAATCCGTCCGACTATCTTCCAAAGGATTTAATCAGAAAAACAGATCCGTTTATGCAGTACGCTTATATTGCGGCTGAGGAAGCCATGAAACAGAGCGGAATTGAGATTGAACCCGAAAGAACGGGTATTGTTATGGGTACTGCAATGGCAGGTATTGCAACAATCGCATATACTCAGGAGGCACTCACAGGCGCATCACACAAAAAGGTAGGTCCTCGTTTTATTCCCAAAATTCTCGGAAACATTGCCGCCGCAAATATCGCAATCGACTACAATATTCAGGGACCGAGCTTTACGGTAAGCACAGCTTGTTCGTCAGGCGGTGACGCAATCAACACAGCTTGTATGTGTATGCAGAGCGGCAAGGCTGATATTATGCTCGCAGTAGGTGCAGAGTCCGTTCTCTGTCCTCTTGTAATTTATTCGCTTGCCAACGCAAAAGCTCTTTCAAGAAGAAACGATTCGCCAAGCACTGCAAGCCGTCCGTTTGATGTTACCCGTGACGGTTTTGTAATAGGTGAAGGCGGCGGTGCGCTCGTTCTTGAAACAGAGGAACACGCTCTTGCAAGAGGTGCAAAGATTTATGCAGAAATCAGAGGTTGCGGCAACACAGATGACGCTTATCATGTAACTGCTCCGCATCCCGAAGGACGAGGTGCAATCGCTTGTATGAAACAGGCAATTGCAGAGGCAGGAATCAATCCTTCCGACATCGGCTACATCAATGCTCACGGTACTGCAACAAACAAGGGTGACACAGTTGAAACATCTTCAATCAAGAAGGTTTTCGGCAACACTCTCCCCTATGTAAGCTCAACAAAGGGCGCAACAGGTCATATGATGGGTGCAGGCGGTATTACAGAAACAATTACCTGTGTCAAGGCTATTGAAACAGGCACAGTTCCGCCTACAATCAATCTCAACGAGGTTGATCCCGAATGTGCCGGCATTGACTTTGTTGCAAATACCGCAAAGAAAGCCGAAATCAACTTTGCCATGTCAAACGCATTCGGATTCGGCGGTCAGAACTCAAGTATTATCGTAGGCAAATACGGCAAATAATCTGCCGACAAAACAACATACAAGCAACACACATATGTGTGTATAAAATAATGTACACCCATACATAATAGGACAGGGGGATATTATGAATTTAACATATGATTCACAGATGTTCAGAGAAACATTTGAAAGTGAATTTACATGGCTTAACGGCTTTATGAGAAATGTAAGACGCTTTTCGGATAAACCTGCCGCAATTGATCCTCAGAGCGGCAGAACATGGAGCTACAAAGAGCTTAATGCCGATGCAAACAGATTTGCAAACGCTATGAAAAAAGACGGCGTCAAAAAAAACGACATCGTGTTTATGCAGCTTTACAACTCACCGCAGTTTTTGTTCGGTTACATTGCGCCGCAGAAACTCGGTGCAATCTCAAATCCCGCTAACTTTAACCTATCACCGGGCGAAACCGCAGAAATTATGGGACACAACAAGCCTGTTGTTTATGTTTATGATGCAGACATTATGCAAACAGCCGTACAGGCTCTTGAAATCTGCGAGCATAAGCCAAAATTGATTCTCTGCGTTAATAATTCCAAAAAGGAAGTAACTCTTCCCGAAGGACACATTTTCTTTGACGATTACATCAAGGACAGCAGTTACGAAAATCCGCCTGTTGACTATGCACCACATATTTATGACGAGGTTTTAAGACTTCAGACCTCAGGTACAACAGGCACTCCGAAGGGCGTTCCGCTTAACGCAATCAACGAAGTTCTTTCGGCTCACGATGTAATTATGCACTTTCCGCTCTCACCCGTTGACATTACGATGAACATGACGCCGTGGTTTCACCGTGGCGGTATTCATTCGGGCGGTCCTACACCTACCCTTTATGCAGGTGCGTGTCTTGTGATTATGAGAACATTCAACCCGAGAAGCTGCATGGACTTTATCGAAAAATACGGCATTACATTCATAACAGGTGTTCCGTCAACTCTTGAGATGCTTGCAAACCGTCAGGAAAAACATCAGAAAAACCTTTCTTCGCTCAAGGGCATTATTACCATGGGCAGTCCGCTTGAAAAAGCCGCTTGCATCCGCTATCAGGAGCTTCTCTCCCCCAACATTTTTAACGGCTACGGCACAACAGAATCTTTCTGGAATACATTTCTTCGTCCGTATGACCTTCCTGAAATGGCAGGTTCGGCAGGCAGATCATGCACAGATGATGAGGTAAGACTTGTAAATGTTTATGACGACAGAAAAGCAGAGCCCGATGACACAGTCCCCTGCGATAACAAAACAGAGGGAGAAATCATCATCAAATGTCCGAACAAAACTACCTACTGCTATGTAAATAACGAAAAGGCTACAAAAGACAAGTTCTACAAGGGTTGGATGTACACAGGCGACATCGGCACTTGGAACAGCGAGCAGTTTGTTACAATTGCAGGCAGAAAAGATGATATGATTATCAGCAAAGGTGAAAATATTTATCCTGCAAGAATTGAGGAAATTCTCAACTCACACCCGAAGGTTCAGGAATGTATCGTAACAGGTGTTCCCGATTCAACAAGAGGCGAGTGCGTTGCGGCATATGTAATCAAGGCCGACGAAAGTCTTACGGTTGCCGAGCTTATCAATTTCTGCGACAGCTCACCGAATATTTCAAAATATCAGGCTCCGAGATACTACCGTTTTGTCAACGATCTTCCGCAAACCGCTACAGGCAAGAAACAGCATTTTGTAATAAAAAAACAGGCAGCAGAGGACCTTAAAAACGGTTTGTTGCTTAAAAAATAATTACGGATTTTCCGTATATATGTAATGGAGAAAATATGACCGAGAAATTATACAAAGCAAAGGTTTCATACTATGAAACAGACTGTATGAACATTGTTCATCACTCAAATTATATCAGATATTTTGAAGATGCAAGAATTCAGTATATGCACGACATCGGTTGTGATGTTGCCGAAATGCAGTCAAAAGGATTGTATATCCCAAATGTTGACGCATATGCCCGTTACAAAAAGCCGCTTAAATTCGGCGATGAGTTTTCCGTTGAAGTAAGCCTTGTATTTTTTACGGGTTCAAGAATGATTTTTGACTATAAAATCTTCAACAATAAAAACGGAGAACTTTCTGCAACAGGCAGAACAACACACTGTTTTGCAACTCCCGAGCTAAAACCGATAAGCATAAAGCATTCAAATCCCGATTATTACAATCGACTTCGTGACAACATTGTCGATACGGAAGATATTACAATAAGAAGATAAACAATTTTACAAGCAAAAAGTGCGTACCAAATTTTGGTACGCACTTTTTTGATATAGGAAAATATCAGTCATCAAAGTTGGGAGTCTGAATTGCATCGTAGCCTGTTTCTCCCGTACGGATTTTAACCGCCTGTTTAAGATAGTAGGTAAATATTTTACCGTCACCCGGGTTGCCCGTAAAGGCTGTTTTTCTGATTGCCTCAATTGTTTTTCTCTCCCATTCTTCGGAAGAAACAACAATTTCAAACTTGATTTTCGGCAAGACCTGAACATCAACCTTCTGTCCTCTTACATACTCCGACATACCTCGCTGAATTCCGCAGCCTACAACCTGATACGCTGTAATTCCGTTTACGCCGATATCCGTGAGAGCCTTTTTGACATCTACAAACATTTCTTCACGAACAACGGCCTCTATTTTTATAAGCTGAATATCGTTATTGTTTTCCATACTTTAAAACCTCCGTTAGTTGTCAAGACCGTTAAATGACGGATAAGCAGATTCACCGTGCTGTGAAACATCAAGTCCCATAAGCTCATCTCTGAGGTCAACCCTGATTTTGCCTGTAAGAAGTCTTGTGATGCCGTAGCAGATGAGTGTTCCGACAACCGCAATTACAATTGTGATGCCGATACCTGCCGCCTGAGCACCGAACTGTGCAAACTCACCGTACACAAGACCGTTACCTGCACTGCTGTTGATTGCCGTGCATGAGAACACACCTGTGAGAAGTCCGCCCCAGATACCGCCTGTACCGTGACAGCTGAATGCGTCAAGCGCATCGTCAAAGCCGAATTTTTTCTTGCCGTATGAAATCATAATATAGCAAACGGGGCTTGTTGTCAAACCGATAATAACTGCCGCCCACATCGGAACAAAGCCTGCACCGGGTGTGATACCTACAAGACCTGCAACCATACCCGTGCTTGCACCGATAAGCGTAGGCTTTTTGTTCTTGATAACATCGCAGAGCATCCACGAGAGCATTGCGGCTGCGGCTGAAACACCAGTTGTCATAAATGCGTGAGCCGCAAGACCGTCGGCGGCAAGTGCAGAACCCGCATTAAAGCCGAACCAACCGAACATAAGGAGCGACGCACCGAGTACAACTGTCGGGATATTGTGAATTCTGTAAATTGAATGTTCATAATCGTGACGCTTGCCGAGGAGTATGCAAAGTACAAGTGCCGAAACACCCGAACTGATATGTACAACATCGCCGCCTGCAAAGTCGAGAGCACCGATACCGTCTGCACCTAAAAGTCCTCCCTGTCCCCACACCATGTGAGCGAGCGGATAATAAACGATAAGCGACCAGAAAATTGTGAAAACGAAAATTGACTTAAACTTCATTCTGCCTGCAACCGCACCCGTGATAAGAGCAGGGGTGATTACGGCAAACATCATCTGGAACGCAGAGAATACCATATTCGGAATCGACGCATCATCCGTGTAGCCCTCCGTGAGTGAAACACCCTCAAGACCGAGCCAACGGAAATCACCGATAAAAGCATTTCCCGAAGGAGCAAACGAAAGCGAATAACCGAAAAGCACCCACATAACAATTCCGATACCGATAATAAAAATTGATGTCATCATTGTATTTACAACATTTTTCTTTCGTACAAGACCGCCGTAGAACATTGCAAGACCCGGAGTCATTACAAATACGAAAGCCGCACAAAGCAGCACAAAGCCTATATTTCCTGAATCCATTTTTAACCTCCACATAAACCGTTTTTGCCGAAGCAAAAAAATAAAGCTCACAATGTTTTTATCCGATTTTGCAAGTTTTTAAAAATTTGTTGCAAAATCAGAAGAAACCAAAGTGAACTTCCTTGTCCTTTTTATATTCAGTTTTCCGAAAACTTCGTAAGACCTTTGCCTTACTGTCTTGAATTATAAAGCCTTGTTAACCGATTGTCAATACTTTTTTGAATATTTTTTAAAGTTTTTTGCTGTTTTTTAAATTACAGTTTACAATAACAGGTCAAAAATCTAAGCTACGGCACAAATTTAATTTTTGCAAGTTTATTTAATTTTCTTGCAAATTATTTTTTTGATTACAGCATATTCTTTGTAGCGTTTGTAGCGGCGAACTTCGTTCGCCGATCGGTTTGGTTACAAAACCAAACCGACTTAATATAAATTATTTGTTTAAGATAGTTATGATATAAAAATACAATTGCGATTTATTCATTTCGTGTTTGCACACGAAATGATTGGCGAACACAGTTCGCCGCTACATTAAATTGTGCAAACAGCTACTATACTACGCTCGGGCATAATATGTTTTTTTATATTGCAAACCATCTTCCCGACCGCAATTTTCCATTTTCAATTTTCAATTTTTCATTTAATGAACCTATCTACACGAATCAGGTACGGCGGCTCGCCGTACTGGCGGATAATATCGTCCCTACAAAATAAAAGCTACGGTCAACATAGTCCTGTCAACCGTAGTTAAAATCAAGATATTTTATTTTGCAAAATCGGACGCTCTGCTTTCACGGATAATATTAACCTTAATCTGTCCGGGATATTCAAGCTCTTCTTCGATTTTTTTACAGATATCTCTTGCAAGCGGAATCATACGCTCATCATTTACAATTTCGGGCTTAACCATAACTCTAACCTCACGGCCTGCCTGAATTGCAAAGGTACGCTCAACACCGTCAAAAGAAGACGCAACCTCTTCAAGCTTCTGGAGTCGCTTAATGTAGTTTTCAACATTTTCTCTTCTTGCACCCGGTCTTGCGGCTGAAATAGCATCTGCCGCCTGTACAAGACAGGCAACAATTGTTCTCGCCTCAACATCACCGTGGTGAGCGTGAATAGCGTGAATAACAGCGTCGCTTTCCTTATACTTTTTGGCAAGATCGACACCAATCTGAATATGTGTTCCCTCAACCTCATGGTCAATGGATTTACCGATATCGTGCAAAAGACCCGCACGCTTAGCAATTGTAGGATCAAGACCAAGCTCGCTCGCCATCATACCTGCAATGTATGAAACTTCAAGAGAGTGATCAAGTACATTCTGACCGTAGCTTGTACGGTAACGAAGTCTGCCGAGAAGCTTGACAAGCTCCGGATGAATGTTATGAACACCTGCGTCAAGCACGGCTCTCTCACCTGTACGCTTGATTTCGGATTCAACCTCTCTTCTTGCCTTTTCAACCATCTCCTCAATTCTTGCGGGATGGATTCTGCCGTCTGCAATAAGCTTTTCAAGTGCAATTCTTGCAATTTCTCTTCTTACAGGCTCAAAGCATGAGAGCGTGATAGCCTCCGGCGTATCATCAATAATAAGATCAACACCCGTAAGAGTTTCGATGGCTCTGATGTTACGGCCTTCCCTACCGATGATTCTGCCCTTCATCTCGTCATTGGGCAGAGGAACAACCGAAATTGTTGCCTCTGAAACCTGCTCAGCTGCAAGTCGCTGAATTGCAAGCGAAATAATGTTTCTTGCCTTGTCGTCTGCTTCCTCTTTGAGCTGTTCGGTATATTCCATAATCTTAACCGACTTCTCGTGAGCAAGCTCATTTTCAAGCTGTGAAAGCAAATAGCTTTTAGCCTGTTCTGCCGTGTAGCCCGAAATTTTTTCAAGCATTTCAAACTGGCTCTTTTTCAGAGTTTCAACTTCTTCGAGTTTTGCATCTGCATCACGAAGCTTTTTGTTGACCTTTTCTTCCTTGCGTTCCATATTGTCAAGCTTTTTGTCAAGAGTTTCTTCCTTTTGCTGGATTCTTCTCTCCTGACGCTGAACTTCCTTGCGTCGATCGGAAATTTCTTTCTCGCTCTCGTTTCTGAAACGATGAACCTCGTCTTTACCCTCAAGGACTACTTCTTTTTTCCTTGCTTCGGCTGTTTTGATTGCATCAGCCACAATCTTCTTTGCCTCCTCCTCAGCACTTCCGATTTCTTTCTCGGCTGTGTTTTTGCGGATGGCAATTCCAAGGAAAATACCTGCACCGGCACCGATAACAACTGCGGCGACAATGCAGATAATACTTATCCACAATGGCAATCTGGACACCTCCTTAGTTTGATTTTTTAATATTTCACAGTTCCCAATCAATTAGACTTTAAAGGTGCCGTTAAAAAGATATTCAATTTTCATTTTTACTTTGTAAATATTTTTAATACATTATATATACATACGCAACCGCAAAACACCGTACAGGTTGCACAGAGCGTTTCAAAAGGCGAAACGCCATAAAAATTACAAAAAATATCTATATATAACGGCTCTTTTAAAGAGTCTGATTAAAAAAGTCGCAAAAGTCAAAAACTGTACTTTTGCCAAAATCCGCATCAGCGGACGATATAATTTTATAATAAAATAACCAAATTGTCAAGAATAAGCACGGGAATTTTGCAGATAATTATTACGGAAATAAAAAAGATTACAGCTTTTTGACGGTTACAGCTTAAATTTGCCTTAAAAAAGCAAAATGTGACCGTGTTTTTTACCGTATTTGTAAAAAGCTCAAAAATTTTTCGTTAAATTTTTGTCAAGCTATTGAAGAAATGAAAAAAATGTAATATAATAGAAGCACCTTAGAATTTTAGGAGGAATTTTTTTATGTCAGTAAAAGTTGCAATTAACGGTTTCGGCCGTATCGGTCGTCTTGCTTTCAGACAGATGTTCGGTGCTGAGGGTTACGAAGTAGTAGCTATCAACGATCTTACAGATCCTGCTATGCTCGCAAACCTTCTCAAGTACGATACAGCACAGGGCGGCTACTGCGGTAAGATCGGTGAAAACCTTCACACAGTTGAGGCCGGCGAAGGCTCAATCATCGTTGACGGCAAAAAGATCACAATCTACGCTAAGCCAAACGCTGCTGAGCTTCCTTGGGGCGAACTCGGTGTTGATGTAGTTCTCGAGTGCACAGGTTTCTATACATCAAAGGCAAAGAGCCAGGCTCACATTGATGCCGGCGCTAAGAAGGTTGTTATTTCTGCTCCTGCAGGCAACGACCTCAAGACAATCGTTTACAGCGTAAACGAAAAGACTCTTACAGCTGACGATACAATCATTTCAGCTGCTTCATGTACAACAAACTGCCTCGCTCCTATGGCTGACACACTTAACAAGTATGCAGAAATCCAGAGCGGTATCATGTCAACAATCCACGCTTACACAGGCGATCAGATGATTCTTGACGGTCCTCACAGAAAGGGCGACAAGAGAAGAGCAAGAGCAGGTGCTGCTAACATCGTTCCTAACTCAACAGGTGCTGCAAAGGCTATCGGTCTTGTAATTCCTGAACTCAACGGTAAGCTCATCGGTTCTGCACAGCGTGTTCCTGTTCCGACAGGTTCAACAACAATTCTTACAGCTGTTGTTAAGGGTTCTGATGTAACAGTTGAAGGTATCAACGCTGCTATGAAGGCTGCTGCTTCTGAGTCATTCGGTTACAACGAAGATCCGATCGTTTCTTCAGATGTAATCGGTATGAGATTCGGTTCACTCTTCGATTCTACACAGACAATGGTATCAAAGATTGCTGATGATCTTTATGAGGTTCAGGTTGTTTCTTGGTACGACAACGAGAACTCATACACAAGCCAGATGGTAAGAACAATTAAGTATTTCGCTGAGCTTGGCTAATCTGAATTTACAGATTATTCTTTGGGCTGTCCTTTTTGGACAGCCCTTTTTGTTTTCTTTTTCGGAAGATATTTATTCTTATTTTTCTTTATTCGTAAAATTATGCTTTAAAATGTAACATTTAGTCGCAGTTTATAAAATATACACGAAAAATTAGTTTTAAATTTTTTGAATTTGCTTGAAATTGACATATAATTTTGGTATTATATAAGTGTGAGCAAACAATCAACAAACAACAGATATTAAACAAGGAGCAATTCTTATGAATTACAGCTTTAACGAGGCAAGACCGGCTCTTGAAGTTTTTCACACCGGCGATTCAGTGCGTGCATATGATTTTTTGGGCGCACACCTCGTGAACCGTAACGACAAAAACGGAGTAGTGTTCCGTGTGTGGGCGCCAACCGCAAGGAGCGTTTCGGTTGCAGGCGATTTTAATAATTGGAACAACGAGGCAAACTATATGTATAACATCGGTTACGGTGTGTGGGAAGTGTTTGTCGAGGGTGTAAAAGAGTTTTGTACATACAAATACTGCATTGAAAGCGAATACGGCGACAGGCTTATGAAAGCAGATCCGTATGCTTTTCATGCTCAAACCCGCCCCGGTCAGGCCTCTGTTGTATATGATATAGAAAGCTATTCGTGGAATGACAGCGAATGGTTTAATAAACGCAAAGAAAACAACATTTCATCGTCACCGATGAATATTTATGAAATACATGCAGGCTCATGGAGAAAATATCCTGACGGCAACTTTTTTAACTATCAAAAGCTTGCCGATGAGCTTATCCCCTACCTAAAGGAGATGCACTATACCCATGTTCAGCTTATGCCGATTATGGAGTATCCCTATGACGGCAGCTGGGGTTTTCAGACAACCGGCTACTATGCCCCGACTTCACGCTATGGCACACCGTCTGATTTTATGGCTTTTGTTGACAAGCTTCACGGTGAAGGCATTGGTGTGATTCTTGACTGGGTTCCGTCAAATTTTCCGACGGACGATTTCGGACTTGCAAGGTTTGACGGTTCGCCTCTTTATGAAAGCAACGATCCAAAAACAAGCAAGCGTGACTCATGGGGAACCTGCCTTTTCAACTACGCAAGATTCGAGGTTACAAGTTTTCTTGTTTCATGCGCAATGTTCTGGCTCGACAAATATCATATTGACGGCTTGAGAATCGGCGCACTCTCCTCTATGCTCTACCTCGATTACGGTAAAACCGAGGGCGAATGGGAACCGAACAAATTCGGCGGAAAAGAAAATCTTGACGCTGTTGATTTTGTAAAAAGACTCAACACGGCTGTTCATATGTACCACCCCGATGTTATGATGTTTGCCGAGGAAAACACATCGTGGCCAAAGCTTACTCATAAAATAGAGGACGGCGGTCTTGGTTTCGACTTCAAGTGGAACATGGGCTGGATGAACGATATGCTGCACTATATGTCACTCAATTCGATGTGGCGGCCGTTCAATCATGACAGTCTTACTTTCAGCTTTTATTATGCTTTTTCAGAAAAATTCCTTCTGCCAATTTCACACGACGAGGTTTCTCACGGCAAAGGCTCACTCATAAAGCAGATGCCCGGAAAGTATGACGAGCAGTTTGCAGGCGTGAGAGCATTCATAACATATATGTACGCTCATCCGGGCAAGAAACTCGTGTTCATGGGAACTGAAATCGGACAGTTTGACGAGTGGAATCACGAAGAGGCAATTCAATGGGATTTGCTTGAATTTGAAAAGCATAAAAAGCTCAGAACATTTTTTAAAGAGCTTAACAAATTTTATCTTGACTGCAAGCCGCTCTACGAACTTGACACGGTCTGGAAAGGCTTTGACTGGATTCACCATGACGATTACACAAACAGTGTTATTGCATTCAAGCGCACCGACAAAAACGGTGATGAAATTGTTTCGGTATGTAATTTTCAGCCCATCAGGCGTGACGAATACTGCATCGGTGTTCCTAAATACGGTCTTTATGACGAGGTTTTCAACTCTGATGAAGAGCGTTTCGGCGGAAGCGGTGTTGTGAACGGTAATAATATCAAAACCGAGGTAATGAAAATTCACGGTTTTGATCAGGGTCTTTCGCTCACTCTCCCCCCTCTCAGCGTAATCTATCTGAGGTGTGCAAAAGAACTTGAACCCGATGAAGCTCAGAAAGAAAATTGATATTTTCAGTCACAAGACTGTAATTAATAAGTTTAATAAAGATAATAAAATAAATATCGGAGGTATTTTAATATGTTTCCAAAAAAGGAAGTAGTGGCTATGCTGCTTGCCGGCGGTCAAGGCTCTCGTCTTGGCGTGCTTACCAAAAAGCTTGCAAAGCCTGCCGTACCGTTTGGCGGCAAATATCGTATTATTGATTTCCCGTTATCTAACTGTGTAAATTCAGGCATTGACGCTGTAGGTATTCTCACACAGTACCAGCCTCTTGTTCTTAACGAATACATAGGAAACGGACAGCCGTGGGATCTTGACAGTATGCACTCGGGTGTAAACTGTCTCAGCCCTTATCAGGCTGTTGACGGTGCAGACTGGTATTCGGGAACAGCCAATGCAATTTATCAGAATATCAACTACATTGAGCGTTATAATCCTGAATATGTGGTCATCCTTTCGGGCGACCATATCTACAAAATGGACTACAACAAGATGCTTGAATATCATAAGGAAAAGAATGCCGCTTGTACAATTGCGGTAATTGATGTTTCGCTTGAAGAAGCCTCAAGATTCGGTATTCTCAACACAAATGAGGACGGCTCAATCTACGAATTTGAAGAAAAGCCTGCTCATCCGAAAAGCACTAACGCTTCTATGGGCATCTATATTTTCAGCTGGAAGGAACTTAAAAAGTATCTTACGGAGGATGAATTCAAAGAGGGTTCAAGCCACGATTTCGGTAAGGATGTCCTCCCTGCCATGCTTGACGCAGGTGAGCGTATGTTTGCATATCCTTTTGAAGGCTATTGGAAGGATGTGGGAACAATCGACAGCCTTTGGGAGGCTAATATGGATCTTCTCGATCCAAAGGTTACTTTAGACCTCAAGGATATCTACTCAAGAAACCCGATGATGCCTCCGCACTATGTTTCAAACGAGGCGTCAATCCAAAATTCACTCGTTGCCGACGGATGCAATGTTTACGGCAACCTTGAGTTCTCAATTCTCTTTGCAGGTGTTACAATCGGTAAAAATGCTACGATTAATTCTTCAATCATCATGCCCGGTGCGGTAATTGAGGACGGTGCCGAGGTTCAGTTTGCTATCATTGCCGAAAACACCGTTGTAGGCAAAAATGCAAAAGTCGGACAAAACCCCGAAGAAACGGAAAATATTGACGACTGGGGAATTACTGTTGTCGGTGCAAATACCGTTATCAAAGAAAACACAGTTATCAAAGCAAAAACCATGATAGACAGCGACACGGAGGTGGACGGCAATGAGAAGTAATAATGTACTCGGTTTCATCTTTGCGGCAACACTTGACGACAAAATCCCCGAGCTTGCATCTTCAAGAACAACTGCAAGCGTTCCGATCGGCGGAAAATACAGAATTATCGACTTTGACCTTTCAAATATGTCAAACTCAGGTATCAGCAATGTAGGCATAGTTGCAAAAAGCAACTTTCAGTCACTTATGGATCATGTGGGTTCGGGCAGTGCATATGACCTTTCAAAGAGAAGGAGCAATCTTTCAATTCTCCCGCCATATGACGGCAAGGCTTTTTCAAGCTTTGTTGAAACAATCTACAATATGCACGGCTACATTGAGCATTGCCGTGAGGAGTATGTGCTTATTTCGCAGGGCAATGTAATTACTAACATTGATTACACAGATGTTTTTGACTTCCACTCAAAGAAGAAGGCAGACATTACACTTATATATAAGAATCATGCAATTCCGCAGGGCTATGACAGACCGATT
The DNA here is from genome assembly GCF_057037865.1 of Ruminococcoides sp. Taxonomy (NCBI): domain Bacteria; kingdom Bacillati; phylum Bacillota; class Clostridia; order Eubacteriales; family Oscillospiraceae; genus Ruminococcoides; species Ruminococcoides sp. The sequence continues at coordinate 173,963 of NZ_DBLZMS010000001.1, forward strand.
ACCCTTGATGTAGACAATGACGGCAAGGTAAATCAGATTTTTGTAAAGCCCGGTGTTGTTGACAAAGAAGTATTCAACCACGCATACGGCTCTATTCTCATCAAGAAAGACATTCTTATGAGTGAAATCCGAAACGCCATCAGCGTTAATCAGCTTGATGTAAAGCGACTTATTCAGAGCAGTCTGGGCAAATACAGTATTTATGCTTATGAAAATAAGGGTTACTGTGCGGCAATCAGCTCAATCAACGATTACTTTGAGTTCAATATGGATCTTATGAAAAAAGAAGTAAGGGATGAGCTTTTCAATCCGCAAAGACCTATCTATACAAAGGTAAGAGATGACGCTCCGTCACGCTACGGTCTTACAAGCAATGTGAAAAATTCAATCATTGCACAGGGTTGTGTTATCAACGGTGAGGTTGAGAACTGCGTTATTTCAAAGGGTGTTTATGTCGGCGAAGGCGCAAAGCTTTCTAACTGTATTGTAATGCAGGACACAAAAATAGGTTGCAATACCAACCTCAACTATGTTATCATAGATAAGGATGTTACCATCAAGGATGGTCGATCACTTATGGGATATGATTCGTACCCCATTTATATTGCTAAAAAATCTGTTGTATAAAGTTGTTTAAACAGGAGGTAATCTTACAATGAGAATTTTATACTGTGCTTCAGAGGCTAATCCTTTCTGCGGCAGCGGCGGACTTGCTGATGTAGCAGGAAGTCTTCCGCACACACTTTGCAGAAAAGGTCAGGATTGCAGAATTGTTGTTCCGCTTTACGGCACAATTCCGCAGGAACTTAAAAACTCCATGAACTTCATCACAAACTTTACCGTGCCGGTTGCATGGCGTCATCAGTATTGCGGTTTGTTCTGGGCAAGATGGAATGACTGTACATACTATTTTATTGATAACGAATATTATTTCAAGAGAGGCACTCTCTACGGTCATTATGACGACGCTGAAAGATTCGCTTTCTTCTCCCGTGCAATTCTTGAAATGCTTCCTTACATTGATTTCCATCCCGACATCATTCATTGTAATGACTGGCAGACGGCTCTTGTTCCTGTTTACTACTATCTGTTCTATTCACACAGACCATGGTACTATAACATTAAGAGTCTGTTCACTATTCACAACATCCAGTATCAGGGTGAATACGGCTGGGAAGTTAACACAGAGTGCGTCGGCATTCCTGCATCCGAAACAAAGATTCTTGAAATGAACGGCAAACTCAATATGATGAAGGGTGCTATCGAAACAGCTACCCGTGTTTCAACTGTTTCTCCAAGCTATGCGGCTGAAATTAAAGACCCGTGGTTCAGTTGGGGACTTCATGACGAACTCAATCTTCGTCATTACAAGCTTTGCGGTATCAAGAACGGTATTGACACAGAAAGCTACAATCCCGAAACAGACTATCAGCTTTATCGCAACTATTCAAAGGACGATATGAGCGGCAAGGGCGAATGTAAGCGTGCTTTGCAGGAGCGTTTGTGTCTTGAACAGCGCTGGGATGTTCCGCTGGTCGGTATGGTAACAAGACTTGTTGCACACAAGGGACTTGACCTTGTAAGAATGGGTCTTGAGGAGCTTATGGACACAGAAAATATGCAGTTTGTAATTCTCGGTTCAGGTGACAAGGAGTACGAGGACTACTTCAACTATATGCAGGCTAAGTATCCGGGCAGACTTTGCTTCTGTCACGGCTTTGTTCCCGAGCTTGCAAGAAAGATTTACTCAGGCGCAGATATTTTCCTTATGCCGTCTGCTCAGGAGCCTTGCGGTCTTGCACAGATGATTGCACTCCGTTACGGCACAATTCCTGTTGTTCGTGAGGTTGGCGGTCTTAAAGACTCTGTTTTCGACAGTGCCGACAACTACGGTAATGGATTCACATTCAAAAACTATGAATGTGCAGATATGCAGCTTGCCGTAAGACGAGCATTGTGGGGCATTCAGGACGACCAGGGTTGGCATCAGCTTATGTGGCGTGCTATGATGAGCGACAACAGTTGGGAGCGTTCGGCTCAGGACTACATCAATCTCTACAACGATACCCTCAAATGGGCTTAATCGTGCAGTCAAATTTTATAACAAAAATTCAGTCGGAAAGCAGATTTCAAATTTGCTTTCCGACTTTTATTTTATTTGTAGAGGCGAACACGGTTCGCCTCTACAGTTTAACAATGACATTGTTGTATTTATAAAGCAAGTTGAATTACAAATATTGTACCGTTACTATCCGCCGCTGCACAAACAAAAAAGGTTGGAAACTACTGCGGGGAGCAGTCGATTTCCAACCTTAAAATTTTGCATTAGTTTTTCATCAGGTTCTCTTTATTGCGTGCGGAACACGAATTTTACCTGCAAGCTTACCAAGAGCAAACACAAGAATAATCTCGGGAATGCACTTAACGGCAACACTGATGAATCTTGCTGTAAGATAAACTGTGTACGGTGTTGAACCGCCGCCGTAGAGTGTGTAAAGCCAAAAAGCCGTAAGGAATGTTTCAACGCAGAGCATATTTGTAAACCATGCAAGAACAACTCTGAGCGGAGTTACATTGTTCTTATAAAGAAACATACCGTAGATAAAACCTGTAATAAAGCCGTTGATTGTAAAGCCGGGAAAATATGCGCCTGTCGGGGCAATGATAAATGAAAGAATATCTCCCAAAGCACCGACAATTGCGGCAGGAATCGGTCCGAACATTACGCCTGTTACGGCTATGGGAAGGAACGCTGCGCTGAGCTTTACATTGTTTCCGAAAAACGGAAGTGTGCTGTTTGCAAAAAATCCGAGAACAATACGAAGTGCAAGCAGCATTGCAATTGCCGCAAGAGCGTAGATACTCTTCATTTCAAGCAAAGAGCTTTGAATTTTTTTGAGTTGTGACATATTTTTTACCTCCTGAATCTCTGTTGTTGCTTCAGGAAGAAAAAAGCGGACAGATTGCTCTGCCCGCTGAATTATATGTCCCAAAGTAACAGCGGGATGCGAAATCTGTACCGCAGGATAAACCTTTCGTTCTTGCGGCAACTCCCCGTCCGCAAAACACTTCACGCACAAATTTCTACTCTGTGATAGATGCCTTTCGACACCGTATGTTATTATACGCCTGAATTTGTTGTTTGTCAACCAAAAAATTAATTTCGGGTTTACTGAACCGTTGCTTTTTTCTTCTTTGTAAGAAGGGCATCGAGGCTGTTGATAAGTCTTGAAAGCGGCTTGTAGATTATGAAAACAACTACCGAAATGATGAGTCCCTTAATGATATTGAATGGACCTACGCAGTACAGGCAGAATGTAAATGTGCCGTCAATTGCAGGGAAAATTGCCTGTCCCATTTTGATAATTTCTGTAAGCGGCATAAATGACGAGTAGAGCGGAACAAGCACGAATGTGTTGAGAACCACACCGATTGCCGCCATTGCAACCGTACCTGTAAGCATTCCGACAATCGCACCGACTCTTGTTTTTTTGTACTTGTAGATGAAACCTGCCGGCAGAATAAACGAGCAGCCGATGAGAAAGTTTGCAAGCTCCCCTACTCCGCCTGTACTTGTGCCTTTAATAAGAAACTTAACGAGAATTTTTACAAATTCAATTACTACACCGGCAATCGGCCCCATGCTGAATGTTCCGACAAGAACGGGAACTTCGGAAAAATCGAACTCATAGAATGAAGGTGCGATGAATCCGAGAGGAAATTCAAAGAACATAAGAACTGCCGAAAGTGCCGCAAGCATTGCGGTTACGGCAAGCTTTGTTGTCTTTGCCGTGTTGTCTGAATTAATTGTTTTTGCTTTTGATTTTGTCATTACGACCACTCCTGAAAAATTATTTCGAGTTGTCGGGAAAAGAAAAATCCCGCTACAAATGTAACGGGATTGCGTACCAAAATAAAACAGACGAACCGCCTGTTCTGCCGCATCTTCTCGTATCCGGACTATAACCGTCGGTGTCTGAATTTCACAGACTCGGCAGGCTTGCACCTGTTCGTGGACTTTAACCACCGGTGGAGAATTTCACTCCGCCCCGAAGACAACTGTTGATTATATTATATGCCGATTTTCGGATTTGTCAATATCTCTTCAGGGTTTTGAGATATTTTTTCGTTTCATCGTCAATTCTGAAACTTTCAACGCATTTCCGAATCATTTTATTAAAGGTTGCATTATCAAGCGAATTTGACTTTATGTACCGCATAGTCTGTTCTCTGCACTTTGCAAGTGCTGTTGCAACAAGCCATGCCCTTGCCATACTCACATAATAATGCGGATTTTTCGCATTGTCACAACATTCAAGCACCGTGTCTATGTACTCATCTTCAAGATAATAGTCAAGCATCAGCACAAGACCTGCACGAATTATCCACGGATTGTCGCTTTTGGTGTATTCACAAACATGAGGGAAAAATTCTGATTTATACTTTTTCGTCTGCTTTAAATTTGCACAAAAGCCGTCGCAAACCGCCCAGCTGTCTATACGCTGTACAAAATCATCGCTGTACATCAGAAATTCTTCATAGCTTTCGGTTTTGAGCAAACCAATTACAATACCTCGCATTGTTTTTTCTTCATAAGAATTATCGGTTGTTTGCTCTAAAAAACTGCGTCCGTTGCCCTTAGAAATTTCCTTACCGAGCTTTCGCATAACAGGCATTCTTACTCCGATAAAAAAGTCCTTGTCATTGTCGGGAATCAATGAGGAATGAAAGCTTCTGTACTTTTCATCGGCATATGAACGAAGTTCCTCTACAAAATAATCATAGTCATTTTTAGTCCAATTATCTCTTATAAGCTCCATAATACACCGTTATTTTTACTTATTCTTTCTTTTGCTGTCATAAATTTCACACGGTGAGTTCAGGTCAAGATATGCAATATCGTGGTGTGGCACTCTGTCCTCAACCGGCGGAAGCTGCATATAATCACCGAAAACCATTCTGAGATACTCGTCATAGCCCGACATACACGGCATTTTTATGCCCTCAAATGTGACATAATCAACGCCCGAATAAATGTGTTTCGGATACTCAATTTTCATCCAATGAGGGCCCGAACAAAGCTCCGTTACACACTTGTTTTTATCAAGCCTGTACTTAATCATATGCTTTTCGGCAGTTCTCCAAATCTTTTCTCGGAGCTTTTTCCCTCTGAAAATTGAAAGCAAAGCCTTACTGCCTACCCCCACAATTCCGCCGTGCTTTTCGGGAACAACCTGAGCCAAAAACAGCGAATAAAGCATTGTCCACACATACTGCATTTTGCGTGCAAAACGGCTGTCGGGACAAACATCAAGCGGAAAGACATCAAGCACAAGTCCGTGCGGAATATCAACCTCGGTCTGATTTGTCTTGACCATAGTGTAATTTGTGTCGGTTACGGTCATAAAAATATTGCCCGTGAACATATCGCTGTCAGTTTTGAGAAGTCGAAATCTTCCGTCTGCGCCCTGTTCATGCCAAAGCTTGTACAGCTTTTCGTAGTCCTCTCGTGGCAGCATAACATCAACATCATCATCCCACGGAACGAATCCGCCGTTTCTGAGCGCACCGATTAACGCACCGCCGATGAGATAGAATGTGAGATTGTTCTTTTCGCAAAAGTCCCTGAAATACACGAGCATATCAAGCTGTTTAAGCTGTAACTCACGCAAAAGTTCGGGGGTAAGTTCTACTTTTTCAGTCATAAGTATCTCCGTAAATATCAAATACGGGCGGAGATTATCCGCCCAAAAGTTATTTGTATGAATGACCGGGAAGTGTGTTTTCCCTGATTTTTCTTTTTACCTTTTCAATGTGTTCTTTCGCACCGCTGTTTTTGATTTTCTTCCGCCATGACGGAATCTGAATCAAACCAACAATTGTGCCTATTCCGTAGGCAACATGGAGCAACGGGAAAATGAACGGCAAAAACACAAACTGAGGCTGAACATTTTTCATTGTGCAACATCCGACAGCGTTTACAATATCAAACATTCCGTAAATTATCAAAAGAATGTACAAAAAAAGCGGAAGTCCGAGAAATGCAAGCACGGAACAGCCGAGAAGTGCCATTACAAAAAGAAACGGTGCAAAGTGAAAGTATGAAAGACAACCGGGACATTCCGAGAGTGTAAGTCCTATCCACCGTCCGTTTGAATACTTCTGCCTTATCATTCCGTGAAGGTCGTTTCGTGAATGCTGATACGAAATAATATCGGGGCAACAGCACATCTTGTAGCCCGCCATTCTAATGCGGTAGTGAAATTCATTATCCTCGGTTCTGCCGAGATTTTCGTTAAATCCGCCGACCTTAGCAATAACCTCTCTGCGGTAAGCCGCATGAAAAAGGCTGTCAAGATATTCCTTTTGCGCAAGCGGTCGTCTGTACGAAGCAACCGAACTGCCGAACAGAGAATCCTCAGCCGCAAGCAAGGTAAGCTTCCAGCTAGAAACATTTGAAGTGATATTCGGTCTGCCGCCGCCTACAACATTTTCACCCTGCTTTATGTTATAAACATTTCGTGAAACAAAGTTTCTCGGAATTCTTGCGTGAGCGTCAACTCTTATGATAACATCGCCCTTTGCGGTCATCAGAGCGGCATTCCATGATGTTGCCTGATTACGCTTTACGCATTGAACAACGGACACATTCCAAAAGCCATAGTCGGTATCACGGAATTTTTCCATTTTTTCTTTAGTATCATCGGTTGACATACTGTCAACAAATACCACCTCAATTTTATCATGCGGATAGTCCTGAAGTGCAATATCCCTGAAAAGTCCGCTCAAAGCATTCGATTCGTTATAGGCTATCATACAAAGTGAAACTAACATATAATATCTCTGCTCCCTTCAAGCTCGAACAACCATTTTGCAGACATTGCAGAGGTTGTCAGAAAATAAGGTACGGCATAAAATGCCGGAACAACAAAAAAGCACAAAGCCGCCCAGCCGATAAAACCGATAAACAGCTTTATTGTGGAGATGAAGTTCTTTATTGAAAAAGCCATCATTCTCGGAAGATAAATTCCGAGCGGCAGATGTTCGTTAAAACCGTAAGCCAAAAATGTATAATGAACAAAAATAATGTAACACACCACAACAACCGCAGTGCTGACGATAAACGCCAAAACAAGCAATACAGCCACAACCACCGTGAGTGAGGGTGAATTGTCAATTATTTTATCCGAAACCGCACTAAGATAATTGAACACATTGAGCAGACCGCTTATGATAAAAAACAAGCCGACTGAAATTATATCAAGAATAACAGACTTAAAAAATAATTTCGGCTTTTTATAATAGTAAAAAACATCAAGAGGACTGCACTCTCTGCCCCTGACTACATTACACACACTTCTGTAAACTCCGTTTATGAGCGGCAGACACACAACAACAAAAGCAAAAAATACAAGCCCGAAAATCATTGTAAGCATCTGCTGAGTCTGATTCGGATTTTTTACATTATAAAGTCCTGCCACAGACATTGCAAGGCTGAACGCAAACAGCCCTGTCAAAAATGCAAGCACAGTGACCATTACCTCTGAGATAATTACCGACCGATTCCCCTCAAGAACCTTTTTTGCCTGTTTTCTAACAGTTTTTTCCGTATTCATTAGCATTCCCTTTTCATCTGAATTTGTTCATAACGAAACGCATTATTCTCCGTCAGTAAACATTCTGTACATTGCCTCAAGGCAAATCTGAGCGTGTTTAAAAAAGTTCTCCTTATCCATACTTTCGTCTGCATTGTGCATACGAACATCATCATTTTTGAATGCAGGACCGAATGCAACGCCGTGACCTCCGAGCATTCTTGCGTATGTTCCGCCGCCTGTTGAATAAAGCTCAGCCTTTTCACCTGTTACGCTTTCATAAGCGTCAGAGAGAAGCTTTACAAGCTTGCTGTCCTTATCGGCATAAAGCGGTTCTTCGTGATTGAGAACAGTAACCTTGAGGTCGCTGATTTTTGCAACCTTTTTGAACTGTTTGAGAACTCTGTTTCCGCTCACGGTAACGGGATAACGGATATCAAACACAGCCTTTGCGGTCTGTCCCTCAATATTCACGCTGCTGAGGTTTACGGTGAGCGAGCCCGAAACAGCGTCGCTCATTTTAAGACCGAGTGATCTGCCGTTTGTTTCCTTGTTAATTGCGTAGTCAATAAATGAACAGATTGAACCTGTTTCCTTTGTTGTGTAAACATTTGAGATAAGGTCAACAAGTGCCGCTGCGGCATTGTAGCCCTTGTCCGGTTCACACGCATGAGCCGCTTTGCCACGGCTGATTATCATAAGACCGTCAATAGTGTAATTAAATTCAAAATCACCGTCACTTGCGTCTGCAAGGCGCATGAGAGTCTGCTCGTCATAGTCTGATGAATCAAGCATTACATACGCTCTGTCGGGAACTGCATTAACTGCTCTGCCTGCATGGAACTGGCTGAGTGTTGTTGCATTATTTAAAAGTGTGCTGACTTCAAGCTGAAGAATACCCTTTTCGGCAAAGCAAATGCCGTAGTCGCTGTCGGGAGTGAATGCCATGTCGGGAAGTGGATTTTTCTTGAAATAATTTTCCATATCCTCCATACCCGTTTCTTCACCCGTGCCGTAAATAGCACGCAGAGTGTTCACGCCCTTTACACCGCTGTCCTTGATTGCTTTCAAACAATAGAGAGTAACAAGAGCCGCACCCTTGTCGTCTGCAATTCCTCTGCCGTAAAGTCTGCCGTCCTTTTCGGTAAGCGCATACGGCGGAACGCTCCAGCTGTTTCCCGCAGGAACAACATCAAGGTGAGTAAGCACACCGCAAAGCTTTCCGCTGTCGCCAAGGGTTATATGACCGCTCTTGTCGGTTGTTCTCTCCCCTGTCAGTCCGAAATCTTCTGCTCTTTTAAGAATAAAATTCAAGGCATTATCGCACTCGTCATTCTTTTCACCGTCAACCGATTCAAAAGAAAGAAGTGTGTTAAGATCCTTTAAAAGTTCGTCTTTGAAGTCAAGTATTTTGTTTCCAAACATAATAAATACCTCCGTACTTAAATGCTGATTGTATCTTTATCAGTTCTTATTTTTTCTTTTTTTAACTGTTTTAACGGTCACAATAACCGCACAGTAGATTAAAAATGCTCCGAATGCGCAAAGGCTGATTTTGACACCTGTTGAAAATCCGGGTGTTTCGTAGGTGAACACAATGTCACACTTTTCCCCCTTTGGAATCTTAACAGCCATAAAGCCGTAGTCAACCTTTTCAACATCTGCCGCCTTGCCGTTTACAGTTGCGGTAAAACCATCGCTGTAAGGAACGCTGAAAAACAACAGGTTATCGTCACCCTTTTTATTATTGTAAACAGCCTTAAAGCCGTTATCTGTATATTCAAATGAAGTACAACTGTTCAAGGCTCTGAGATTACAAACCTTTTTGTAATCTGAATTACTGTAATCAAACTTTTCCGTAATGCTGTCGTAATCCTCCGGATGTTTGCCGTACAAAAGCTTGTACTTTTCATCGCTGTAGCCCGTAATATCGGAATACTTCTTCATAAGGTCACGGGGAAGAACCATTGCGTAGAGCAAAGCCTCGGACTTGTGTGCGTTCGTCACAAGGTCAAATTCTTCTTCGGCAATGAACTTATCAAAGGTGTATCCCATAGGAATATAGTATTCGTTGCGGTAAATATCAAAACGGTTCTGCGTTCTGAGATATTTCCAACCCGGCATTCTTGTGTTGCCGTTTTCGTCAACGAATGAATTCAGACTTCCCGATTTTCCGTCGCCACGGTAATCAAAAAGATACTTACAACTCAGAAACGGGCGAAGTCCGTATACATCAAGGTCAGGTCTTGACGCAACATCCCTTGTAATTCCGAGTGCATCGTAAAACTGCATTATAGATGTTGAAACAGAACTCTGAAAGCAGTTAATGCTCTGAATCTGCCAGAACATTGCCGTGTTGTCAACACATTCGTAAAAATCACTGCGAACATTGTCAATATCGGCAATTGTGATACCGTCACGCCTGTTTATGATATCTTCTTTGATGGCATTTGTACTGCTGCTTGAGAAATAGCCTGTGGCGATTATAAAATATGAGGTAAAAAGCGAAACGCTCAGGATACCAACAGTGAGCATAACCGTAAATCTCTTTTTGTTTCGTCTGAATTTTTTGATTATGAGAACGAACGCAAGCAGACTTAACAAAGCCATAAGGACATAGAGCCAATAGCGTTCAAATGTTGCCTGAGTGCCGATAACCGTATTTTGAATATCGCCGCTCTCCTCATCCGTATAGCTCACAGGCATAAGACCTATCAGCAGAGTTGCACCTACCGTAATTCCTGCCGACCAACGAATCGCCCTGTTCCAATTGGTTTTTCTGTTTTCAAACGCCTTGATTGTTGCAAGAACAAGCATAAGCACGCCCATATAGAACCATCTTGCGTAGTAAATTGAGCTGTTCATAAGCTGGAACATACTGTTCAAAACAGGCACACACGCAAACACAGCAAGCACGGCAAGAAGCTTTTTGAGCCAGCTTTTTCGGCAAACCTGAAAATATGCGATAACTCCCGTCATTCCGACAAGCGGCAACCATGCCGCAACAGACGCCCATCTGCAATTTGAGCCGGGTGTGAACACAGGAAACGCAGGCATATCTGCGGGGAAAAACAGGCTTAAAATTATCAGCCAGTATTTTTGCGGTTGACTGTAGACAAGCGAATCCCAGCCGTTCGGAAGCTCGGCAAGCCTTGGGTTTCCCATTAAGCCGAGCACTGACGGCAGCAGTATGAACGCCGTTGCAAGGAATCCTATGATAACCTCAAGCGCAAGCAAGAGAAAATTTTTAACTTTAAATTTGTAGGTTTTGGTAAGCGTAATCATAAGAAAATAGATGATTACGAACAGAACCTGTCCCACAAAGAAGTAGTAGTTCACAACACAGGCGGAGAATACCGCAAGTGTGAACACCATTCTTTTTCCATCATAGATGAATGCGTCAAGTGCCGCAAGCAACAGCGGAAACATTATCATCGGTTCATGAAAGTGGAAAAAGAACACATTGTAGATTGAAAATCCCGAAAATGCATACAGCAATCCGCCTACAAGAGCGAAATTCCTGTCAGCCACATATCTTTTCAAATAGAGATATGCGGAAAGTGACGCACAGCCGAATTTTAAAATCAGCAACGGTCCGATAAGATACGGTACAGTCTCACTCGGGAACGGAATTGTCAGCCAAAAGAACGGACTGCCAAGAAGATAAAAGCTGAAGCTTGAGAGCATATCCGTTCCGAGGTCAACATTGTGCATCCAACCCGTATCACCGTTTCTTACGGCGTCATGCACAAGCTGATAAAACGGAATTTCCTGAACATTGAAATCACCGTAATAATAGAAAACACCGCTCCCCATTATGATAAACGGTAGAAAAAGTGCTGTTGCAGTTATAATTGATATAAGAAACACACGCAAACCGAATAGTTTTTGTGTTGGATATTTTTGCAAAATTCTGCTCGGCATAAAACCCTCCACGGAGCAAAAAGTCTGAAAAAATCTTTTTTTCGATAATTTCTTTACTTTTAAATTATGAATAGTATAATCAGTAATATAAATGTCCTTCACCGTCATTTATTCAAAAGACACCTACATATTCAATTCGGAGCAACGCTCTGCTTTGCTTGCAGAGAACAGAGGACACTCGCATTTAGATTACATTATAACATAATGCGATACAAATTGCACTAATTTTTAGCAAAAAACAGGAGAAACTACCTATGAATATTTCACATTTTTACGCAATGCTTTCAAGAATGAGGTACATCAACCGTTGGGGACTTATGAACAACACACGCTGTGAAAACCTCAGCGAACACAGTCTTGATGTTGCAGTGATTGCACATTGCCTTGTTTTGATTCACAACAAGCGTTTCGGCGGTAATCTCAATGCCGAAAGAGCCGCATTGCTCGCAATTTTTCACGATGCAACCGAAATCATAACGGGCGATATGCCGACTCCCGTAAAATACTTCAACCCCGAAATCAAAAATGCCTATAAGGAGATTGAAACAACGGCAGGCAACAGGCTTGTGTCGATGCTTCCGGATGATTTTAAGGACGATATGGATAAAATCATCAAAATGAACGGTGCAGGTGACGATGAACTTAAAAAATATGTAAAAGCGGCGGACAAGTTTTCCGCACTCATAAAATGTATTGAAGAAATAAAAATGGGCAACAGCGAGTTTTCAAAGGCAAAAGAGGCAACCGAAAATTCAATTCACAACATGAATATGCCCGAAAACGAGGTGTTTGAAAAAGAGTTCCTTCCGTCCTTCTATTTGTCACTTGATGAACAGGATTGACAGTTACCGACAAAAAAATCAATATTTTCAGTCAGATTTTTCGCTAAAACTTTACGAAAAGGCAGATTTTAATTCTAATTTAGCATTAAAAGAAATTCTCATATGGTATAATAAACTATACTTATGTATTGTGTGCTTTTTACCCGATTGGAGGAGTAATATGCCAAATTACGAAAAAAGCAGTCAGAAAAGCAATTTTATTGACATAAGCTCAAATAAGCAGGTCAAAAAATTATATAATAAAAAAGGCAGACTTAAAAGAATCCTTTGTCTTGTGTTTTCAATAATCTTCCTGTTGGGCGGCGGCGGAATGCTCTACTACTATTCGTTCCTTGACACTCTCAACTTCAAGGATCTTGATGACACAAACAACAACAACACAGCAGCTACCAACTCATCGGTTGCCCCGCTTGAGGGCGACACAACAAACCTTTCGCTTTCAGAGGGAGAGCTTCTGCAGAACTCCAAGGAGCTTAATGTTATGCTCTTTGGCGAAGACAATTCAAACGACGATAAATACGGCAGAAGTGATACAATGATCATGATGACCATTGATAACAACCACAAAAAGCTTAAACTGACATCATTCCAGCGTGACACCTATGTTTATATTCCGGGTTACGGATATGACAAGCTCAACGCATCTTATAACTACGGCGGAGCAAAGCTTTCAATTCAGACAATTGAGGCAAACTTCGGCATCAAGGTTGACCGTTATGCGGTTGTTGACTTTGACAGCTTTAAGAAGATTATCGACACCCTCGGCGGTGTTGATATGGAAGTTACTCAGGACGAAATTGACTACATCAACTATCAGATGTACAAGAACAATCAGGCTGACACAAGAACAACTATCACAGACGCACCCGGTACTGTTCATCTCAACGGTCAGGAGGCTCTTTGGTATGCTCGAAACAGAGGTCTTAAAAAGGGCGAGGACGGCAACGAAATCGGTCTTGACGGTGACGACTGGGACAGAACCTCAAGACAGAGAAAGCTTCTTGAAACTTTGTTTACAAGTATGAAGAGTGCGGACCTCGGTCAGATTGTTTCAATTGTAAGCTCTGTCGGTCCCCTTGTAACAACAAACCTCAAGAAGGACGAAATCACAGCACTTGTTTCTCACGCTCTCACATATCTTTCCTATGATGTAGAGCAGTATTATGTTCCTGAAGAAGGTCTTTGGTACTATGATGATAAAACCGAAACATGGAACGGTGCAATCACATCAACAATCAAAATTTCAGACCTTGAAGAACAGAGAAAGAAGTTCGCAAGCTTCGTTTTTGAAGAATTGTTCACAGGCGGCACTTCTTCAAAAGAAACAACCTCCGCATCAAATTAAATATTGAACAAAATGCAGACAGCCAATTATCGGCTGTCTGTTTTTTACGGCGAGCCGCCGTACCCTATTCGTGAAGATAGTTTGTTTAATTACAAAACATATTACACCCGAGCGTATCATTGCGGTTATTCGCTCTAAATTAGGGCGAGCCGCCGTTCCCTATTCGTGAAGAAAGTTTGCGATATTAAAACATATCATGCCCGAGCGTAGAATTGTTATTATTCGCACGATTCAACAACCGCATTGCACATAAAACAAAAATGCATCAGAACCTTACTTGGAATCTGATGCATTTTATTTGTTTTATTATTATTCTATTTTCGTATAATAAATACTCAAAAACAGCTGATAAAATTCTGCCTCGCTGACATTGAATTCTGCGTACTTTGAACCCATTGTAACCTGACCGGGGACTGAAACCATATCAATTCCGTTCATACCGCCAAGCACAGCCTGCTGAGCAAGATATGACACCTTTGACGGGTTAAGATTCGTACATGAATACGGAGCGGACGCATTGAACAAGTCGATTGGCGTGGTTAAATCTTCCTTTGTCTGCTGAAGAACCGTATTCATAAAAGACTGAATGTAAACCTTCTGTCTTTGCATACGCATATTGTTTGAATCGGTCTTGCTTGTATCACGGGTTCTGACAAAGCTTTCAGCCTGCTGTCCGACAAGGTGATAGCTTTCTCCCTCAACAAACTTCCCGATTGTTTCGGGTGACACAACATCAACTCCGCCAACGCTGTCGTTGAGAGCGGAAATGCCGTCAAGGTCAAGCGAAAAGTATGTATTAATCGGAATGTTATAGAACAGCCTCTGAACTGAATTTACGGTATTTTCACAGCTTGATTCCTTACCGTCACCGTATGAATACGAAAGACAAATCTGCTGTTTTTCCGTACCGGCATACGCACCGCCTGCTGAATACATTGTGACATCAACCATCGAATCTCTCGAAATGTTGAAGAGCGTTATTTTACCGTTTGAAGTGTCGATTGACACAAGCATAAGCACATCCGCCTGACCGCCGCTCGCCCTGACTTTGCTGTTATTATTTTCGTCAAGGTTGCGCTTGTCAACACCGATACACAGAACATTCGTCACCTTTTCGTTGAACTGATATGTTTCACCGTTGTATACGACATACTTACCGTTTTCCTCGGTTTCAATGCCCTGTGGGGCGGTAACATGAATATCCGTATTAAACAGCTCGTTTCCGCCCTGATAAATCAAATACGCAACCGTGCCTGCGGCAAGTATAACTAATCCAAGTAATGTACAGCCGATTGACAAAAGCACCTTTTTCCAGGTTTTCATCTTTCGATGCTTTGAATGGTGATGATGCGACTTTGATCTATGCTTTTTATAGTGATTTGTGGTATTACTATTCACGACAATGCTGTCGGAATCAACTCCGTACACATCTGTATATACTTTTTTCTTTTTCTTTATTAACTTGCTGTCCTTGAAAATATAACCTTCTATATCCAGCCTTGAAAGATTGCTTACATGCTCCTTGCTGTTCTTTTCTCTTTTTGATTCAAGAATTTCCGGTGTATTCGGATCAAGCTTGTTTTCTATATTTTCAGTTGTTGCCTCAGCCGAACTTTCATTTTGTCGGTTCATCTTTCTTCAGCACTCCCTGCACAAGATATCTTCCGTCACCGCTGTTTAAGCATGTGCTTAAAACAAGAATTTTATCATCGGTAGTAAGCTCCGTATTTCTCTTGTTCACAGAAACAGAATGTGGATTTTTAATCATATTGAGATAATCCGAAAATACATTATCATCGGAAAAATCAAACGAATTCATAATGTGTCGGTTATCATATTCAAAAGCTGACACAATTTCGTATGTAAGCTTTCTGTCGGGAGTGTAAACATAGATGTACCTGTTCTTGTTAAAGAAATCGGCATCATAAAAGCGATGGAGCGTTGCAAACATTGAGCCGTTTGCCATATTATGACCGTAAAGCACAGTCACTCTGTCGGAATAATCACGCTTGTTGCACATCTGAGAATAGATACTGCCCGAAAAGCTGTAATTCTTATAAATATCGTGGTCAAGATATAAGTTATCGTCAAGATGACTTTGCAAAACAGGATAATTTACATTTGTATTCGGAATGTAAATCCACGAATAAATGTCGCTGTTCTGCTGTTGAAGCGACTTGAAATCAATCGGATTTTCGACCTTTTTCACATTGATTGACGGTGAAGTCACTTCTGTTGCAGAGGTTGTACCGTTTTCAATGCCTGACGCATACGAGCCTGCGATGTTATCAAGACTTTTTCGTTCGTTATTTTCATTTAAGTTTTTAACGACTATGTACGCAAGTGTGCCGATAATTGCAGCCACAAGCAAAATAATCAAAGCTATAAGAAATTTGTTTCTTTTTCTGCTCATATCAAAAACTCCCAATCGGTTATATTGTATCATTTTTGTGTCAGTATGTCAATTAATCATTACTTGTTAGTAAAATTTTATTACAATTTACAAACTTCTGCATCTGCAATACAAAACCTGATTATTCAAACATCTAATGAATAAAAAAGAGACTTCCTTATGAGAAGTCTCTTGATTTTTAGTTAAGGTTGGATTATTTGCTCTTTACAAGCTTAAATACAGCCGCACCGCAAGCCGCAAGAGAAAGAACTAAAATTGCATACGGTACAACATCGCTTGCGCCTGTCTTTGGTGAAGTTGTTGAATCATCTTTCTTTGCCGTAGCTGTAGCAACAGGACCTGTTGTGCCGCCGCTGCTTGCCTTACGGTAATAAGGAGTACAAACAAGGTCACCTGAAATAATAATATTCATATTAGGATCTGTATACTTGCTGTCGGTTCTGAAAGGACCGCCCGAAATTTCCCAGTGGTCAAAAGTATAGCCGTCATAAGGAAGCGGCTCAATGTAAACATGCTGTTCGCCGTTTTTGTCAATACCTGTTGTGAACTTATAAGCACCGTCACCGCCCTCTGTCGGAATAACTTCAACCTTATATTTGAATGTACTCGGTTCCGGACTTACGGCAGCAAATGCGGGAACTGCCGACAATAACATCATCATAACTGCAAAAAACACAGCAATTGTCTTTTTCATCACATAATCCTCCTAATTTAACCCGTTCTAACTTTGGGATATAATACTATTCAAAATTTATACTTAATTATAGCACATATTCATTTATGTGTAAAGTCTAAAGGAACAAAAACATTTTTTAAATACAACCAAAAATATGGGCTGTTTCTTGTTAAAAACGCAAAAAATACAGCTTTTTTACACCGAAAGCTATTGCATATAAACTGCTGAAAATGTATAATAAGGGGAGTAATTTTAATTACCTTGAAAGGAAAGCTATTATGAATATTTCATCAATACAAGAACAGATTCTCAAGCTGAAAAAGGAAAAGGATGTCTGTATTCTTGCCCACAGCTATCAGGCGCATGAAATTCTTGAAATTGCAGATTACACAGGCGACAGCTACAAGCTGAGTGTTGACGCAAGCAAAGCCGAAAACAAGAACATTCTTATGTGCGGTGTAAGATTTATGGCTGAAACCTGCAAAATTCTTTCACCTGAAAAAACTGTTTACCTTGCACAGCCTGTTGCCGGCTGCAGTATGGCAGACCAGATGGACAAACAGCTTATTTCTCAGGTTAAGAAAATGTATCCCGATTACACAGTTGTTGCATATATCAATACTACGGCAGAACTCAAAACAATTTGCGATGTATGCGTAACAAGCTCATCGGCTGTTAAAATCGTAAACAATCTTGACAATAAGAACATTCTCTTTATCCCTGACTGCAACCTCGGCGACTATGTTGCAAAGCAGTGTCCCGACAAGAACATCAAGCTTCTCAACGGAGGTTGTCCGATTCATGCCTGCGTAAATGTTGAGGATGTTAAGAAGGCTAAGGAGCTTCATCCGAACGCACTCGTTCTTGTTCATCCCGAATGCACTCCCGAAGTTGTTGCTATGGCTGATTATGTCGGCTCAACATCGGGCATAATGAATTATGCAAAGAAATCCGATGCAAAGGAATTCATTATCGGTACAGAAATCAGCATTGCCGAACATTTGCAGTATGAATGTCCGGACAAGAATTTCTACGGTCTTACATTAAAGCTCATCTGCCCGAATATGAAATCAACAACACTTGTTGATGTTTACAACTGCCTTAACGGCAACGGCGGAGAGGAAATCAAGCTTGACGATCAGACTATCACAGACGCAAGAAAGTGCATTGACGAAATGATCAGACTCGGCTGATAAATTACTTATGAACGCAAATCTGTTCGGGAGGAATAAATGACTAATAAAGCATTGATTGCAATGAGCGGAGGAGTTGACAGCTCGGTTGCCGCATTTCTTACCAATGATATGGGATATGACGCAACGGGCATTACCCTCAAGCTCTTTGATAACGAAGATATCGGTGAAAAGCGAGAAAAAACCTGTTGTTCTCTTGATGACATTGATGATGCAAGGAGAGTTTGCCTCAAGCTCGGCATTCCCTACTATGTCTATAACTTCAAGGACAGCTTTAAGGAAAATGTAATCGACCGCTTTATCAGAGCCTATGAAAACGGTACAACACCGAATCCGTGCATTGACTGCAACCGCTTTATCAAATTTGAAAAGCTCATTCGCCGTGCAGAAGAGCTTGACTTTGACTGCGTTGTCACGGGGCATTACTCAACAATTGAGTATGACAAGGGTGCAGACCGCTATTTGCTGAAAAAATCGGTTGACAGCACAAAAGACCAAAGCTATGTGCTGTACTGTCTTACACAAAGACAGCTTGCAAAAACACTTCTTCCTCTTGGCACATATACAAAGGAAAAGGTGCGTGAAATTGCAAATGAGCTTGGTTTGATAAACGCACGAAAACACGACAGTCAGGACATTTGCTTTGTTCCCGACGGGGACTATGCAAAATTCATTGAACAGTACACGGGCAGAACTTATCCTAACGGTAATTTTGTTGATACCAAAGGTCATATTCTCGGTGAACACAAGGGAATTATCCGTTACACCGTAGGTCAGCGAAAAGGTCTTGGACTTGCACTCCCCCACCCTATGTATGTTAAGGAAAAGAATCTTGACACCAACGAGGTTATTCTCTGCGATAACAACGAGCTTTTCTCAAAGGAGCTTTATGCAACGGACATAAACCTCATCACCTGTGACAAAATCGACAAGCCGATTAAAGTCAAGGCGAGAGTTCGTTACAGCCAGCCCGAAAAGGACGCAATCGTTGAACAGATTGACGATAACACCCTGCACATTGTCTTTGACGAACCGCAAAGAGCAATCTCAAAAGGTCAGGCAGCAGTCCTCTATGACGGTGAATATGTAGTTGGCGGCGGAACGATTATATAAAGTTTTATAATTATGATGATTTTAGAGAGCGTGATTTTACGCTCTCTTTTTAGATTGATAGCATTGTGATTATATTTCAGGCAGGAAAACACAGTTCGCCATGAAACGAAACAATCAGCTATTACCGATTGTTTTGTGTTTGCACACAAAACAAATGGCGAACACGGTTCGCCGCTACAGTAAAACAATATATTTGCGACATTTATATACTTAAATATATCATATAATTTGTACGATTACCCACGGGATAACACGGTTCTCCCGTACAGATTACACACTATTTTCATCTCCTCAAAACATTTTATTAAACAAAAAATTTCATCAAGGCGGGCGTCCGATGAACGCCTCTACTTCAAACATAAAAAGTCGGCAAGACAGTTTAATTTGCGTACTGTCTTGCCGACTTATATTTTTACTTATTTACACTTTTTTCAAAAAATGATTACCATGTGCCGACATAAGCATGACCCTGTGAGTCATACTGCGACTCTGTATAATAATTGAGCGAAGTGCCGTCAAAACCGATATCAATGGTCTGACTCGAACCGTTTGTGAAAATAATGTAATCAACAGTGTTCGGAACTTCAACCGAGTAAACCTTCTGACCATAGTCATTTGTGTTGAGATATGTCATCGCAACGCCCGGCCATGATTTTGTAGATGTACCGTCTTCAGCCCATGAGTAGCAGTAGAGTGTACCATCCCAGTTGAGTGAATCCGTAAACTTAACTGTATAGGTTGATGACGGAGTGGTTGTAGGCTCTGTAACAGGAGCTGTTGTTGCAGGAACGGTTGTCGGAGCAACTGTCGGCTCTTCTGTTGCCGGCTCGGTAACAGGGGCGGTTGTCGGAGTAACTTCCGGCTCATAATAAGTGCCGACATTTCCGTGACCGTCAAGCTTTGTGACATACATCTGAATGTATGTTGCATCTTTAACGCTTACGATATCATCCTCGGCGTCACATCTTGCGGCCGCGATAAGAGCCTTATCTGAGAGTGTTATAAGCTTCACAATGTACTTCTGAACCGCTGTTGCGTCAAGTACATTAATCGCACCATTGAGATTAACATCACCGATAAGGATTTTTTCCGTCGGCTGTGTAACGGGGGCTGTGGTAGGAGTTACCGTTGAAGGAGCAGTTGAAGGACGCTCCGATGATGTGTAAAGATAAACAACATTGATAATACCCGATGAAAGGTTGCCTGATGCATTTACGGGAGCAATAACATCTGTTCTGCCCGAAAGCGGAGAAGTTTTGTATGTATCGTCTGAAGAAACCTTTGACTGAATTAAAATTTCATCATCGGCAATCTTTTCACCTGTTGCGGCGTCAATGTGGCTTGTGATAACCTTACTGCTAAAGCTGAGTTTCTTATTCTGAACCCATGCCTCGCCCGAAACGAGGTAGCCTGTCTCGTTTGCACCCGGCTCCTGCTGTGAGTTTGTGTGGAACATTACATATGAGCTTGGTGCAGGAATTGTGCATTTGAGCCATCCGTTGCCCTCACTTGTCATAACAGTTGCGTTGTTCCACTTGCCGTTAGGCTCTTCGCCGCCGTCTGTGTAAGCATAGCAACGAACATTTGACCAGTTGTTTGAGTTATAGTAGTGAACAACCGAACTTGTGCTGTCAAGTGCCTTATAAACAAAGTTAATGGTTGTGTTCGTACCGTTAAATGTACCTGTCGTGTTGGCAGGATACTTGTCTGTGTCAAGCTGATAGCCCTGAATTGATGTGAACGGAACGCTGTAGCTGTCGCCTTCACGATACTTTGTTGAAACGGTATCCTTAATTGACTCACCGTTTTCGTCAACATAATTTACCGTAACATAGCCTGAACGAATACCGCTGGAGCTGTAAACATAAGTTACATTGTAGTTCTTTCCGCCTGTAACAGTACCCGAAGTTACACCCTGAGTATCCTTAAGAGTATAGTCATAAAGGATGGTTGTGTCGGGGTAAGTACGGTATGTTGTACCGTCTGCATATTTTGCTGTTGATGTTTTGAGAACATTTCCGCTGTCATCAATATGTTTAATTGTTACCGTACCGAATGTTTTTTCACTAACCTTGAGGTTGTTGAATGTTGAACTCTGAACAAGTACACAGGCGCTGTTTGCAGGAACTGTATATGTGTTGCCCGAAACTGTGCCGAGACTTTTAAGACCTGCCGTCGTACCGTCTGCAACTACTGTCCAGCCGCTGCCGTCAAGTGTAATCGGCCAATCATTTGTTGAACTTGCGTTTACAAGAACACAAACCTTGCCCCACTCATTTGACTTGTTGTTTGAATATGTGTAAGCAACAACATCACCGTGTGTTGACTGGAATGAAGGAGTGTTGAAGGTTGAACTCTTCATCGGAGAATAGTTTTCTCTGATTTCAAGAAGTCCCTTGTAATAAGCGGCAACATCCGAGTAGGTCTTTACTCTTGACCAATCAATCTCATTTATTGCGTCGCTTGATTTGTAACTATTTGTATCACCCTGTTTTGTACGGCAAAATTCCGAGCCTGCCGTCATAAACGGGATACCCTGTGAAGTAAGGAGGAGTCCCATTACTTTCTTAACCTGTCCCCTGAGTGATGAAGATGTTGAATTCCAACTTGATGAGCCGTTACTCTTTACAATTTTATCCCAGAGGATAAGGTTATCGTGAGCGTCGGCATAAGCAATTGTCTGTGAAGGAGCCTGAGCCGAAAAGCCCTTGCCGGTTACACCGTTTGCAACCGTTCCGGCCTTATCGGTGTTGCCCTGAACAAATCCCTTATCGGAACCGTCTGTGCTTCCCTTAATTGCATCACGGTAGCTGTCGCAGAACATACCTACTCTTGAATTGAGTGAACCTGCCTTTGACTGCGAGCAACCGTCGGAAATTGCAACTGAACCGCCTGTCCACGGTTCACCGTACATGAGAATCTTTTTACCCGAACCGTCTGAATAAAGTCCGTCAAGAGCAGAACGGATATCGTTCATTGTTGTGATATCGTGAATACCCATAAGGTCAAAACGGAAACCGTCAATGTGGTATTCCTCCGCCCAATACTTTACGGATTCAATCATATACTTTCTGTACATCAGCTTATCTGACGCAGTTTCGTTACCGCAGCCTGAACCGTTTGAATATGCTGATGATGAATGCATTCTGTAGTAGTAACCCGGAACAGTTCTGTTAAAGCAGGAATCGGTTGAGAATGTGTGGTTGTAAACAACATCCATTACAACTGAAATTCCTCTGTCATGAAGAGCCTGAATCATCTGCTTGAACTCAGTGATTCTTGTATTGCCGTCATATGGGTTTGTTGAATATGAACCCTCGGGAGCGTTATAGTTCACCGGATCATAACCCCAGTTACGGTTTGAAGAAGAACTTGCAACATCTTCCTTTACCGAACCGTAATCATAAACAGGCATAAGCTGAACGCAGTTAATGCCCTGCTCAACAAGGTAGTCAATGCCTGTTGAAACGGCTGATGAACTTGTGTCTGAATTAAGAGTTGTGCCGCCCTCGGCAAATGCAAGGTACTTACCCTTGTTGTCCTCACTCACACCCGAGTTTTTGGAAACTGAAAAATCTCGCACATGGACTTCCCATACAGCCGACTCTGATGCGCTGTTAAAGAGAACATGCTTATCTTCCGACCAACCGCTCGGATCGGTTGAGTCAAGGTCAACAACCATTGTACGGTTGCCGTTTACACCGACAGCCTGTGAGTAAACATCCTGTGTTTCCTTGGTTGTGCCGTTTACTGTTACAAGATATGTGTAATATTTGTTTTTGTAATCACCGCTCAGATTAAGTGACCAAACACCTGTTGAGCTGTCTTTTTTCATATCATAGGTGCCGATTGCCGAAGCGCCCGCCTCGTTGTCAGAACCTGTTGTGTAGAGCTTGAGCTTTACGGATGACGCATCAGGTGACCAGGTTTTCCATGTTGTGGAAGTTTTGCTGTACACTGAACCGAGTCCCGATTCGTTATACGCTTTGCTTGCATAGCTTTCAAGATAGTTTGCATTGTAATAATTGCTTGCTGAAACCGATTCATCGCTTGTTACTGCCGCATTTGAGGCAAAGGCCGACATACCTGCAATCATGGACAGAGAAAGAAGAATTGATAATGGTTTGCGTAATCTCATATTTTCACTCCTAAATATTATTTCGCACAAAGTACCGTACGATAACTATATTTTAACATTTATAAATGCCGTATTTTTCCTATTGAGAACTAAAAAAGCATCCTAAAGCCAAACTTTAAGAATGCTTTTTATACATTATGCACAAATAAAGACTGACGCAAAGCAATGATTAACTATTGTTATTGCAATATTTCAGCAGTTAACTGTCGTCGATATGTTATTTGCCGTTTGCCGAAAAATCTGACTGCACTGAAATTATATACCATATGTAATACTTTGTTACATATTATTAAGATTTTATCGAACTAAAGTTTTTATTGTTATATAATTCTTTAACTGTGGTTTACATTCATTTGTCATTATGTACAATTTATTACTGATACATCACCATTTGTTTACAACTTAACAATATTTTTGTAATAATATTGACAATATCGCAACATAATAGTATTATTATATTGTGACCGGTTGTCATCCGGAGGGGAAAAATGATAACCTACAAATTGAATCATACACCCGAAGACGGATTTAACACCTTTGGGATAAGCGCTTTTTGCGGCAAAAAGCTTATAAAATCCGTGTCGGGAATCAGCGAAAGCTTTCGTGAAATGACGGAGCTTGTCGAAATGTGCAACGAACTTGAGCTTGAACTCTGCCAGCTTGACGACATCATCGAAGATTATCTTACTGATTTCACACTTTAATTTGCAAAGACTTTAACTTTTGTCATAATCGTGGTACAATAGTTTTTAATGTTCTATCAGACATTATATATCAGACAATAAGGTGATATCATGATTTGCAATTTATGTCCGAGAAAATGCGGTGCTGTTCGTACTGCCCACAGCGGAAACGGATTTTGTAAAATGGGAGAACTGCCCGTTGTTGCAAGAGTTGCTCCGCACTATGGCGAAGAACCGTGCATAAGCGGCACAAAGGGCAGCGGAACTGTTTTCTTTTCAGGCTGTACAATGAGATGCGTGTACTGCCAGAACTACGAAATTTCAAACGAGGACGGCGGAAGAACAATCACTCCCGAAAGACTTGCCGAATGTTACAAAGAACTTGAGGACAAGGGAGTGCATAACATCAACCTTGTAACGGCTGACCATTTTGCACACGCTGTTGTTAAAAGTCTTGAAATTTACAAACCGAGAATTCCGATTGTATATAACTGCAGCGGATACACAAGTCCAAAAACTCTCAGTATGCTTGACGGACTTGTTGATATTTATCTTCCCGACTTTAAATATGCAGATGATTTTCTTGCGGTAAAATACTCTTCTGCACCGAATTATGTCAACACGGCTGTTGCAGCAATTCACGAAATGACTTTTCAGGTTGGTCTGCCTCAGTTTGACGATGACGGCATTATGAAAAAGGGCGTTATCGTAAGGCATCTGATTTTGCCTGCCCACACAAAGAACAGCCTTGAAGTGCTTGATATTGTAAAACGCAGATTCGGCGATCAGGTTTTGTTAAGTCTTATGTGTCAGTACATTCCTATGGGCAAGGTCAGCGACAGGGAGTTTTCACGAATTAACCGTAAAATCACACGCAGAGAATATGACAAGGTAAAGCTTGAAATGATGCGACTGGGAATTGACGGCTTTACACAGGAGCTTTCTTCCGCAGATGAAAGCTATGTCCCCGAATGGGATTTTGAAGGATAATTTTGTCAGTTCGGTCATCTGAATTCCTCTTCATTTTTCAATTGGTATTGTTTACTTGGTATTATTCTCTTAGTCTTTTTCTATGGGTATTATTAGGCTTCAAATTCTGAAGTAGTCCCCTTCAAAATCTGAAGGGGACGGGTTCAAATTCTGAAGGGGGCAGGTGCAAATTTTGAAGGGTATGAGTTCAAATTCTGCACCCCTAAAATACGAATTTTTACATTCGATTTTACCGCCCGTTAAAAACAATTAAATTAACATAAAAACGGAGAGCGTCTTGCCCTCCGTTTAATTTTTATTAAAATACCTTACTGCTTTTCAACCGTTTGTGACGGTTTTACATACAGGGTTTTGTTGTTGACATAAATCACCATACCCGGTTTTGAGCCGTTTGGCTTTGACACATAGCGAACAAGTGTGCAGTCAACGGGAACCTGACTGCTGTTTCTCGCCTTACTGTGATATGCCGCAAGCCGTGCCGCCTCATAGATTGCCGTGTCGGAAATCTCTTTGCCGTCCGAAACAACAATTACATGAGAACCGTGAATGTCCTTTGTGTGCAGCCACATATCGTTCTTTGACGCTGTTTTCAAAGTCAGCTTATCATTCTGGCGGTTGTTTCTTCCGACAAGGATTTTAAAACCGTCACTTGATTCAAATTCGAGCGGCGGCAAAGTTGTCTGACGGGGCTTTTTGCCCTTTTGAACCTTGAGATAGCCCTGCTCGGTAAGTTCCTCACGAATTTGCGCAAGGTCTTTTTCATTCTCCGCACGGTCAACCGTATCGAGAACCGAGTTAATATAATCAAGCTCTTCCCTGCCCTTTTCAAGCTGTTCTTTGAGCATAATTTCGGCATTTTTAGCCTTGCGGTAATCCTTGTAATACTTCTGAGCATTTGCCGAAGGTGAGATTGCCGGATTAAGCTTTATGCGTAAAATTGCGTTGTTCTCATCGTAAAAGTTTTCAACATCAACATACTCCGCACCACGCTCAATGCGATAGATATTTGCCTGTAAAAGGTCACCGCATATGCGAAGATGCTCACGGTCTGCACAGCGTTCAAGCTCACTCTTCTGCTTTGCAATTTTTCGTGCAAGCCTTTCAAGTGTGTTGTTCAAAAGCTTTGTAAGGCTTTGTGATTTCACCCTCATTCTGTCACGACTGTCACGAGCCTCATAGAATCCGTCAAGCAAATCGGAGAAGCTTTCCTTACTCTCAACCTTTGCAAAATCGCCGTACTGCTCAACATTCATAAAGCAGAAGTCCATAGGCTTGCCGTCCTCACGATAAACCACAACAGGCTTGCCCGAACAATCGCTGCAAACGCTTTTCAGCTTTTCAATTTCAACTGCGAGTCGGTCAAAAAGCACACCCTCAATTCTGTTTGTTGCGCCCTCCATAACCTTGTATTCAATCTCACGGCATACAATCGGAGAAACGCCCTCAATTGTCCTTAACAGCGCCTTGTTAAGCGGCATTTCCGTGTCAAGATTTTTTACGGCTGTACACACATCAAGCACCGAACATTTAAGCAGATTCAGCTTGTTCTGCGATTCGGGAAGTTCGTATTTTATATTCGGCAGTACAAGTCTTTTACTGCTCATTGTAAGATCTACACGCTTGAGTGAATCGATGATGACGCCGTTTGAATCGACAATAATTATGTTGCTGTACATACCCATAATTTCGCATACAACAGTTATCATCACAGTATCGCCGAGTTCGTTCACGCACTCGAAATCGAGCATAAGAACACGGTCGCAACCGTTCTGGCGAAGTCCCACAAGCTTTCCGCCACCGATTCTTTTTCGCAAAAGCATACAGAACATCGGAGGTTGTGCAGGATTTTCGGGTGTTGAGGAACAAAAGTTCACTCTCGGTGAATTTGCTCGTGCAGAAAGCAACAGCTTTTTGTTGCCGGAAAATGTTCTCAGCCCAAACACAAGCTCCTCTCTGTTCGGCTGATAAATCTGCGACACCCTTGCACCGAGAGCCTCTTTTTCTATTTCACTTATAATATGTCTTAAAAAAATTCCGTCAAGCGCCATAGTAACTCCGTAAATTATTTGTGATATTTACCGTTTGATGAAATCTCAAACGCACGGTAAATCTGTTCGCTTAAAATCATTCTTGCCATTTGGTGAGGAAAGGTCATTCTGCTCATTGAAAGACGGACATCAGCCCGTTTTTTAACCGATTCGTCAAGCCCGTAGCTACCGCCGATAATAAAATCAACGGTGCTTTTTCCGCTTACGGACGCATTGTCAATCAGCTTTGAAAGCTCCTCACTCGACATAGACTTTCCCTCAATACACATTGCAACAACATAATCCGAAGGCGAAATTTTTTGCATGATTCGTTTTCCCTCAGAGAAAATAACCTCATCAATCTGCGATCTATTCGGTATGTTGCTCTTAATGCGTTCTTCCGAAAGCTCAATAATATTGAATTTACAAAATGCGGTCAAGCGTTTTGCATACTCTGCAATTGCGTCGGTAAAATATTTTTCTTTGATTTTGCCGATACAAATTATGTTAATCTTAATCATATTTCTCTTGTTTGTTTAAGGTTAAAAGATGATGGCTTTTGTTGTGCTTACACTCGGAGCAACATCAAGCGAATAATCGCTTTTGTACTTCATTCCGTTTGATGTGAGCAGGTCTACGGATGTTGACATTGCAAGCGGAACAGTATTATTTTCTTCGCTGAGATGGCCGAGCATAAGTCTTAAAGTTCCCTTTTCAACAAGGTTAACAAGTTCTTTTGCACAAGCCTCATTTGAAAGATGTCCTCTGTTTGAAAGGATTCTCTGCTTTAGCGGATAAGGATAAAATCCGTTTTTGAGCATATTGATATCGTGATTTGACTCAAGCACAACAAAGTCGCTCTGCTCTGCGGCAGTTCTGACATCGGGCAACATAACGCCCATATCGGTTGCTATAAGTGCGGATTTTCCGTCGGGAGCAGTAACACGGTAACAACAGCTTTCCGCCGCATCGTGGGGGGTGTCAATTCGCTGAACACGCATATTGCCGATTACAACCTCGTCAGTTATAACATCTGCATCTGTGTTTGGATCAAGCTTATTACCTGCCCTCAAAGCATTGAGCGTACCGAGGCTTGAATACACCTTAAAGCCGTAACGCTTTGCAAGCACACGCAACGCACTGCAATGGTCAGTGTGTTCGTGAGTTATAAAAACCGCCCCGATACTGCCCATATCAAGTCCGTTTGCAAGCATGGCATTTTCAATCTGCTTGCATGAACGACCTGCGTCAATCAGTACGCCTTCGCTTGCCGAACCTATGTAGTAGCTGTTACCCTTACTTCCGCTGAACAGCGGTACTGCTCTTGCCAAAACAATCAATCCTTATCTTTAGTGTAACGAATATGATAACACAAATTTTAAAATTTGTAAATTATCTCACAAAAAAGCCGTTCTCACAAAGAAAACGGCTTTGATTTCTAATTAAATTTTAGTCAGGCACCGAGCTCTTGCTCGTTGTCTCCTGTAAAATACACCTTTTTGATATCTGCACCAAGTCCTCTGAACTTTTCAACAACATCTTCGTATCCACGCTCAATGAACTGAATATTAGAAATCTCTGTTGTACCGTTAATTTCAAGAGCGGCAATAATCATAGCCGCACCTGCACGAAGGTCGGTTGCCTTAACGGGAGCCGCTGTGAGCGGAACACCGCCCTCAATGATTGCAAGTCTGCCCTCAACAGAAATCTGCGCACCCATTCTGATAAGCTCGCTGACATACTGATAGCGATTATCCCAAACATTCTCGTTGATGATGCTTGTTCCGGGAACGCTCATAAGCAATGCGGCAAACTGCGGCTGACAGTCTGTCGGGAAGCCGGGATGCGGCATTGTCTTGATATTACAGCGCTTTAGCGGAGCAGATGACGCATCAACCTTGAGAGCCTCATCATATTCCGTAATCTTAACACCCATCTCACGCAGCTTTGCGCTGATTGATTCAAGATGCTTCGGTGTAATATTCTTTACCGTAATACAACCTCTTGTTGCGGCGGCGGCACACATATATGTTCCTGCCTCAATCTGGTCGGGAATAATCGAATAAGTAATGCCGTGAAGATACTCAACGCCACGGATTTTGATAACATCCGTACCTGCGCCCCTGACATCCGCTCCCATTGAATTAAGGAAGTTCGCAAGGTCAACAATATGCGGTTCTCTTGCGGCATTTTCAATAATGGTCTGTCCCTTTGCCTTTGATGCGGCAAGCATAATGTTCATTGTTGCACCTACGGACACAACATCAAGGTACACATGTGTACCGACAAGGCTGTCGCATTCTGCCTCTATAATCGCACCGTCAACAAGCTGAGTTGTCGCACCGAGAGCCTCAAAGCCTTTAAGATGCTGGTCAATCGGACGCACGCCAAAGTTACAGCCGCCCGGAAGAGCCACCTTAGCCTTGCCGTACTTGCCCAAAAGTGCGCCGAGAAGATAATATGACGCTCTCATACCTCTTACAAGGTCGGTCACAGCATTGCATGTGCGGATTTTTGTAGGATCAATATATAAGGACGAACGGTTGATTCGTCTTACATTAGCACCCATCTGCTGAAGAATTCTGCTGATAAGTGATACATCGCTGATGTTAGGAATATTTTCAATCTGACACGGTTCATCACAAAGAATAACTGCCGGAATAATTGCAACAGCTGCATTTTTCGCACCGCTGATTGTCACTTCACCCGATAATGGCTTTCCGCCGGTAACTACGAACTTCTCCAATTGTTACACCCCAATTAATGTGTAGAAGATACTTTTAACTAAATAAGCTAAATATCTGAAAATGTATATCTATATAGTGTATAAGTAAAAATCAAAAATTATACGAATCTAAAATTCATAATGAGAACTAATTTGTTACATTTTATTAAAAACGAACCCACTCGGTTACGCAGATGTAATTTAACAATTCTCTTACAGAAAATGATACTACAAAATTGTAGTAAAGTCAACGGAATAATAAAACTGTAATCTATTTTTGGGCAAGTTGTACTCAAATTATTAATTTGTTGCTTTTTTTGTTTTTAATATAACCAACCATGCTTTTTAAAACCGTTTTTTCCTAAAAAGAAGTAATTAATCAAAGCAATTTTTTGTAAAATTATTACAAATTGAAACAAGTGTTATTTTCGTGTTATCATCAGACATCTGAGCATTTTACAATTCAAATTGAACACAGAAAAATATCGTTCCGTTATTCCTATTATAATTTTACACCTTCAATCTTCTTTTTTCAAATTTAAAATTAACTTTCTATACTATATATACTTTCCAAACGGACACAATAAACAAGTGAAACTTTGGGGCAAAAAAACTTGAAAAACATTACATTTTTTCGTGTGTGTCTATTGACTTTTTAAAAAAGGAATGCTATATTATAATTAACATATGAGCATATCTTCATATGTTCAAGTATAACTATTAACCTGAGAGAAAATTAAAGGGGACGCCTATGGAAAACAAAGAAAAAACAACCACTCCCGAAATGCCCGACATTGATGTGCTGTTTGAGCTTGCAGACCTTTTTAAGGTTTTCGGTGATTCAACCCGACTTCGCATTATGTACACCATTTCGGAAAATGAAATGTCGGTGCTCAACATTGCTGAAGCTCTCAGCATGGAGCAAAGCACAATTTCCCACCAACTGCGTGTGTTAAGGCAGAACAAGCTGGTGCGTGTTCGCCGTGAAGGAAAGCAGATTTATTACAGCCTTGACGATGACCATGTGAAACGAATCATAGAAATGGGACTTGACCATGTTCTTGAATAAGGAGGGAGACATATGAGGTACAAATATCAGCTTGACAATCTCAACTGTGCTCATTGTGCGGGCAAGATTGAGGCTAAAATTGCAGAAACAAACGGCTTTGAGGATGTGAGCTTTAATTTTGCGACAAAACTTCTCAACTTCAAAAGCGAAAAGCATAATCCTGTTTCCGAAATTCAGGCAATTTGCGACAGCATTGAGGACGGTGTAACCGTTGTTGACAAAACTCCGAAAACCAATCTCAAAAAATACACCTACACTTTAGACAATCTCAATTGTGCTCATTGTGCGGGCAAAATTGAGGCTAAAATTGCAGAAACAGACGGCTTTGAGGATGTAAGCCTTAATTTTGCGACAAAACTTCTCAACTTCAAAAGCGAAAAGCAGAATCCTGTTTCCGAAATTCAGGCAATTTGCGACAGCATTGAGGACGGTGTAACCGTTGTTGACAAAACTCCGAAAAATGATATCACAACAAAGGCAGAACCCGAAATCACGAAAAAGAAAATCAACCATGACACAATCTTCCTTGCAATTTCAATTGTACTTGCTG
Source organism: Ruminococcoides sp. (assembly GCF_057037865.1). NCBI lineage: Bacteria > Bacillati > Bacillota > Clostridia > Eubacteriales > Oscillospiraceae > Ruminococcoides > Ruminococcoides sp. Next base: position 205,246 of record NZ_DBLZMS010000001.1, read on the forward strand.
TAGTGTCCGAAATTCTCCACCTTACACTTGACGGTGTTGCGGCTGTTCATTATGTTGTACTCGCAGCGTGTTTTGTTGCAACACTTCTTTCGGGTTACAAGGTATTTATCAAGGGTGCAAAAAACATTCTAAAGCTGAGAATTGACGAAACAACGCTTATGTCTGTTGCGGTAATTGCGGCATTCTGTCTTGGAGATTTTGTTGAGGCGGCAATGGTAACAATCCTCTTTTCTATCGGTGAAATTTTTGAGGATCGAGCAGTTGACGCATCCCGCCGTGACATTGAAAAGCTTGCAAACATTCGTCCCGATACAGCAACAATTATTGTTGACGGTGCGGAACAGATTGTTCCTGCCGAAAGCGTTGAAATCGGAAGTATCATTGAAGTCAAGCCATACGAAAGAGTTCCGCTTGACGGCATTATTATCAAAGGTAAAACAACTCTCGACACATCGGCTCTCACAGGCGAAAGCCTTCCTGTTGATGCAGGCGAGGGCAGTGAGGTACTCAGCGGCGCAATCAACGGCAGTAACCTTATTACCGTCAAAACCACAAAACATTTCGGCGACAGTACCGCAACAAGAATTCTTCAGCTTGTTGAAGATGCCGCCGCTCAAAAGGGCAACAGCGAAAAGCTTATTTCAAGATTTGCCTCTGTTTACACACCTGTTGTTGTACTCATTGCAGTTGCAATCGCAGTAATTCCTCCGCTTTGCGGACTCGGAGCATTCAGCGAATGGCTCTACCGTGCGCTTGTTTGTCTTGTAGCGTCATGTCCGTGTGCTATTGTTATTTCCGTACCTCTCTCCTACTATTCGGGTATCGGTGCGGCATCCGAAGTCGGTGTACTCATCAAGGGCGGAAAATATATTGAGGCTCTTGCAAAAGCAGACACATTCGTATTCGATAAAACAGGCACGCTCACAAGCGGCAAGCTCAGCGTAAACAAGGTTAATACTGTCGGTTCATACAGTGCCGACGAAGTTCTTGCTCTTGCCGCTGCAAGCGAAAAATATTCCGCTCATCCGATTGCCTCCGCAATCAGAGAAAAGGCAAACGGTCTTGAACTTCCCGAGCTTTCCGACTACAGCGAAAGTGCCGGTCACGGAACAAGCGCAGTTTATAACGGCAAAACTATTCAGTGCGGCGGTTCAAAGATTCTTTCGGACGAACAGAAGAAAATTGCAAATAAAGACGATTCTGTTTTCGTAATTTATGACGGTCAGCTTATCGGTTCGCTCAATGTCAGCGATACGGTAAGACCTGAGGCAAAAGAGGTTATCTCACAGCTTAAAGCGCTCGGTGTCAAGAACACGGTAATGCTCACAGGCGACAGACAACAGCCTGCCGAAAATGTTAAAAACGAACTCGGACTTTCCGAATGTCACGCAGAACTTCTCCCTGCTCAAAAACTTGAGCTTTTCAAGGGCTTGAAATCAAAATCCAAGGGTGCTTGCTTTGTGGGTGACGGTATCAATGATGCCCCTGTTCTTTCAGCAAGCGACTGCGGTATCGCAATGGGATTCGGCAGTGAAGCCGCTATTGAAGCGTCAGACGCAGTTCTCGCATCAGGCACACTCAAACAGCTTCCAAAGGCAATTAAAATTGCAAGAAGTGTTATCAACACAGTCAAGGGCAACATCATCTTTGCCCTCTCAATCAAGGCTCTTGTAATTATCCTCGCCGCATTCGGTCTTGCACAAATCTGGATGTCTGTTATCGCCGACACAGGCGTCAGCGTAGTCTGCGTACTCATAGCCGCAAGACTCCTCAAAAAGAAATATTGATTTTTTGCAAATCATATCATTTATTATGATAAAGCACCGTGAGCTTTCACAAGTTTCACGGTGCTTTCATTTGCCAAAATTTTTCTAAACATAATCTTATATTATAGTATTTTAAAATCATTGACTTTTATAATTATATAAATTATAATGTTTTTGTCAGCGCTTGTAACTGATAAATAAACTTCGGAGAGATGAATTTGAAAAAGATATTTTTATTATTAGTAACCGCTTTATTTTTACTTTCATTATATGGATGTAACACTTCTTCATCAAGCAATAATTCCACTGAACAAACAACCGTAACGAATACAGATGATTTATCTCTTGATTCAGATATTGAAACAACAGAATTAAATCATGATTTTGAAATTTACAATAACGGCAAAAAGGTGGATACTTTAAATCTTTACGGCTTATTTAAACAAATTGATAACGGCTTCATATATTCAAAAATCAATAAAGACTCTCCAAATGAAATGGAATACTACAGATATTATTTAGATAAAAAAAACAGTGTAAAACTTGGTTCAATAAAAAACTGGTCTATGCAAATTCACGATAAAGCTTATGTAAATAATCACCTTTGCTTTACGACAAGCACGGGCGACATTACAGACGAAGAAAACAGAACTCTTGAATTTATTGATATCGACCTTAATAAAAACAAAATGACGACTGTATTTTCTGACAAAGGCGGATTTCCATATGACACTGTTACAGGAGCAGACAATCTTGTCATAATCACAAAAGTGCTAGACAACGGTACTTCTTTGGAACTGTATGATACCGAAACTCAAAAATTCAAGCAATTAAAATATTTAGAGTTTGATGATAAAAACAGTATCGGGGAAACTATAAGAAAAGTTTCAATTGACAAAAGTACAAAAACAATCTCTCTTTTGGTTTTGGATTGCATTTCACAGAACGAAGCTTCTTTAAAAATAGAAACTTATGACTATGATATGAATTTTCTCAAAAGCTATGATATATCCAACATTTCAGATGATTCAAACGAATTAATTCAGGGCGTACAGGTTTTTGATTTTAAAAACAATTATCTATTCTATCAAAATTTCAGCATAACAAGATGTATAGGATATATAGACAGCGATAAGCTGAAAAAATCCGACATATCAGAAGATGTAGATGATACTTTTTCAATAGTATCCGCATCTGAAGATGACAGTGATACAAATTTATTGTATAAGAGGGCGGAATCAAGTTCAGAAAATAACTACATATATCTTTTTGATACAACCAACAAAACAATGAAAGAAACAAAATTTAATATTGAAGAAAAAGGGTACACTATAGGCGGTATATCACGGATAGGAAAAGATAATTTGATGATAATGATGTCCCCTGATAATGCAGACAAAAAAAGTGACCTTAATTCAAGAATATACTTTACAAAATTAAGCGACTTAAATTTTCAGTAAACAGGCGGTAAAAATCAATTAAAATTCATTTTGCAAATTATCTGTCAAAATCCTGCAAAAAATTTAATTTATGGGCAATACTGCTCTTTACTTTTTAAGGTATTTATTGTATAATTAGCGGTAAAGTAAAAAGGTATATTTAATGTTACAAAACACCTTTTGCTCACAATAAAAAGGATAGGAGGGACAAAACATAATGATCAGCGGTGCTGAAATTATGGTAAAATGTTTGGAAGCCGAGGGCGTTGACATAGTCTTTGGTTATCCCGGTGCGGCTATTTGCCCATTTTACGATAAAGTTTACGACTCGAGCATTACCCACATTCTTGTTCGTCAGGAACAGAACGCTGCTCATGCGGCAAGCGGCTATGCAAGATGCAGTAATCGTCCCGGTGTTTGCGTGGCAACTTCCGGTCCCGGTGCAACCAACCTCATCACAGGCATTGCAACCGCCTATACGGACTCTATTCCGATTGTTGCCATTACAGGTCAGGTTCGTTCCGACCTTCTCGGCAGAGATGTCTTTCAGGAAGCTGACATCACGGGAGCTTGTGAACCGTTTGTAAAGCACAGTTATCTCGTCAGCAAAACAGAAGACCTTCCGAGAGTTTTCAAAGAGGCTTTCCATATTGCCTCAACCGGCAGACCCGGTCCTGTACTTATCGACATTCCCGTTGATATTCAGGAAAATGAAATTGAAAGTTTTGAATATCCCGAAAGCGTAAACATTATCGGTTACAAGCCGAACACTAAGGGACACGCAATTCAGGTTAAAAAGGCTGTTGAGGCCATCAACGCAAGCAAGCGTCCTGTTATCGTATCAGGCGGCGGCGTGCTGAGTTCTGGTATCAAACTTAAACTTCAAAAATTTGCAGAAACTACGGGTATCCCCGTTATTTCAACTATGATGGGCATCGGTGTTATGCCCAGCGAGCATGAGCTTTATCTCGGAATGCTCGGCACTCACGGCAAGGCTGTTGCCAACCGTGCTCTTCACGAAGCCGACCTTGTAATCGTATGCGGTGCAAGACTCGGTGACAGAGCTGTTGCGGCTCCCGACCAGATGAGTGAAAACACAAAGGTAATTCACATTGACATTGACCCTGCTGAAATCGGTAAGAATGTTAAAACAGAAATTCCGATTGTAGGCGATATGAAAAATGTCATCAATATGCTGCTTGACAGCATCGGCGATTACAAGGTTACAACAATGTGGAGCGAAACCGTAAAGACCTGGAAAAAAGACCTTTACCGTGAGCCTCCCGTTTTTGACGGCTTTGTTGAGCCGAGAACACTTGTCGGACATCTCAGTGCAATGTTCCGCTCAAAGGCAATTCTCGTTGCCGATGTAGGACAAAATCAAATCTGGTGTGCAAACAACTTCCGTATTCGTGAGGGCAGATTCCTCACAACAGGCGGTATGGGTACAATGGGTTACTCAATTCCCGCTGCAATCGGTGCAAAGTTTGCAAGACCCGACCGTGATGTTATTGTAATCTGCGGTGATGGCAGTTTTCAGATGGGGCTTAATGAGCTTGCGACTATTGCAGGCAATCAGCTCGGAATTAAAATCATCATTATGAAAAACGCACGACTCGGAATGGTTCGTGAACTTCAGGACAAACACTACGGCGGCAGACACTCCGCAACAATTCTCAACGGTGATCCCGACTTCTTGAAGATTGCCGATGCTTACGGCATTGACCATGCAGAGGCTCATTCAAACAAGGAAGCCGAAAACATCATCAAGGGTATTGTTGATTCGGAAAAACCGTTCATTCTTGTTTGCGATGTTCACCCCGACACTCCGTCAATTTAATGAGGTGATAAAATGCAGTATACATTATCAATACTTGTTGAAAATCAGGCGGGCGTTCTTTCAAAAATTTCGGGACTTTTCTCTCGCCGAGGTTTTAACATCGACTCACTTGCAGTAGGTGTTACTCAGGACCCGTCGGTTTCCCGAATCACAATCGTTGCAAACGGTGACGAGTACATTGTTGAACAGCTTGAAAAACAGCTCAACAAGCTCATTCCCGTTATTAAGGTAAAAAGGCTTAACGAGGGCGAATTTATCAGCCGTGAGCTTGTTTTAATCAAGGTTCACTGCGCCGCCTCAAAAAGAGCCGAAATTGTCAAAACGGTTGAAATTATGCAGGCGAAAATCGTTGATGTATCCCCTTCGTCAGTTACCGTTGAGTACTGCGAATGTGCAAGCCGCGTCAACACGCTTGTTGACTTACTCAAGCCTTATGGTATCCGTGAGATTGTAAGAACAGGTACTGTTGCCATTGACAGAGGCACAGCTTCGGTTTCCGTTTAATCTTACAGTTAGCATATATTTTAATTTATATGCCGCGTTTGCGGTAAGGAGGACTTTAATATGAAAGACTACACAAAAAACATGACAGCACCAATCTACTATCAGTCAGATTGCAACCTTGACCTTCTCAAGGGTAAGAAAATTGCTATTATCGGTTACGGCAGCCAGGGTCATGCACACGCTCTCAACCTCAAGGATTCAGGTTGCGATGTAATCATCGGTCTTTACAAAGGCAGCAAGAGCTGGGCAAAGGCTGAGGCACAGGGCTTTAAGGTATATACATCGGCAGAGGCTGCAAAGCAGGCTGACATCATCATGATTCTTATCAACGATGAAAAGCAGGCAGCTCTTTATAAGAACGACATCGAGCCAAACCTCGAAGCAGGCAATATGCTTATGTTCGCTCACGGCTTTAACATTCACTTCGGTTGCATCAAGCCTCCAAAGGATGTTGATGTTACAATGGTAGCTCCTAAGGGACCGGGTCACACAGTTCGTTCAGAGTATCAGGTTGGTAAGGGTGTACCTTGCCTCGTTGCAGTTGAGCAGGATGCTACAGGTCAGGCTAAGGATCTCGCACTTGCATATGCACTCGGTATCGGCGGTGCAAGAGCCGGCGTTCTTGAAACAACATTCAGAACAGAAACAGAAACAGACCTCTTCGGTGAGCAGGCTGTTCTTTGCGGCGGTGTTTGCGCACTTATGCAGGCAGGTTTTGAAACACTTTGCGATGCCGGTTACGACCCAAGAAATGCTTACTTTGAGTGTATCCATGAGATGAAGCTCATCGTTGACCTTATCTATCAGTCAGGTTTTGCAGGCATGAGATATTCAATCTCTAACACAGCTGAGTACGGTGACTACATCACAGGTCCAAAGATCATCACAGAGGATACTAAGAAGGCTATGAGAAAGGTTCTTTCTGACATTCAGGACGGTACATTTGCTAAGGACTTCCTCCTTGACATGAGCGATGCCGGTTCACAGGTTCACTTCAAGGCTATGAGAAAGCTCGCTGCCGAAGCTCCTGCCGAAGTATTCGGTAAGGAAGTTAGAAAGCTCTACAGCTGGTCTGACGAAGATAAGCTCATCAACAACTAATGCGAGTACCTCGCTCGTAGTTCGTGAAGTTAGTTTGATATATTCAAATTTCTGTCACCCGAGCATTACATAGTACGAATTTAGGGTAGCTTGATTTTCAAGCTACCCTTTTTGCGAGTACCTCGCCCGCAGTTCGTGTAGGTAGTTTGTGATAATTTACAACTACTTATTCCCGAGCTTAACATAGTTATAATTTTCAAGCTACCCTTTTTGCGAGTACCTCGCTCGTAGTTCGTGTAGGTAGTTTGTGATAATTTACAACTACTTGTTCCCAAGCTTAACATAGTACAGATTAACGGTTCAGTCAATTTGGCTGAACCGTTTTTTGTTGTGCAATAAAAGGGTTCAGCTTTTTACGGCTGAACCCTTTTGCAGTTAAAACTTATTAATTTTTAAATAATCAATACTTCTCATAGGAGAAAGAATTATAAGCGTCAAGCAAAGACTGCTTATTCTCAGCGGTAGTGTTCTCACCCCATACGCTGGCATCACCATAACCTGTCGCAATAAATTGGGTAAACATATGTGCATTCACGCAATTATTAAACTGTTTAAGGTTAATTTCGTTATATTTTGCCCGTGAAATATTTTTGTCATTACCGTCAAAATATCTATAATAAATATTATCATTTGATTCTTCGCCTACACCTCTTGCCGAATACATATTTGCAAAAAGATTCTCTCCGTCGTATGTGATTACTGAATTACCCGACCAATAGTAACCGTCATCTACATTTAAAGATATCTTTAGGTCGTGAACCTCATACTTTTTGGCAGTTTTATTATAGTATATCGCAAAACCGTCGTTAACATTTCCCACTCTTTTTAACTTACCGTCTTCAAATTTGTAAACAACGGAATGGAAACTATACTCATTGGAATCAGCCTTTTGTGCAACAAGCTCCGGAACTCCGTCAAAGTCGAAATCCAAAAACATAACACCTGACAAATTGTGATTACTTCCCAAGCTTGGCATCCATTCATCGGTATGATTCATCATATAGTTGATATAAGCGTCCCTTGTTTTATCGGATGTCTTATATCTGTATGTTACACCGGTTGGGTTAAACATCGTAGTAAACTTTTTACCGTCTTTTGAAACACCTCTTACCGTATAAGTGTTACTGCCGGACTTTGCACCCTTGTGAACATAATAGTTGTCATAAGTTTCTGCTATCCTCTTCCAAGAACCGTTTTCTTTAATATAAACACGGAACTTTGGCGCATCTCCCGTCCAATGCATTTCAACACCGTTGTTTACTGCACCAATGCTGTAAATTTCGGGACAATCCTGGTGATTGCCAATAGGCGTACCCTTTGAATCGTAGCCGCTTGTAAAACTCTTGGCATCCTTGCTGATACAACGAACCGTGTAATAAATATCATCAATGCTTAAATCAAATTCCTTTGAAACAACATTCATATCAAGCATAGTCGTGCCTGTTGTGTCGGCAAGCTTTGTCCAACCGTTTCTGTCCTTGTAGTACACACGGTATTTTTCTGCACCTGCAACCTTGTTCCATGTCAGCTTTACGCCGTCATATGTAACCTCAAGTTTTGAAATTTTCGGTGTGGCAACATACTTTACCGACTTGCCTGTCGGGTTATAACCGCTTGTAAATTTCCTTGCGTCTGATGTAATACATCTAACCGTATAAGTGTAATTTCTGCCGGATGAAACATCCTTGTCGATATATGAGGTTGAAGTTGTATCAACCATTTTTGTCCAACCTTTACTGCCCTTGTAGTAAACTCTGTATTTAGTTGCACCGCTTACTTTGCCCCAAGAAATTTTTACACCGCCGTTTACGCTTTCAAGCTTTGAAATTTCGGGGGCGGCAATATATTTTACAGTTGTCCCCTTTGAATCATAACCGCTTGTAAAGCTCTTTCCGTCAGCAGAAATACATCTTACAGTATAGGTGTAATTCCTGCCCGATGAAACATCCTTGTCGATATATGATGTTGAAGTTGTATCGACCATTCGTGTCCAACCTTTACGACCCTTGTAGTAAACTCTGTACTTAGCCGCACCGTTCACTTTGTTCCATGTAAGCTTTACACCACCGTAAACGCTTTCGGCTTTTGAAATTTTCGGAGTTGCCAAGCTTGCCCTTGCAACCTGTGCATACTGCACGGGTGTGTTAAGCGGTTCAACCGCATTTGCAGAAACTGCCGAAACCGCAACCGCAGACATCGACATTACCGCCGCCATAGCTATAGGTAAAAACTTTTTCATATCTATCCCTCGCTTTGTTCAAATTCTACGCATTATTAAAAGCTTTCGCTAAATTTTTATGCAAGTTAATTGTAACATTAAATTGTTAAAAAAACAATACTTTTCAATACACTTTTTCATTTGTTTTATATTTCAAAATATTTAAAATAGCAAAAAAATAGCAAAAAACCGCTCTCAATAACGAGAACGGCTTTTATAGGGATTATTTAATTTGTAAATTACTCAAAATGATTTCTGCGTTTTGCAAAAATTACTGCACAACCTGCAAGCATTGCAACAAGAAGAATTACAGCAACGCTGTTCTGTCCTGTTTGTACAGCACCGCTGTTCTGTCCTGTCTGTACAGCACAGCTGTTGTTCTGTGAATTGTTCGGTGTGTCATTTGTAGCTGTGTCGCTTGTTGAAACAGGCTTAGTTGCCGAAGTTGTGGAAGTTGTATCGGGTACTGTTACAGGTTCGTCAACTGTTGCAACCGTAGTTGTAGGCTCAGTAGGAACAGTTGTATTCGGTTTATTAGATTCCAAACCAAAATTCATTTTTGACAATTCTTCAAGAATACTATCATCAATAACTCCGCTTTCGTAAGCCTCTTTAATTGAGTAAACATTGCCATTTTTATAAAGCATAACATCATCGCCATGGTTGTAACTATAAGTATAGTCACCAATTGTTTCTTCAACAATTACATCAATACCACCGCCAAAACTATATCTAAAACACACTCCGCCATCACTCGTTGAACCAACAATTTCAATGCTAAGATACTCCGGCTCTTTACCATCGTTATATGTATCTATCATTGCTTGTCTGATTTCTGAAACAATGTTTGACTCAGATGCTTCGTCAGGTGTTGCCGCAAAAGCTGTTGTTACAACCGAAAAGCACATTACAAATGCTATCAATGCTGTTAAAAAATTTTTTCATTTTTATTTCCTCACCTTTTATTTATTCTATCAGTAATAATGGTATATGCAACAGATATTCAATTTACATCATTATACCGCTAAAATATATGTAATGCAATATAGTTGCTAAAAATTTAGCAAAAATAATTCTGCTCAAATGAAAATGCCACTTTCATAGTGAAAGTGGCATAAATGTTAATTTTAGTTGTCAAATCAAACAGGGTGAACCATATTTTTCTTGTCAAGCTTGTCGCCGTTGATGCCAACCTTGGCATTTCTTCTCTTTTCAAAGAAGTCGAGGGCAACCTTCGGGAACTGTGCATAAGAAAGAACATCCTCAGGCTGTTCAATCCACTGCTCAATCTCGCCACGGAGCTTATCAAGCTCAGGCTCAAGCTGATCTGCAGGACGGCCTTTGATAATCTTCTTGTCACCGATAATCTTCTTCTGAAACGCAGGATCAATCGGCATTGGAGTTGTACCGTACTCACCTGCAACAAGTCCCTTGAACTCGTTTGTGCACATTGAGTAGCGCTTGCCTGTGATTACATTGAATACAGCCTGTGTGCCGACAATCTGTGATGTCGGAGTAACAAGCGGAGGATAACCTGAATCCTTACGAACACGGGGTACTTCTGCAAGAACTTCGTCAAGCTTGTCTTCTTTACCTGCCTGCTTGAGCTGTGAAAGAAGGTTGGAAAGCATACCGCCGGGAACCTGATAGATAAGAGCGTTAGCGTCTGTTGCGAGCATCTTAGGATCAAGAAGTCCTGACTTGATGTACTTCTCACGGAGAGTCATGAAGTAAGCACGGATGTCAGAGAACTGTTTAAGGTCAAGACCTGTGTCGAACTCTGTGCCTGAAAGAGCGGCAACCATTGACTCTGTAGGTGCGTGTGATGTACCGAGAGCGAGTGGGCTGATTGCTGTGTCAATGCCGTCGGCACCTGCCTCAACACCCTTTAAAAGACACATTGATGCAAGACCTGATGTGTAGTGGGTGTGGAGCTGAAGCGGAAGCTCCGGAACAGCGGCTTTGATAGCCTTTACAAGGCTTTCGGTTCTTGTCGGAGTAAGAAGAGCAGCCATATCCTTGATACAGATTGAATCTGCACCTGCGTCTGCAATTCTCTTAGCATACTCAACATAGTATTCATCTGTGAATACAGGACCTGTTGTGTAGCTGATAGCAACCTGTGCATGACCGCCTTCTTTGTTAGCGGCCTTGATAGCTGTTTTAAGATTCTTGATGTCGTTAAGAGCATCAAAAATACGGATAATGTCAATACCGTTTGCGATTGAACGCTGAACAAGGTACTCAACGCAGTCATCGGCATAGTGACGATAACCGAGCATATTCTGTCCTCTGAAAAGCATCTGGAGCTTTGTGTTAGGGCAATGCTCTCTGATTGTGCGGAGTCTGTCCCACGGATCTTCGTTTAAGAATCTGAGGCATGAGTCATATGTTGCGCCACCCCAGCATTCGAGTGAGTAATAACCGATTTTATCGAGTTTGTCAAGAACAGGGAGCATTTCCTCTGTTGTCATTCTTGTTGCAATGAGTGACTGATGAGCGTCACGCAGAGCAGTTTCGGTAACTCTGATTTTTTTTGCCATTTTACAGCATCCCTTTCTCCGAATTATTGATTAGTTAAGTGTTACGAGAACCTTACCTGAGTCAACAGACTCACCCTTTGCAACATCAACTGTTGCAACTGTGCCGTCCTGCGGAGCCTTAACGGGAGTTTCCATCTTCATAGCCTCGATGAATACGAGGTCATCTCCGGCCTTAACAGCCTGTCCTGCCGAAACAACAACATTAACAACTGTACCGGGCATAGGAGCCTTTATAACAACAGAACCCTGAGCGCCTGCGGGAGCTGCCGGCTTTGCTGCAGGAGCGGGAGCGGCTGCCGGAGCAGGAGCGGCTGCTGCGGGAGCTGAAGAGCCACCGAGTTCTTCAACCTGAACATCATATGCTGTGCCGTTAACTGTAATTCTTAAATTCTTCATTTTTAGTATCCCCTTTTATTTTAACAAGTAATCATTTATCAGATAGTTGAATGCTTCTTTGAAAGTGTTGAAACACGCTTGCCCGAGAGCATATCAAGAGCAGAAATAAGAGTCTGACGGAGCTGAGCTTCTTCAACAATACCGTCAACATAGCCGTTCTGAGCGGCATTGTAAGCAGAAAGATTCTCGTCAGCAAACTTCTGAGCAACCTCAGCCTGCTTATCTGTGGCAACATTCATAACTTCGGGAGCCATAATGAATGCGGCAGCCTCAACATTAACAGGTGAAATAACTGCATCGGGAAGTGCGTAAACAACATCTGCATTAGCGCCTGTGCCTGCAAGAGCAACATAGCCTGAGCCGATTGCCTTGCCTGTAACAACAGAAATCTTAACTGTTGTTGCCTCAGCATAAGCGGCTGACGCCTTTGTTGCCGACTTGATTGACTCAAAGCCCGGGCAGTTTACGAATGTTACAACAGGGAGTGAGAAAGCGTCGCAGAAACGAACAAACTTTGCTACCTTGTTTGCAGACTTGCAACCAAGCTCCTTGCCCTTTGTAACAACAATACCTACAACCTGACCGCCGAGTCTTGCAAAACGAACATTTGCTTCCTTGCCGTAATCATTGAAGAGCTTTACAATGCTGTTGCCGTCAACAGTTCTGCTGACTACACAACCGCAACCGTCCTCTGCCGGAGCTTCTTCAAATGACTGAGGAGCCATTGTGAGGTTATTTGACGGAAGATAAAGGATAAGTTCCTTTGCAGCCTTGATTGCCTTGTCTGCGTCGTCACAAACGATTGAGGCAATACCGTTTTCAGCATTGTAAGCGGCATCGGAATGCTTGCCTGTTACCGAAAGTGAAAGCTGTGCGTCTTTGCTCATGATAACGATGTCTGCGCTTGCGGCGTTAAGAGCGTTTGTTCCGAGGCAAGTGCCGAGAACAACCGAGATCTGCGGTACAACACCGGAAAGTGACGCAGCCGCATTGAGAACATCACCACAACCTGCGAGAAGCTCTGTGCCCTGATTAAGTCTGCCGCCAACGCTGTCATAGAAACCTACAACAGGAGCGCCTGTCTTGAGTGCAAGACCATACAGCTTTTTAAGCTTGGCAGCCTGTGCCTTACTCATGGCACCGCCGCAAATGTCGCTGTTCTGTGCAAACGCATAAACAGGCATACCTTCTACTGTTCCAAAGCCTGCAACAACCTCGGCAAAACCTTCACCGGATTTTGCAAAGGCATCAATTTCACAAAAGCTGTCTGCATCAAAAAACGCCGTAATTGTCTTATAAGCGGAAGTTGCGGCAATTTCAGCCTTTGCCTGATTGATCTTTTCAATACTCATCTTAAAATCCTCCAATACCATGTATTGAATATGCACGAAAACTGAGCGTGCATACTAATTTTCTACACAATACATTATACTCTATAATCTTCAAAAGTACAAGAAAAACACGCTGTACTATTTCAATTTTGAACACATTTAATAGTTATTACACCAAAACCGTAAATTTATTGTCGAATTAACGAATAGTTTTATTGACCGTTTCGGAAGTATTTTTCAAAAACGGAAAATTAAAGCTGTTTGCCGTTTAAAAACGGGTTTGCAAGCAGTTTTTTAACCTCTTGTTCGGTCAAATCTCTCCAGTCGCCCTGTTTGAGCATACCCATTTTTACACCGCCGATCTGGGTGCGTTTGAGTCTTGCAACCTCAAGCCCGACAGCCTCGCACATTCTTCTGATTTCACGGTTCTTACCCTCGTGAAGAATCATTTCAAGAACTACTCTGCCCTGCTCCTTGTGAATTACATGGACATATGCAGGAGCGGTTTTCCTGCCGTCAAGCTCAACGCCTGTTTCAAGCTTTACAAGCTGATCCTCGTCAATTGACGGTCGAACGGTTACTCTGTAAATCTTATAAACATTGTTTTTCGGGTGCATAACCTTGTTTGCAAAGTCACCGTCATTTGTAAAAACAAGCATACCCTCGCTGTCTTTGTCAAGTCTGCCTATCGGATAAACTCGCTCGCCGACATTCTCAACAAGCTGTGCAACACACTTTCTGCCACGCTCATCATTCATTGTGGTAATGAATCCACGGGGCTTGTTGAGCATAATATATCGGTAATTACCGCCCTTCGGCACAACAATCCTCTTGCCTCTTACAAACACCTTGTCTGTAGGAAGAACCTTATCGCCGAGAATTGCGGTTTTGCCGTTCACCTTGACATGACCGCCGAGAATAAGCTCCTCGGCCTTTCGCCTTGACGCAATACCGCATTGCGCTATGAATTTCTGAAGTCTTATAGGTTCAATTTTAGCCATATGTAAATTCCTTTTTATTAAAATTTTCTGTATATTTAAGCTGTCACGAAAACAGATTTCCTATTGCCGAAAATATTGACACACTCTTTTTATCCGATTTAATCTTTTCGCCTGCAACAATGTTGCATTTATAAAGCAGCTTTCCGCCGAGTGTGTATTCAATTCTGCCGACCGATTCGTTCTTTTCAATCGGAGCATACAAAAAGCTGTCTATGAATATTTTTTTCTTGATTTTATCGCAGTCCTCACGCTTTAAAACGATTGTGTTGTTCTTCTCACCTGTAACCGTTACGCTGTCCTTATCACCGCCCACGCACGGAATATCGGCACAAAAGTCAGCGTCCTTGCAGTCAACTCCCCTGTACTTTTCAAAAGCGTAATCATAAAGAGAAATATGGTCATTCCAATCGTTGCGGTCATTCAGAGTGACGCACACAAGCGTTACACCGTCTTTTTTTGCAGAGGAAACAAGGCACCGCCCTGCCACCGTTGTGTAGCCTGTTTTTCCGCCTGTACAGTAGGGATAAAGCGACAAAAGCCTGTTATGATTTGCATATGCGGTTTTCTTTGATTTCGGTTCAAGAAATTCAACGGTCACGCTCTTCTTAGCCGTAAGATTTGCAAAATCGTCATTTTCAAGTGCATATGACATAAGCAGAGCCATATCCTTTGCACTTGAGTAATGGTTGTCATCGTCAAGTCCGCTCGGCGTTACAAAATTGGTATTCGTCATACCGATTTGCTTTGCCTTTTCATTCATTCGTTGTGAAAACTTTTCGGGACTGCCCGAAATCGTATATGCCGCCGCATTCGCCGCATCATTGCCCGACGCCATCATCATTCCTGACGCAAGGTCCGAAAGTCGGACTTTTTCACCGACTTTAAGATACATCGAACTGCCCTCGGCAACCATTTCCTGTTTGAAGGTTACTTCGCTGTTACAGGATGCCGCCTCCTCAAGCGTTATGAGAGATGTCATAATCTTTGTGGTGCTCGCAGGCTTCATTTTTTCATCTGCATTTTTGGAACAGATAACCGTGTTGTTATCGGGACAATAAAGGACAAATGCCTGTGCAGAAGTTGTGGGAGGAGTATCCTCCGCATTTTTAGCACCCATAAGCACAAACGGCATAACAAAGCACACCGCAAGCGAGATTATTTTTTTCATAAGGACACCCCCTGCATAAATCTATGCCGAGGGGTGTTGCAATATTACGAATCAGCCGTCAATATCGTCCTGTGTAATTTCGGAAAAATCGTCTGCGGATTCGCTCTTATCCTTTTTGAAAACTCCCTTTACCTTTTTGAGAACATCGGGAATCATATTAACGAGCTTGTCGGCTGTGCCTTCTTCCCTGTCAACGGAAACAAGTCTTACATCGCCCTGATAAACGGTAAGAAATGCAACAGGCTGAATTGTCACACCTGCACCGCTGCCGCCGCCAAAGCAGTCTTTGTTTTCCTTTTTGGTAGGCAGATCCGAACCGCCTGCCGCAAAGCCGTAGCTTACCTTTGAAACAGGAATGATAAGTGTGCCGTCAGGCGAAGTTATAGGCTCGCCGATAATAGTATTGACATCAATCATTTCCTTGATTTTTTCCATTGTGGTATCCATTAAACTGCCGATAGGATGTTCCATAGCCATTCTCCTTTTTCAACAATATTTATATCAATCATTTTTAACTTCTGCAAGAAGTTTAATCCCCTTGATTCCGTGCTTAACGGCAAGACCGATAAGTCGGAATGCGAAAATTCTTGCGGCAAAGTCAAAGTTAATTTCTGTTTCTGCTTTTTCCGAAAAATTCGGATTTATGTCAACTCCGTAGCCTTTGCATTTTACAACACGGACAATTGTGCCTACTGCCGGATAAACAACAGCACAGTATTTGCCGTATTTTATAGCCGTGTCAGCCGCATCGTCACCTGCAACGCTGATACTCAGCGACAATTTTTTAACCAGTATGTGGCTGAAAAAATCCTGCAATGCAGATACTGCAAGCTCTGCAACTTTTTTTATCAGGTTCAAAAGCCACTCAATACCGTATTTTTTTATAAGGCTCGGCTTTTTTTCTGTCGCTTTTTTAGGTTGTTCGGTTTTCTGAGTTTGTTTTTTTGCTTTTTTCTTCTTCTTTTCCTTTTTGGGTTTTGCCGGCACAAGCTGAAGCTTTACAAATCCGATATACACGGCGCACCAAAACTCCTCTTTATATGATGCACGCAAAGTAATCGGAATAAACATCACAAGCGCAATAAACAGCACAATTCCGAGTAGGATATATAGCCAAAGCAAAGGGAATTCCCCCTAAATTTTACTGCCTGTCAACAGGCTGATCGGCAAGCAAATCAATCTGCTCATTGCCGTTTTCAGTCTTTTCCTGTTCTTCACCGTTTTCTTCGGACTCCTTGTCCTCATCACTCTCGGGGAGCGGAGGAAGTTCGTCAAGACTTGAAATGTTAAAGCAACGCAAAAAGTTTTCGGTTGTGCCGTAAAGCAACGGTCTGCCGGGTAGCTCAAGTCTGCCCTTTTCTTCAACAAGTCCCTTTGTTGTCAAACTGCCGATTACACCACTGCAGTCAACACCACGCACCTGCTCGACAAAAGCCTTTGTAACAGGCTGATTGTACGCAACAACTGCAAGAACCTCAAGAGCCGCCTGTGAAAGCGGAGTGTTTCTTCTCAAATCCATAACGGTGCGAATCTGCGGAGCAAATTCCTTTTTTGAAACCATCTGACAGGAATTGTCAAGCAATACTATAGTTATGCCCCGTCCTGACGCCTCATAATCATCAATCAGTGCAGAAATATGCTCTTTAACCTTTTTTTCGGAAATTTCAAGTGCCTGCGCTATTCGGGAAAATTCAACCGAAGCACCGTTTGCGAACAAAATCGCCTCAATCGCACCACGAATATTTTCAACAGCCATTACTGCACCTCCTCATTTTCATTGTTTTCGTCCTCGTCAACCTGTGGCAAAGGCATTGCGTTTTTATCCTCAATCATATGAACAACGGCATTTTCACCGCTGCCCTCAATTCTGATACGCTTGCCCTTTACCAGCTCCAGCGTTGCAAGAAATGTTGCAACAAGGTCGCTTTTGCCCTCGCACACCTCAAAAATTTCGTGATATTCAAGCCTTTTGCCGTGCCAGAGCCTTCTCATAAGATGGATAATCTTACTGTTTACCGACACGATTTTATGCGACACAATGCCCGAAAATGCGTCTTTTGACGGTGGAAGCTTACGCTTGCCCCGTCCGACTGCGCTGACATATGCCTTTGCGATATCCTCACTAGGATGAATTCGGTTATATGTCAGGTCAAATTCAACAGGAGATGCATCTCTGTAAAAGCTGTCAAAGTCATAAATATCGCCGAGTTTAGCCGCCATTTCACGGCAAACGGCATATTCAAGAAGCTGTCCCGAAAGTTCTTTCTTGAGTTCTTCAGCCTCTTCCTCATATTTTGGCAGGAGCATTACAGACTTGATATAAACAAGCCTTGACGCCATTGTCAGAAATTCCGATGCGATATCCATCTGATTTTCCTGCATCATATTAATCTGCTCCATGTACTGATCGAGCAATTCGGAAATGCTGATGTCGTAAATATCTATTTTGTTTTTAGAAATCAGCGTCAGCAAAAGGTCAAGAGGGCCTTCAAATGCCGACAGCTTATATTGAAGTTGTTGTGTTTCCATAAATAAGTTTCAGTTATGATTTGATGTTGCGAATAATTTTGAAATCAACCGACAAACGGCATATACGGCAGGCTTGCAAGCCAGCTGATGAAGTCAAGAATCTGATTGCTGAGCCAGTTAATCGGTGTGTTGAGAACTCCTACATAAAGGAGAACAAAAAGACCGATGAAGAAATACATCTGATATCTGTAAAAGAATTCAACAGCCTTGTCGGGTAAAAATACGAACAAAACCTTTGAGCCGTCAAGAGGCGGAATCGGGATAAGGTTGAACACAGCAAGTCCGACATTGCACGAAATGTAGAAGCTCAAGAATTGAACAACATATCCTCCGATTGTCGAAAGCGGAAATGCACCTGTAAAAAGGATAATCGGATAGTAAATGAGGAGTCCGACAAAAGCCGCAACGATATTTGCAATCGGACCCATAATAGCGGTGATTGCCATACCGACCTTTGGATTTTTAAAATTTCTCGGATCAATCGGAACAGGCTTTGCCCAACCGAATCCGAACAAAAGCATACACAAAGCACCCATAGGGTCAATGTGGCTGAGCGGATTAATCGAAAGTCTGCCTCTGCCCTTTACCGCCTTATCACCGAGAAGTGACGCAGTAAAAGCGTGCGCCCATTCATGGAACGGGAGAATTAAAAATATAATAACGAGTACAGCCAATATTTCGGCAATTACCGAGCCGAAATCAAGGTTGCCGTTTCTGATGCCGTTAAGTAATAATGAGAGCATAAGAGCCTCCTGAAATCTGAATTTTTAGGTAACAATCGTGTAACTATATTTATTCTTAATTATATAATATATCGTCAAAAATTACAAGAGCAAAAAACAAGTTAAGAAATTTTCAAAAAACACTTGCATTTTCTCTCATTTTCTGTTATTATAACAAAGTTAGAAATAGAATTAGTTTTCTTTAAGGAGGTGCAGACGCATGGCAAAATGTGAATTCTGCGGTAAGGATGTAAAGTTCGGTATTAAGGTATCTCACTCACACAGAAGATCAAACAGAACATGGAAGCCCAACGTACAGCGTGTTAAGGCTATTGTTGACGGTTCACCAAAGCGTGTATATGCTTGCACCCGTTGTTTGCGTTCAGGTAAGGTTACCAGAGCTAACTGATTTTACAGATTACGAAACAGCTCCACTATTTACGGTGGAGCTGTTTTTTGTATTTTTATCAGAATTTTAAGCCTCAATCACAGCACAGAAAGAGGGCTGACCTTTGTTTGGTCAGCCCTCTTAATTATTAGTCTTTATCAGCCGTTAAAGGATTTCTTCTTTCTTACGAAGAACGAACATTACACAAGTTGAGCCGATGAGAAGTGTAAGAATTACAACAGCCAGAGGAGCTTCACCTGTCTGAACAGCAGCATTTGCATTGTTATTGCCGCCGTTATCAGATGTATCCGGAGTGTCGGATGTTGAGCTGATTTTCTTTGTTACAGGCTGTGTTACAGATGTTGCATCCTGTGAAGTTACAGGAGCAATTGTATCCTTAGTTGATTCCTGCGTTTTCTCTGTAGCCTTAGTAGCCTCAGTAGATGACTCTGCGGTTGAAGGCTCGGCTGTTGTCGGTTCTGCATAGGTTGAAGGAGTAAGCTCAGTTGAAAGATCATTTTTTACTGCCGCAGCAACAGGAGCTTTCTTAACTACTTCTTTATCAACAAGAATAACTTCTTTTGAACCGTCAGTCATTTCTGTGTCCGGATTTACTTCCGAAACACGAAGCACCTCAACAACAAGGTCAACCGTCGTCGAAACCGGTGCAACCTTTGAAATGTCTTTAACATCAAAAACAACTGTTGCAAAAAGCGTCTTTTCGCTAAAGTCATAAAGACCGAGATTACTTGCACCGAATTTTACATAACCAACGCCTTCCGACTTATTCTTGAAGTTTACATATACACCTCTGCCGTCCATTGTCGGGCAAACCGACTTAGCAGTATTCACATCAGCAACCGAAAGGATTGAAGGGTCATAAGAAATGTGCCACTGCGTGTCAAGCACATTCTTTGGAGACTGCATATTATATGTAACCGTTACCTGATTTGTAACTGCATTATACTTTGCACTTGCCATTGGGAAGTAATTTGATGTTGCATTTACTGTAAGAGCAAGTGAAGATTCAGCAGGTGATGTTGTACCCTCTGTTGCAGCGGGGGCATCAGTTGCAGACTCGGTTGTTTCCGATTCTGTTACAACCTCTGTCGTTGATTCGGCTGTTGTTTCCTCGTCCGATGGATTGTACTCTGTCGGGAACACACCGTCTTTGCCGTAATAATCGCCGGCCTTGAGGTCTGCCTTTTTAGGAGCATTGCCGTATTCACCGTTACCGTAGTAGTAGAACCACTCACCGGTAAAAATCAATTCATCCTTATCGTTCTCGGAAGTAAATTCAGGATTGATAATATAAATCATATTGTCAAAGCTTTCAACACCGTTGGGATAATAATCAGACTCGCCTTTATTATAACCCTTAAAATTAATATCGGTTGTTCGATAAGCAAGTTTATATTCAGGATTTGTCGGATCGTCTGTACCTTTAAGAGCGTTGTTCCAGATTACTTTATCAACATCGGTCGGTACATCAGAACAGTAAACATTTTTGATATCAGCATTGCGAGCTGAATAACCCGGCCACGCTGAAGGAGTATCCGAACCGTTTTCCCAATAAACACCTGCATCAGATGTATATTTGTTTTCCCAGTCATCAGGCTTACAGAAATATATATGGTAGGTTTCAGTGCCCTCAGAAGGCACATAACTGCCTTCATCGTCCGTATCAGCAGAAACGCTTATTGCAGCAACCACTATCATTGCCGCTGTGAGCATAACAGCCAATAAAAGACTGATAACTTTTTTGGACATTTGTATTTCCTCCTTATGATTTTCCGACACCATACTTGTATCAGCATGACTATTATAGTATAAAACTCAGAAAAAATCAAGTGTTACAGGGCATTTTGGCGTCTGAAACCTATTGTAATAATCACCAAAAATCACTGTACTGTTTTATAAAATATCTTTATTAGGCCTTATCCGAACAAAGGCAGTACAAACAACTGCAAATTTTTCCTGCAATAAAAGCAAAAATGCCCTCCAAAGCGGAGGGCATCAAATAATTATGTATAATTATTTAAGATTATTCAAATCTCTTGCGTGTGTAAAGAACTGCACCGCCTGCAACGAGGAGAACTGCGAGAACTGCAGCTGCTGTTGTAGCACCTGTCTGAACTGCGCTGTTGTCTGTGCTATTTGCTGTGTCAGCAGTTGAAACTGCGTTTGCAGAAGATGTTGGGTTCTGACCTGCAGTAGGAACTGTGTTCTTTGTAGAATCTGTCTTGTTGTCATCTTTCTTGTCACTTGATGGAGCTGTTGTTGCAGCCTGATCAGGTGTAGCATTCTTATCTACTGTCTGAACAAGACCTGCTTCCTTAGCCATATCATAGTTAGGAAGTGAACCGTACTCGTACTTGCCTGTTTCTTCGTTAAGACCATAGTAGAAGTAGAACTCACCGGCATATGTTTCCTTACCTGTTACGCTTACAGAAGTGTTGGTAGGGTCTATAACATAAATCATGTTGGTGAGGTACATTGAGATACCCCAGTCAGGATCCTCAAAGAAGTTGTCAGCAAATTTACCGAGGAATGTCTTGTCATCACCGTCAAATGCTTCCTGAGCCTTTGCCCAGAATTCGCCGTCAAGCAAACTGTCATAATATTCATTGTCGCCTTCCGAATAGTACTGACAAGAAACATCGGCAGTCTGCTTAGCAGCCTTAAACTGTTCCTCAGTAAACTCGTAAGTTACTTTACCTGTTGCGGCATCTTCTGTCCTTTGACCGCCGTTAAGGTAGTTGTTGAAATCAAGATTAGGAACATCTGTAGGAAGGTCAAGATAGAAGATGTTATTTTCAGCATTTTCAACCTGCATCTTATAACCCGGCCAAGCAGGACCTACTGACGTACCGTCAAGAGAGCCGCATGGATCTGAACCGTTCCACCAGTATGCACCTGCATCATTAGCATTGTACTTTACACTCTTCCATGACTCAGGCATAAGGAAGTAAACTTTGTGTGTTTCTTTTACGCCCTCACTTGGGACATAACGACCGTCTGTATCAATAGCTGCGGAAACGCCGATTACACCTACAAGAGCAAGTGAAAGAACGAGAGCGCATGACACTATGATACTAATAAGTTTTTTTGACATTTGAATCTCCTCCAAAAAAATTTCCGATTTCTATCGGTATGAAATCATTATATAACAAAATTTTCAAAATTGCAATCTTTTTCAAAAAGCTTAAAACAAAAAAATACACAAAATTGCAATCGCAATTTTGTGTATTTAGCTTGTATTATAAAAAATTTTCCTATAAAAGATATTTATCTGTTTTATTTATCCGCATCTGCATCGTCCGACATTGCATTATTGTCCGCCGCTTTGTTCTTTTTTTCGTCCTTTTTCTTTACGAAAATAATTGCACCTGCGGCAATCAAAACAACAACAATTGCAATTATAATAATTAATGTCGTGTTTGAACCCGAACCGTTTGCAGAGCTCTCAACAACCTTTGTAACATCTACAACCTGACTATTCTGCTGAGTTGAGATGTACTTTTTCTCAACAACTACCGACTTATGGTCGTCTTTGTTAGGTGAGTTTTCCTCGCCCATTCCGTCAATGTAGTTTACAAAATCGCCCTGAATTTTTTCGGAATTTGCCGTATCATTATTTACTATCGGAACGGCACTATCCTCTACCTCTTTACCGTTCACCCAAAGCTTGCAGGTGATTTTATACGATTTGAGATATGTCATATCATCGCCGTACATATCAGAGATGAAATATGAAAGATCGGTTTTGCCTCCCTTGAGTACCTTGAATTCAGCAGAAACAAGAGCCTTGTCACCGTTAAGCTTTACAGGATTCTGAACATCTGTCCATGTAAAGGTGTAAAAATTCTTAAGTTTAGGGTTGCCAATCGCATTTTTAAAGCTTTCGCAGTTTATTGAATCGGCATTCAACTTCAAATATTCATCGTTGTAAAAGAAACTCATTGCGGCTCCGATTACTTCTTCTTTTGTATCGGTCATATAAATAGCATACTTTACCGTATCGCCGACTTTAGCCGTTACGGAATCCTTTTCATCTGTTGAAATGCTGATTGTAAGGTCATCCTCGGCAGCACTTACAGAAATACAGAATGCTGACACGGTAAGTACAGCCACGAAGAGAATTGAAAGCATATTTTTGATTTTTTTAGACATTTTTTTCATTCCTTTAGTTTGATATCCCTATTATATATCATTAAGACTAAAATTTCAATCAATATTTTAACAATTCTCGGTGAAATTTATGTGAAAAGTAAATTAATTGCAGATTCACCTTTAAAGAAATGATATTTTAGAAATTATAATTCAAACTGATTTTCACAACATTACGATATAAAAAAACGCCCCTCGGAAAACCGAGAGGCGAAAAATTATTTTTTTAATCTGTCAACGCCGTTAACAGTCTTACAATAGGAAATTCAATTACTTATTGAATCTCTTTCTTGTGAAGTAAACAACACCTGTTGCAGAAACAAGAGCTAAGAGGATAACTACTGCCATAGAAGCATTACCTGTCTGTACTGCGTTGCTGCTTGTGCCGTTAGCCGGTGTGTCAGAAGTAGCTGTGTCAGCTGTTGACTGACCCTTTGTTGCAGCCTGTGTAGCAGATGTAGCATCAGGTGCAGTAGGAGCTACTGTAGTAGGCTCTGTTGCAGCAGGCTCTGTTGTAGTAGGCTCTGTTGAAGTAGGCTCTGTTGTAGCAGGCTCTACTGTTGTAGGCTCTGTTGTAGCAGGCTCTGTTGTAGCAGGCTCTGTTGTTGCAGGCTCTGTTGTAGCAGGCTCTGTGGTTGTAGGCTCTGTTGTTGTAGGCTCAACATATGCCTCAACCTTAGCGTCTGAGTTAATGTGATCAAAGAGATCATTAGCCATGTCGCCGTTAACTACTGCTTCATATTCTGAATCAGCATCAACTGTGCCTGTTGCAGGATTGAGCTTACCAAGTGTAAGATCAACTACATTGAGGTCAACATTTGTTGTACCTGTACCGTTAACTGTGAACACAGCCTCAACAAGCTTCTTGCCGCCTGCAAAATCATAAAGTGCAAGGTTTGAAGCATTGCCTGAAACATCATTCATATTTACCATGCCGTCAGCGATTTCAGGCATTGTAAGTGAATCAAGTGTAAGGAGGTTCTTATCATATGTAAGAGCCCACTGTACTTCTTCAAGCTGTGCGTCCTTAGTGTCAAGGAGATAGTAAACTGATACCTTGTCGCCTACATTAAATGTGCCTGAACCGTTAGCCTGGCAAATATTAGATGTAGCGTTGATTGTTAAATTATCAACTGCAGGAGTTGAAGGCTCAACCTTAACAGTAGCCTTAGCGCCTGAACGTGTTGAATAATCAAATTTAGAAATGTCGAGTGTGATTGTTACATCAACGAGTGAATCTTCTTCAAAACCTGCAGAAACTGTGTTAAGAAGCATGTTCTCACCATTGAATGTAAGGTCAAATTCTTCGCCTATAGGAGCTGCGCTCTGCTCGGGAAGACCCCAGTTAGCTGCCCAATCATCGTTTACAGCAAACTTGAACTGATAAGCATCATCTGCAGATTCAATATTTTCATACTTAATCTGATATACCTTGTCAGAAACCTGAGTCATGTGGTTAGCTTCAGCGTCAACACCCCATGCTACACCGTTGAGCCAGTTGTTTTCACCGTTACCAACAACTGTAATGCTGTTAACTTCAAGGTCTGTTACCATTTTAACGCCGTCACCTGTTACAGTAATCTTGTTTGTAGCAGGATCGAATGTTACAGTAACATCACAAGCTGTTTCTACATCGAAAGTTACATTGTTATCTGTACCGTCAAGACCGATCCACTTCTGCTCGTCGCCTGTGTTTGCAACAACCTTGAGCTGATAGTTTTTACCGGCAGGAACAGCAGAGAATGTCTTTGTGAATACGCTGCCGTCAGCTGTCATAACATTTTCAGGAGCTGCGTCAGGTGTACCAACCCATTCATAGCCTGTAAGATTTTCTGTACCGGCAACTACATATGTAGTATCGGCAGCAGGAGTTGTTGTAGGCTCTTCTGTTGTAGGCTCTGTTGTAGTAGGCTCTTCTGTTGAAGGCTCAACCTTAACAGTAGCCTTAGCGCCTGAGCGTGACGGATAATCAAACTTAGTAAGATCAAGTGTGATTGTTACATCAACGAGTGAATCTTCTTCAAAACCGGCAGAAACTGTGTTAAGAAGCATATTCTGACCATTGAATGCAAGGTCAAATTCTTCGCCTATAGGAGTTGCGCTCTGCTCGGGAAGACCCCAGCTAGCTGCCCAATCATCGTTTGCAGCAAACTTGAACTGATAAGCATCGTCTGCAGATTCAATATTTTCATACTTAATCTGATATACCTTGTCAGAAACCTGAGTCATGTGGTTAGCTTCAGCGTCAACACCCCATGCTACACCGTTGAGCCAGTTGTTTTCACCGTTACCAACAACTGTAATGCTGTTAACTTCAAGGTCTGTTACCATTTTAACGCCGTCACCTGTTACAGTAATCTTGTTTGTAGCAGGATCGAATGTTACAGTAACATCACAAGCTGTTTCTACATCGAAAGTTACATTGTTATCTGTACCGTCAAGACCGATCCACTTCTGCTCGTCGCCTGTGTTTGCAACAACCTTGAGCTGATAGTTTTTACCGGCAGGAACAGCAGAGAATGTCTTTGTGAATACGCTACCGTCAGCTGTCATAACATTTTCAGGAGCTGCAGCAGGTGTACCAACCCATTCATAGCCTGTAAGATTTGTTGTACCGGCAACTACATATGTAGTATCGGCAGCAGGAGCTGTTGTAGGCTCTTCTGTTGTAGGCTCTACTGTTGTAGGCTGCTCTACTGTTGTAGGCTCTACTGTTGTAGGCTCTACTGAACCGTCGGGAACTGTTACAGTTTTAGCAACTGCGACATACTTATCAACTGCATCCTGATTTAATACAGATTTGTCTAAGAGTACTACTTCATCACTAGGGATTTCCAACTCTGATACAGGGTCTTGATTTGAAATAGTAAGATACTCTACATCAAGGTCAACAGTAGTTGCTACAGCCTCGGGATTGATCACATCGAATTCAACAGAAGAAAATACTATTTCTTTTTCTGATGAAAAATAGAGACTTGTGTCACTTCCTATACCCATAAGTAAACCAGGAGCTACATTTTTGTTGAATTCGAAATTTGGATATTCGAATGAAGTACTCTTTCTTGTATTAGCTGAAACCTTGAGAACAGAAGGATCATAGTTCATTTTATACTGGAAGTTCAACATACCATCTCTGTCCTTGGTCTGGAACATGTATGTAACCCTTACAGTCTTCTGATCTGCGCTGAGAGTAACCTGCTTCTCAGAAAAGAGGTTTGAAGTAGCTGTAACTGTGAGACCCTTTTTTGCAGGAGCTGCAGTTGTAGGCTCTGCTACTGTTGTAGGCTCTGCTACTGTTGTGGGCTCTGCTACTGTTGTAGGCTCTGCTACTGTTGTAGGCTCTGCACCAGTAACGATGTCAACCTTACCTTTTGCACCCTGCTTTGTAGCATAGTCAAAGTTTGAAAGGTCAAGTGTAAGAACGATGTCATAACCGTCTTCGTAACCAGCTGCATCTGTATCAATGATCATGTTCTGACCGTTGTATGTAAGGTCAAACCACTCATTGAGAGGAGCTGTGCCCTGCTCAGGAAGGCCCCAGTTATCTGCCCATGAACCGTTGGCAGCAAACTTGAACTGATAGTTCTCATAAGCGTCAAGGCTCTCAAACTTAATCTGGTAAACCTTTGAACCCTCAGATGTCTCTGTCATGTGGTTAGCTTCAGCATCTACCTTCCAGTCCTTACCGTTGAGCCATGCATCTTCACCGTTACCAACGACTGTAATGTGGTCAACAACAAGTTCTGTCGGAATTACAACACCTTCACCTGTTGCAGTGATTTCATTTGTTGTAGGGTTGTAAGTTACTGTTACATCACATTCCTTTGTTACATTGAATGTGAAGTTGTCTTCGCCGGTATCGCCTACACCAATCCACTCTGAATCGTTTTTAACGACCTTGAACTGGTAGCCGTTGCCGACTGCTACGTTGGTAAATACTTTTTCGTAGTTACCGTCGCCGTTTTCTGTCATTACATTATCTCCGCAAGTTGCTTCAGTCTCAGCCCACTTGTAACCTGTGAGTTCTTCACAACCGGATACGAAATATGAATCGCCGGCAGCAGAAACGCTCACTACAGTTGCAACGAGTGATGTCACAACAAGCATCATAGACAGTAAAAGGCTAAGTGCTTTTTTGAACATTTTCTTTTCCTCCTTATGTGATAATGCTTCTATAAGCAGTTTAATTATACAACAATCAACCACCAAAAGTCAATGCTAAAAACTCTTGGTGGCTGATTATTTGACAAAATATTGTTTTTTTGTAGGAATGCACAAATAAAATATCATTTATTTGTTATTTGTAACCATTCACATTGTGAGATTGCCAGTTCCAACTGTCACGGCACATATCCTCAAGGTTCTTTTCGGCAACCCAACCAAGCACATTTTTTGCTTTTGTTGCGTCGGCAAAGCATTCTGCAATGTCGCCTGCTCGGCGTGGCTTTATAACATAAGGAATTTCAATCGAATTTGCCTTTTCAAAAGCCTTTACAATATCAAGAACGCTGTAGCCCACACCTGTTCCGAGATTAAAAATCTCGGTTCCCTTGTGCTCTGCGGAATATTCAATAGCCTTTACATGACCTTTTGCAAGGTCAACAACATGGATATAGTCACGCACACCCGTGCCGTCATGCGTAGGGTAATCGTTGCCGAAAACACCGAGACACTTGAGTCTGCCGGCGGCAACCTGTGTTATGTACGGCATAAGGTTATTCGGGATTCCGTTAGGATCTTCACCGATTCTGCCGCTTTCGTGAGCGCCGATTGGGTTAAAGTAACGAAGAAGAACAACAGACATATCGGGATTTGCGTTTGCGGTGTCTGTAAGAATTTGTTCCATCATAAACTTTGTCCAGCCATACGGATTTGTGGGAGAGCCCTTTGGCATTGTTTCAACAAGCGGAACAGTTTCCGGAGTACCGTAAACCGTGGCACTTGAGCTGAAAATAAAGTTATTCACTCCGTGTTTTTTCATCACTTCAAGCAGTGTGAGCGTTGAATCAATGTTGTTGCGGTAATATTCAACAGGCTTCTCACAGCTTTCACCTACTGCTTTAAGACCTGCAAAGTGAATTACCGCATCAATCTTATTCTCCGAAAAAATCTTTTCAACGGCATCTCTGTCACATACATCGGCCTCATAGAGCGGAATTTTTCTGCCTGTCAGCTCTTCAACTCTTTCAACCGCTACGGGACAGCTGTTTGAAAAATTATCTGCAATTACAACATCGTGACCTGCGTTGATGAGTTCAACACAAGTGTGCGAGCCGATATATCCGGCGCCGCCTGCAAGCAAAACATTCATTTTAAAATTCCTTTCTTAACATCAGCATTTTTCAGGCTCGGGATAGTCAACACCGAAGGTTTCGGCTGTAACCTTTGCCATAATCTGAGGATCAAGAGGCTTGTCGGAATAGTCTGTGTCACACTCCGCGATTTCATTGACAACATCCATACCCTCAATTACCTTGCCGAATGCGGCATACTGACCGTCAAGGTGCGGAGCGTTTTTGTGCATAATGAAGAACTGTGAACCTGCTGAGTCGGGCATCATCGAACGAGCCATTGAAAGGACACCCTCTGTGTGCTTGAGGTCATTTTCAAAGCCGTTCATAGCAAATTCGCCCTTGATTGAATATCCGGGGCCGCCCATACCCGTGCCTTCGGGGCAACCGCCCTGAATCATGAAACCGTAGATTACACGGTGAAATGTAAGACCGTCATAGTAACCCTTGTTTACAAGGCTGAGAAAATTATTTACAGTATTCGGAGCAATTTCGGGATAAAGCTCCGCTTTGATTGTTTTTCCGTTTTCCATTTCAAAAGTAACAATAGGATTGCTCATTTTAAATCGTCCTTTCGGTTTATTAACACTATTTTAGTATATTATTGATAAAATAGCAAGTGCTTTAGTGATTATTTGCGAATAAATCAGCCTTTTTCAATGCTCATTGTAGCAAAAGCATTGAGGTCTGTTCCTGCAATATTTCCGCTGAGAAACTCGTAATATCCCTGTGAACCGACCATGGCGGCATTGTCACCGCAAAGAGATTTTTCGGGCATATACATTTCCCAATCACGCTTTTTACACTCTTCGGCAAGGGTTCTTCTGAGAAGTGAATTTGCCGAAACACCGCCTGCGATTACAAGCTTTTTCTGTCCCAGGTCTTCAGCCGCCTTGATAAAGTTTGTAACAAGGCAATCGACAACGGCATAGCGGAATGATGCACAGACATCGGCTTTGTTAAGCTCAACACCCTTTTGTGCCGAATTGTGAATGAGGTTGATTACGGCTGTTTTTAGTCCCGAAAAGCTGAAATCATACGGCGCATCGTGAACTGCGGGACGAGGAAGCTTGAATGCAAACGGATTGCCATTTTCAGCAACTCTGTCCATTTCAATTCCGCCCGGATACGGCATTCCCATTGTCCTTGCGGCTTTGTCAAAAGCCTCGCCTGCGGCATCATCACGGGTTTTGCCGATAATTTTCATCTTTGTGTAGTCCTCAACCATAACAATATGGCTGTGACCGCCTGACACAACAAGGCAGAGGAACGGCGGTTTTAATTCTTTGTTTGAAATATAATTTGACGCAATGTGTGAACGAAGATGGTGAACAGGCACAAGCGGAATTCCTGTTGCAAGTGAAAGTCCTTTTGCAAAATTCACTCCCACAAGCAACGCTCCGATAAGTCCGGGGGCATATGTAACGCCGATTGCGTCAATGTCGGAAAGCCTGCAGTCTGCATCTTCAAGAGCCTGTCTTACAACAGGAACAATTGCCTCTGCGTGACGGCGTGATGCGATTTCGGGAACAACACCGCCGTAAAGCTTGTGTTCTTCAACCTGAGAAGCAACCACCGAGGAGATTATGTTTCTGCCGTCCTCAACAACCGCTGCCGCAGTTTCGTCACAGGACGATTCTATTGCGAGTATCTTCATAATTTTCCTTTCACTACGAAACATTTATGATGAAGTTCCGTAATATCGTTATTATAATGTTTTATTACATATATATGTCAAAAACAGCGTGTCATTAAAACAGCGTTTTCGGTTGGAGATGAGTAGTAATTTTTCCTCTCTCCCACCTTGATGAATCCGAATTTTTCATAGAGAGAACGGGCGTTCCCGTTACTTTCACGAACCTCAAGAGTGAGAAAGCAAAGGTTATTTTTCTTGGCATAGGTCACAAGCGTTTCAACAAGCGCCGAACCTATTCCCCGATTTCTGTGTGTACCGTCAACGGCAACATTGAAAATGTAACCCTCGTCAACAACAACACTCATTCCTATATATCCGACAACGGCATTGTCTTCCGTTGCGGTAAAAAACAGCGAGGTTTCGTTGTTCAGTTCTTCTTCAAGGCTGTTAAACGACCACGGATGCGAAAAACACCGCTGTTCAAGCTGTGCAACCGCCTCAAGCTGATTTTCGGTCATTCTGTCAATTTTCATACGCTTTTAATATTTCCTTTACAGAATTAACAATTTCATCACGGCAATGTCTGTACACCTCAATGTCGCCGCCGTAGGGATCGCTTATACCGAGCACGGCGATTTTTTCGGGCTGTACAAGAAAAAACTGCATCAACATTTTTGCGTGACTTTGCGACATACAGTAAAATTTTTCGTATTTTTCAATGCCGGCATCAGCTACGGCTGTTGAAGCTTTGCCCGAAAGGTCAATTCCGATTTCCTTACAGGCAATCACGGAATTTTCCGACACAGGAAGTCCCGTTGAGGTTGCAATGCCAAAGCTTTCCGCCCTGACGCAAACGCCGTTTTTCTCTGCCATATCATTAAAAATTGCCTCTGCCATGGGACTGCGACAGGTGTTGCCCGTGCATACAAAGGCAATCGTTCTGTTATCCTTTTGCATCATACCAAGTCCTTCCGATTGCCGCATCGGCTGTGAGCGGAACGCTCATTTTAACTGCGTTTTCCATTTCTTCCTGAACGATGAGTGCAACTCTCATGCTCTCATCCTGCGGAGCTTCGACAATAAGTTCGTCGTGAACCTGCAACACAAGCCTTGCACGGAGATTTTCGGCTTTCATTCGCTCGTCAACCTTAATCATTGCAATTTTGATAATGTCTGCGGCTGTGCCTTGAATAGGCATATTTCTTGCAACTCTCTCGCCGAATGCACGAATCATATGCTTGCTCGAGGTGAGTTCGGGAAGATTTCTTCTTCTGCCGAACATCGTTTCAACATAGCCGTCAGCGTTCGCCTTTTCAACAACATTTTTCATATAGCTGTCAACACCGCTGTAATGGGCAAGATAGCTTTCAATGTAGTGCTTTGCCTCTTTATTTGAAACACCGATATCCTTTGCAAGTGAAAATGCGCCGATTCCGTAAACAATACCGAAGTTAACCGCCTTTGCACGGCTTCTCATAATCGGAGTTACCATATCAAGCGGCATATTGAACACCTGTGACGCTGTGATTGCGTGGATATCTTCGTTATCCTTGAATGCTTTAATCATATTTTTGTCACCCGAAATATGGGCAAGCACACGGAGTTCAATCTGCGAATAGTCGGCGTCAACAAGTGCCCAGCCCTCTCTTGCACAGAAAAACTTTCTCATCTCTCTGCCAAGCTCGGTTCTTACGGGGATATTCTGGAGATTCGGCTCTGTTGAGCTGATTCTGCCTGTTCTTGTTTCGGTCTGATTGAAATTTGAATGGATTCTGCCGTCATCTGCAATGACCTTTAAAAGTCCCTCGCAGTAGGTTGAATTCAGCTTTGAGAGCGTTCTGTATCTCAGCACCATTTCAACAACGGGATGTTCATACCTCAGGATTTCAAGCACCTCTGCATTTGTGCTGTAACCGCTCTTCGTTTTCTTTTTGCAAGGGAGTCCGAGGTTTTCAAATAAAACTACGCCAAGCTGTTTTGGAGAATTGATGTTAAACTCACAGCCCGCACTTTCGTAAATTGCGGTTTCAAGCTCCTTAATCTGTGCAGAAAGCATTTCGCCGTAGCTTTCAATGCCCTGTCGGTCAACACAGACACCGATATTTTCCATTCTTGCAAGCACCTTTGCAAGCGGAATTTCAATTTCACTCAACAACTTTTCCTGACCGTGAGCCTTGATTTTATCTCCGAGTTTTTCGCACAATTCTGCGTAACAGGCAAATGCCTCGTATTTTTCATTCTGCTCATCAGTGCAGACAGGCAGAGCGATTTCGTAAGCGGCACAAAGATTTTGGTCCGAATAATCCTTTGACGACGGTTCAATCAGATATGCCGCAAGCTCAATATCAAACACAATATTTTCAACATCAATATTTTTCTCATCGGCATAAGCGTAGAGCGTTTTGATGTTTCTTGTGTACTTTTCAAGTTCACTGTCGGCAATAAACTTAACAAAAAGTTCTTCGTCCGTGCTTATATACACCTTGCCGTCAAAAAGTACGGCAAAGGATTTTAATTCTTTATTCTCTGTTTCAAAGTTGAGATAGAGCCTTTTCTCTGACTTAACATTTTTTAAAAGTTCATTTTCGTCAAAATCAGACACAACCTCAAGCGAATTTTTCTCAACCTTTTCGGGCTTTGCATTTTTGTCAGCCTTGATGCCGTATTTTTCTATTAAAGAAAACAGTTCAAGTTTTGCCATAAATCCGGCACATTCATCGGCATCTTTCATATCTACAACATAATTTTCGACATTTGTATCAACAGGAGCGTTGCAGTTTATTTCACCGAGCATACGGCTGAGAATTGCATTTTCCTTTGACGCAGTCAGCTTTTTACGCACACCGTCCTTGATTTCAAGTTCATCAAGATGGTCATAGATATACTCAACCGTGTGATATCTCTGAATGAGGTCGCCTGCACCCTTTGGTCCTATTCCCGCAACTCCGGGAATATTATCCGAAGTATCGCCCTGAATTGCCTTGATTTCTATAAGCTCCTTTGGAGTTACACCGTAAGCTTCAAGAATCTTTTCGGGGGTATAGAGTATATCCTGTTTGTTTGAGCAAAGATGAACGCTTGTTTTGTCCGACACAAGCTGAAGGCTGTCACGATCACCTGTTGCAATAACGCACTCGTTTCCGTTTTCTTCACAAGCCTTGGCGAGCGTACCGAGAATATCGTCAGCCTCAAAGCCCTCACAGGTAACAAGCCTGTAGCCTAAAAGGGTAAGAAGCTTTTTCAGCGGTTCCATTTGTGACGCAAGCTCCTCCGGCATACCTTTTCGTGTTGCCTTGTAGCCTGCATAAGCCTTGTGTCTGAAGGTCGGTGTTTTCAGGTCAAAGGCAATCGCCACGGCGTCGGGATTTTCTTCATTTTTAATTTTGTACAGCATTGTAAGAAATCCGTAAATTGCGTTTGTAAACTGACCGTCCTTTGTAGTAAGCGGTCTTATTCCGTAAAACGCACGGTTTACAATACTGTTTCCGTCAACAGCAAGTAATCTCATAATTTATACATCACATTCTCAATTTTTCCGTCTTTAATGTAAATTCTCGGAACACGCTTTCCGACAAGACAGACGGTTTCGTAGTTTATAGTTCCTGTATTTTCGGCAAGTGAATCTGCAGTAGGCTCACCGTTTTCGCCTGTACCGAATACGACAACCTCGTCACCTGTCTTGACATCTTCAATATCGGTAACATCAAGCATTGTCTGATCCATACATATTCTGCCCACAATTTTCGCTTTCTTTCCGTTTACCATCATATAGCCGTCTTTTGCATTCTGTCTGATGAATCCGTCAGCGTATCCGATAGGAACGGTTGCAATTTTCATCTTTCTGTCGGCTGTAAAAGTTCTGCCATAGGAAATTGTTGCACCCTTTTGAACCTCTTTTACAAAAGCGACAACTGTTTTAAGAGTCATTGCAGGAACAAGGTCAAGTCTGTCAGCAAGCTTTGATGACGGAGCAAGTCCGTAGAGGATAATACCTGCTCTTACCATATCGCAACAGGTTTCGGGGTAATCTTCAATTGCACCGCTGTTTGAGCAATGAACAACGCTGATATCAACGCCTCGCTTTTTAAGGCTGTCACGCACATGAATAAAGTTTTCATACTGCTTGTTTGTGAACTCTCTGCCCTCGGCATCTTCATCAGACACACAAAAGTGAGTAAAAAGTCCCTCAACCTCAAGATTCGGCAGGCAACAAGCCTCGCAAATTTCTTCAATAGAATATTCATCCCGTGGAAATTCCTGACACATAAAGCCGATTCTTGACATTCCCGAGTCAACCTTGATGTGCATTTTGCAGATACAATCCTCTTCAACACATTTTTCGGAAAGCTCCTTTGCATACTCAAGTGAAAAAACAGCCTGAGAAATATCATATTCAGCAAGATTTTCAGCCTCTGAAACGGGAGTGTAGCCAAGAATCACAATAGGGAGTTTTGAACCGCTCTTTCTGATTTCTATACCCTCGTCAATATTTGAAACAGCAAAAAAATCCGCTCCGAGTTTTTCATAAACCTGTGAAAGCTCAACTGCACCGTGGCCGTAGCCGTCAGCCTTTATAACACAACAGACCTTTGTATCGTCTGCAACCTTATTTCTTATTACATTATAGTTATGCTCAATTGCATTAAGTGAAATTTCAGCCCAAGTTCTTTTTACCATATTCATTTCTATCTCTCCACATACCTTTTACAGTCAATTTGCAATCAATGTAATTATAATACTTTTGATTCTTCAAATCAACACAAAATCCCCCTTTAAATGCATATAAAAGTTATTTTATTCGTAATTATGTGCAAAATATTACTCCTGAATTTTTGCAAATGCACAAATTATCTGCATAAAAGTCCTAAATACTGCAATTCACTTGATTTATTTATTCATTTTTGGTAGAATTAAAAGGTATTTGATTTATAAATTTAATTTCAGGAGGGGCATAATGACAACAAACAACATAATAGTTCTTTGTGCATTTATAGCTTATATGATTATTATGATCGTAATAGGCTTTGTTTGTTCAAAGGGCAACAAGAACAATGAGGACTACTTCCTCGGCGGCAGAAACCTCGGCAGTTGGACAGCCGCAATGTCAGCACAGGCATCTGATATGAGCGGTTGGCTTTTGATGGGACTTCCGGGCGCTGTATACCTTGCCGGTACAGGCGAGGCATGGATTGCCGTAGGACTTCTTATCGGCACAATTCTCAACTGGTACATTGTTTCGGCAAGACTTCGTAAATACACAATTGTGGCAGGCAACTCGCTCACTATTCCGAGCTTTTTCAAAAATCGCTACCGTGACCATAAAAACATAATCAAGATTGTTTCGGCGTCAATCATCGCAGTTTTCTTCACGGTTTACACAGCGTCGGCATTCAGTTCGGGTGCAAAGCTTTTTGCAACGC
The DNA here is from genome assembly GCF_057037865.1 of Ruminococcoides sp. Classification (NCBI taxonomy): domain Bacteria; kingdom Bacillati; phylum Bacillota; class Clostridia; order Eubacteriales; family Oscillospiraceae; genus Ruminococcoides; species Ruminococcoides sp. The sequence continues at coordinate 240,709 of NZ_DBLZMS010000001.1, forward strand.
TCTTCTCGGACAGCGCAAACGGTGACGAAAACTACAATCAGGTTTATGTTATCGGTCTTATCGTTGCCGCAGTAGTAATTCTTGTATATACATTCATGGGCGGTTTCAAGGCAGTTTGTACAACCGACCTCATTCAAGGACTTATGATGATTGTTGCAATCCTTTCCGTTCCGGTGCTTGCATATGCAATTCTCACATTTGACACAAGCTTCAGTTCTGCACTTGCCGCAAAAGGTGTTGAACAGCCTGCTCAGTTCCTTAACTTCTTTGTAAACGGTGACGGAACGCCTGTTTCGGCTGTTTCGATTATTTCAAACCTTGCGTGGGGACTCGGTTACTTCGGTATGCCGCATATTCTCGTCAGATTCATGGCTGTAAAGAGCAATGAAGAAATCAAGAAGTCAAGAAAAATTGCTGTTGTTTGGGTAATTATTTCACTTACTGCATCATGCCTTATCGGTCTTATCGCAAGAGGCTACCTTACAGCACAGCTTGACGATGCAACAAGCGAATCTGTATTCATCAGAACAATCCAGCAGCTTTTCTCAGGCAACGGTGTGCTTATCTTTATCGGCGGTATTTTCCTTTGCGGAATCCTTGCCGCAATTATGTCAACAGCAGACAGTCAGCTTCTCGTCACTGCGTCGGCTGTTTCGGAGGATCTTTACAAAGGTGCTGTTAAAAAGAATGCAAGCGAAAAGAGTTCGCTTTTGGTCGGCAAAATTGCAGTTGCAGTTGTTGCTGTAATCGCATTCTTCATTGCACTTAATCCTAAATCAAGCATTATGGGACTTGTTTCGGATGCATGGGCAGGATTCGGTTCGGCATTCGGACCTGTTGTTCTGTTGGCACTTTTCTGGAAACGCTCAACACTTTCGGGTGCAATCAGCGGCATGGCAACAGGTGCTCTGACAGTTATCATATGGGACTATATTCCGCTTGTAAACGGTCAGACGCTTTATGCGGCAACAAATCTTTATTCACTTGTTGTAGGCTTCGGACTTGCGCTTATTGTGAATGTTATTGTTTCTCTTCTTTCAAAAAAGCCGTCAAAAGAAATCATGGACGAGTTTGATTCAATTAAAAATATTGAAGTATAAACCGCAGGGGCAGTCGCTTTATCACGACTGCCTTTTTTGTGTCTGAATTTAATATTTTCCGAAAATAAGAAAAATAAGGCATGGAATATCACAAAAATCAATTGAAATGTGCAAATATTTGTAGTATAATCTATCGTATTGTTTGTTACTATTTTATTTTTCAGAAAAGAGATTGATATGAAACTTTTAGAAGACAGAATTCTTAAAGACGGACATATTGGTGCCGACAATGTGTTAAAGGTTGACAGCTTTCTCAATCATCAGATTGATGTCAATTTTGTGTGTGAGCTTGGCAAGGAATTTTACAGACTTTTCAAGGACGAAAACATAACAAAAATTCTGACAATCGAAGCGTCGGGAATCGGCATTGCCTGTCTTGCGGCTCAGTATTTTGGTGTTCCGGTTGTTTTTGCAAAAAAGACAAAGACGATAAACATTTACTCAGATACATACAACGCAACCGTCCACTCATACACTCATAAAAAGGACTATGACATAGTTGTTTCTAAGGAATTTTTGAGCAAAGAAGACAATGTGCTTATCATTGACGATTTTCTTGCAAAGGGCAGCGCCTTAACGGCACTTCTTATGCTTATTGAAAAAGCAGGCGCAAAAACAGCAGGTGCGGGAATTGTTATCGAAAAAGCCTATCAAGGCGGCGGCAACCTCGTTCGTGATATGGGCATAAGAGTTGAATCTTTGGCAAAAATCAAGTCAATCAGTAAAAAAGACGGAATCGTGTTCTGCAAGCAGTAATAATATACTGCTTGCTTGTACTTGACTTTTGCTGATATTTATAGTATTATCTAACGGTAGGTCTTGCAGAAATTGAAAATGCGGGTGTGGCGGAATTGGCAGACGCGCTAGATTTAGGTTCTAGTGTCAACCGATGTGCAGGTTCAAGTCCTGTCGCCCGCACCAAAGAAAAGGTAGGTAATATTGTATTACCTACCCTTTTTCTTTATGAAACAAAATTAGGACAGGACTTGAAGGCGACCGTAAAAAAACAGTCCGGTGGACTGTTTTTAGGGAGAGCGTTGATGATAATTTAGCTATGCACAAGCCACATTGGCGAGGTTGAAACTTTGATTTATCACAAAATATGTCACCCGCACCAAAGAAGAATCGATACTTTTTGTATCGGTTCTTTTTTACTTATGCTAACTCTGACTGATAGTAACTGATACTAATTGGTATCAATTAGTATCAGTTACTCAAATAAATACAACTACAATAAACACATAAAAAAATCCCCCGACAGCGGTTTCCGTTAGGCTGTCGGGGGATTTTCAGTATTAACATCGTGACGGGGACGGAGGCGGTCAAAGCACATCACAAACTTCAAATGCTAATATAATTTTGAATCGTTCTTCAAAGGTTTTGAGGTTATTGCCGAGAATTTTTTTGATTTTTGCAAGCTGATAATTTATGGTGTTGCGGTGAACAAAGGTTTCCTAAGCAACCCTCTGAAAACTTCCGTCATACTTTAGGTAAAGTCTTAAAAAACTCATATAATCCGTGCCGTTGTCACGGCCATACACTTCAAGCTTTTTGAGATTTTCGTTATAGATGCTTTCAAGCAACGAAATATCGTCAACCGCAAGAATCAGCTTTTTAACTTCAAGTCGGTCATAGAACATAGGCGTCATATCTGCACGGACGGCAAGCCTTAACATTCTTAAAACAATCCGGTATGTTTTCGGGAGTGATTTCAGCTTGTTATTTGTTTTGCTCACTGCCACATACAGCTTGTTGACGCTTATATACCTCTCCTTTTCCGACTGAATTTTTTCGGCTATGCTTTCAATTTCATCATCGGAAAAGTCATTGAGAACATAGAACATCATGTTGTCCACCTTAAAGCCGCCCCAGTGCTTTTTGTAGGAATAAATTGTTCGTTCAAATGCCGATTCAAGCTTTCTTGAAGAAATATGGTCAGCCATATCGGCTTTCACGCCGATGATTGCATAATCGGTTGCTTTATTTCCGTAACCGAGATTGAGGTTTACAAGCTGTGATGACATATCTGTATATCTGTTACCGTCAAAATCCTAAAAGTAAATTCCGTCTGCCTTTGCAACGGGAATCGGATTAAGATTACCCTGCTTGCTCCATGACTGGAGGACATATTTCTTATGGTTTTCAACAATTTTCTCAGGTGTCATAATAATTTCCCCTTTTTAAGATACCAAAAAAGATAAACAGAAAAGGAGCCTCCTTTTCAGAAGCCCCTTTGCTTTGTGTCTTTTTTGTTTATGCCATTATTATATCATCAAAATATGGTTATGCAATATTTTTCGGCACAATATTCTTTGTGCTAAAGCACAATGTTTTCGGAGATATTTCTTGAATTTATGACCTTTTCGTCATTTTACATACAAATTTCGTGAAATGTCCACTTCTTGTTTGTATGCTGTAATTAACAATTACTCGTTTTCCTTTTTCTTTGTTGTGCCAAGGCTGAGTATAATTCCGGAAATGATAATCATTACAAAACCTGCGGCACACGGAATTACGACACCGTAAATCATATTGAAACCGCTTTCTGTCGCAGCCTGTCCGCTGATGATTGTATATTCACCTGACGGCATACTGCTGAGTGAATATGTTGTGCCGTCGATTGTAACATTGAAATTTTCCGAACGAATCATTTCGTCTGTAATACCTGCGCTTTTAAGACCGTTATCGCCAAGGTTCATATTTGTGCTTACAACTTCGCCGTTCTTAACGATGATTGTATCACCCTTGCAGCTTTTTGCAATATCAGCACCGATAACAGCCGAATAGTCGCTTGTATTTGTATCAATAATAACGATACCGCCCTCTGTTCTTACAACGCAAGCCATGAGGTTATACACACCATCCTCGCCCTCAACGGCTGTCGGCTCTGAAATGCTCTTGACCTTCATACCCTTGAGGTTAGCCTTGAACTGCTTTGTTGTTTCGTCATCAAGGAAATTTGTGCCGACCTTTTTATCGTCTGACGATGCGATAATCTTGCCGTCAGCGTCTGTCATAACAAATGAATTGATGCCGAGGTTCTTTACAAGTGAGGCATTTGTGTCAGCCGAAGTATTTTCCGTAACAACACTTGCAATTACATTTGCCTTTTCAAAAAGTGAGTTCATAAACTCAAATTTAGTGTAGTTATAGTTATCGCTGTATTCTGTAAGCTGAGCCTTTGCATCATCAAGATATGTCTGATTTGAGCTTTCTGTTTTTGTTGAAAACAAATTGCAAACTACCGAAACGCAAACCATAACAACAGCAACAATAACTGCCGTTACAACTGCAACACCTTTTTTTACCGATTTAGAATTACCCATTGTAATCTTCCTTTCAAAATGTTTTGCTTGCATAAAATAATACCATTATTCGACTTTATTTTCAAGCACGGTTCGTGAAATAATTAACAGCTGCACATAATTTGACAATATTCTGCATTAACCTATTTTTGGATACAGCTATGCGAAAAAAAGAATAATTTGAAAAAAATGATACATCTATGATACAATGGCAATATAAACTGTGTCTTGGAGGTGGGGTTGTTGGCTGACATATTGATTGTTGAGGACGAAAAGAATATTTCAAATCTTCTTGAAATGGCTCTTTCTCGGCACGGGCACAAAACCGATTGTGTGTTTGACGGCGAAAGCTGTGCCGATGTTCTGGAGAAAAAGCACTTTGACCTTATTCTGCTTGATGTTATGTTGCCGAAAATCAGCGGTTTTGAGCTTATGGACTACATCAAAGGCTTTGACACACCCGTAATTTTCATTACTGCAAAATCAGATATATCGGACAGGGTTTACGGGCTTAACCTGGGGGCTGACGATTACATAACAAAACCGTTTAACATTTCGGAACTTCAGGCAAGAGTTGATGCGGTACTGCGAAGATACAACAAGGCAAAAACAAAACTCAGCTTTAAAGACATAGTAATTGACACAAATTCAAGAATAGTCACCAAAAACGGAGTACAAATTGACCTTACATTAAAGGAATACGAAATACTTCTGCTTTTTGTACGCAACAAAAACATTGCCCTTTACCGTGAAATGATTTACGAAAGGGTATGGAATGAACCGTATATGGGTGATACAAGAACCGTGGATCTGCATATTCAGCGGTTAAGAAAAAAGCTTGATTTAAAAGACAACATTCAGTCTGTGTATAAAGTCGGTTACCGTCTTGTTGAATAAGCGGAGGGAAAGCCCTAATGAAATTTTCGTGGAAAATATTTTTTATTACCTTTCTTATTATAATTACTTCCTTCGGTGTGGGAGGTTTTCTCCTCATCAACACCGTTTTTACAAACACGCTGAACAACCGCATTGACTCAGCCAAAAAGAACAACAATTACATCACAACGGCACTTTCGGTATATGCAGACAACAACCAACCCACCTACGGAAACTTGGAATATCTGCGCGTTTCGGCAATCGGATTTGCAAAACAAATTGCAGGCAATTCGGATTCTAAAATCAAAATCGGTTCAATAAACGAGCTAAGCTTTTCGGCAGAAAATGAATTTGCCCACGGTATGTCGGTAAATTCCAGAAAAAGCAGAGTAGTTACTGAAAACAAAAAATACTATATTCAGACAATAAGCAAAATTCAGCTTGTAACCAAAAGCTGTTATATTGAAACTGTTGACAATATAACAAGCGTGTACAGCGACCGTGATATGTACTGCACAATTTATCAGTTCATTCTCATAGGCGTTGCGTTGTTTGCATCAATTCTGCTTGTAATCTTCTCAAAGCTTTTGACAAGACCGCTTGTTAAGTTAAAGGATGCGTCAAAGGAAGTTGCCGAGGGCAACTTTAATATGAGAGTAAATGAAAGCCACGGCATTACATCTTCAACCGAAATAACCGAGCTTTCGCAGAGCTTTAACACCATGGCAGATTATGTTGAAGACTACATTGAACAGCTAAAGCTTGCAACACAGAATCGTGACAACTTTATTGCGGATTTTACCCACGAGTTAAAAACTCCGCTGACATCTGTCATAGGTTATGCGGATATGCTCCGTTCATATGAAATGGAGCCTGAACAACGCAGAGAATGTGCCGACCTTATCTACAAAGAGGGCAGTCGGCTGGAGGCGCTTTCGCTTAATCTGCTAAACCTTATAGTTTTGAAAAATGACGAAATCAAAACCGTAAACATCAGAACGGACATAATTTCCGATGACATTAAAAAGTCTGTTCTCTTTATTTTGAAAAAATACGGTGTGAAACTCAAATTAAATGTTGAAAAAGCAGAAGTCAACGCAGAGCCGTCGCTCTTGAAAACGCTCTTGTACAACCTGATTGACAATGCCTGCAAAGCGAGTGAGAGCGGAAAGCCTGTTACACTCACGGGATATGTTGACAGCGACAGATACCGTTTTTGCGTTACCGACAGCGGTTGCGGAATTGCGGAAGATGACCTTGCCAAAATTACCGAACCGTTTTATATGGTTGACAAATCCCGTTCAAGGAGTATGGGCGGAGCCGGACTCGGACTTTCAATCTGCAACGAAATTGCAAAGCTTCACGGCTCAACTCTTGAAATCGTCAGTGAAGTCGGCAAGGGTACGGACATCAGCTTTACGGTAAGCCTTGCCGATAATTCTGCGGAAAGTGAGGATTTTGAAGATGAAATTTAACCTTAAAAAATCCGCAAAATATATCATCTGCACTTTGCTCACCTTGACCGTAGTCGCAACCGTTGTGTTTCTCCCCCGCTTTTATTATTCGGTAACGGACAATCGGGGTTCTGTCGGAAACACAGCCGAAACATTTAAACTTACCGCCGATATAACCACTTTGAGCGGCGGAGAATTTTTGAAACTCATTTCAAGCGAAGATACCGTTTGGGTTCTTCAAAACAATGCTCCGAAAACAGAAACTGTAATCAGCTATGCAAAAAAAGCGTTAAGCAATCTTGCAAATTCGCTTAAAGACACAAAATTATTTTCCAATATTGCAGGCTACATTCGGCCGTTTTTTACACTTGACAGCTGCAGCGGTTACAAACTTACAATGCGCGGAACACTTGACGGTAATGTAATTGTTTCGTCCGATTTTATGTTTGTAACATGCAACTATGCCAAAGAGGGCGCACAATACGGACTAAACATAACAATGCTGTTTGATATGGAAACTTTCACAATTTATGAGCTTAACATTGATACAACCTACCTGACGGACAGCGTTACCGGGAGTGAAATTTCTATTCCGTATGAACAGGAGCTGTACGGAAGAACCGAATACAGCGACAGTTATAGACAGGAGCTGTACGATGCACTCATAAAATACTGGGGTGTCAGTTCCGATTCAATAACGGTTAAGGCAAGTTCCGAATCTTTCAGCATCAACATCTGCCCACAGCCGTTTTTGGAATACAGCAAAATAAACAACGAACAATTTGATTATTATGGCTGATGAAACAACTATGATACATTTTTGAACAATTTCAGAAACAAGCCTTTTGTATAGTATAGATACACTTACGAAAGGCTTGTTTTTTATGGATATTAAAGAGTATGAGGAATTTTGTAAAAACAGTAAATACGGAAACTTTATGCAGTCGGCAGACTGGGCAAAGGTTAAAAAGGGTTGGATTCCCGAGTATGTTGCCGTTCGTGACGAAAACGGAAAAATCAACGGCTGTACACTTGTGCTTGTAAAGAAAATACCGATTCTCAACACGGCAATGCTTTATGCACCGAGGGGCTTTGTATGCGACACTCACGACAGTAAAACCGTCAGAAAAATATTTGAGCAGATAAAACTGATTGCAGAAAAATATCACGCATACACACTCAAAACCGATCCGCTGATTGACGAAACCGACTTTATCTCGATTAAAAATCTTGTTGACCTCGGCTTTGTTTATCACGGTGAAAAGCAAGGATATGACAACACCCAATGCAGAGAAAATTATGTGCTTGACATAAAAGATAAATCGTGTGATGAAGTTTTTGCAAATTTTAAATCAAAATGGCGGTACAACATCCGCCTTGCAATGAGGAAAGGCGTTGAGTGTAAATTCTGCGGTGAAGATGAGCTTGACGATTTTATGGAGCTTATGAAAGAAACAGGCAGGCGTGACGGCTTTGAAATTCGTTCGGAAGAATATTTCAGAAATTTTTTACAGGCATTTCACGGCAACGCAAAGCTATGTATCGCAAAACTTGACGGAAAAGTTTTGTCGGGTGCATTGCTTGTAAATTATGCAAATGTTGCAAGCTATGTTTACGGCTGTTCATCAAACGAATACAGAAAATATATGCCGAATTATCTTATGCAATGGACTATGATTAAGTACGCAATTGAGAGCGGTTGCCACACATATGATTTTTGCGGTATTCCCTATTGGTATGACGAAACGCATAAAAACTACGGTGTATATCGCTTTAAACAGGGATTTAACGGCAAAGTCAAAACCTATGCCGGCGAGTTTGACTATGTTTTCAGAAACGGAGTAAATCACATTGCCGACCTTGCACTGAAACTGAAAAAGCTTGTGTGAAATATTCATCTGCGTTGAATTTGCAAACCGTATATGCTAAAATGGAGTGGGTAAAATTATCCCACTCCATTTTGTATCGGAGGAATTTTATGTTCTGCGATTTGCATACACATTCAACATTTTCGGACGGCACATTTTCACCTACGGAAATCGTTTTAAAAGCCAAAGAAATCGGGCTTGACGCCGTTGCACTCTGCGACCACAACACGGTTGCCGGACTTGACGAATTTGTTTCGGCAGGTAAAAAGTACGGCGTAACCACCGTTGCGGGGATTGAATTTTCAACCGAATACAATTCAAAACAGCTGCACATTGTCGGTCTGTTTATCAAGAAAGAAAACTATTCAGACATAACCGAAATTATGGCTGAGTCGCAAAAATTAAAGGAGGAAAGCAACAAACTGCTCGTTAAAAATCTTGCGAAAGACGGCTATATTCTCGACTATGACAAAATCAAAAACAGCACGGTTGACGGCTTTGTAAACCGTGCAAACATCGCCGCCGCTCTTATGCAGAAGGGCTATGTTTCTTCTGTCAAAGAGGCATTTCAAACCTTGCTTATGTCGAAGTTCGGCTACTATGTTCCGCCGAAAAGGCCGTCATCTCTGTATATAATTGAAAAGCTGAAGGGTTTCGGTTCAATATCCGTTCTTGCACACCCGTTTCTCAATATGAACGAAGATGAGTTGAGAGAATTTCTGCCAAAAGCAAAGGCTTTTGGCCTTAACGCAACGGAGGCGTACTATTCGCTTTTTGACAAAGCCGAAACAGAGCTTGCCGAGAAAATCTGTGATGAATACGGTCTTTTGAAAAGCGGCGGAAGTGACTTTCACGGAGCAACAAAACCCGATATTTCGCTTGGAGTCGGAAAAGGAAATCTTGCGATACCGACAGAAATATACAAAAATCTTGCTAATTGTTATCACAACTTCCGATTATAAAATCATCGTCATTATGCAATGCTCCCTGCATTTTACAAACACAACAATTTAATTTCGACTCAAACAACACAAAACAGCGATGAAGAATAATCACCGCTGTTTTTTAGGTTTTGGATTTAAATTTTTTCAATTCAGGCTTATTTTATTTTAAGTGAAATATCAAAAGCCTTAACCGAATGAGTGAGCGCACCCATTGAGATGATATCGACACCGGTTTCGGCAATTTCACGAAGAGTTTCGTCCGTGATGCCACCGCTTGCCTCAAGAAGTGCCTTGCCTGCCGTGATGTCAACAGCCTGTTTCATAAGCTCGGGGCTCATATTGTCGAGCATAATAACATCAACGCCTGCCTCAAGAGCCTGATTGAGTTCGTCAAGGTTTCTTACTTCAAGCTCAACCTTGGTCATATGACCGAGTTTTGATTTAAGCTTTGAAACAGCGTTGGCAATTCCGCCGCCTGCGTCAACATGGTTATCCTTAAGCATTGCGGCATCTGAAAGATTGTAACGGTGATTTCTTCCGCCTCCAACCGTAACGGCATACTTCTGGAGCGGACGCATACCCGGGAGTGTCTTTCTTGTGTCGGCAATAGAAGCCTTTGTGCCGCTGACAATTTCAACAGCCTTGTTTGTTGCGGTTGCAATACCGCTCATATGCTGAATAAGGTTGAGAGCCGTTCTCTCGCCCTTTAAAATTGTTCTTGTCTTACCGTGAATTTCAGCGATGATTTCGCCCTTTACAAGCTTGTCGCCGTCATGCTTATAAACCTTTGCCTCAAAACCGTTTGGCTGAAGAATTTCAAACACACGGAGTGCAACCTCGATACCGCAAAGAACACCTGAACTTTTTGCAAGGAAAATTGCCGTGTTTTCCTGATTTTCGTCAATAAGGTAATCGGTTGTTGTGTCAAGATAGTTGATATCCTCAAGCAATGCGGTTTTGATAAGATTGTCAACATAAATGCTGTTAAGTGTCATCAGTCTGTACCCTCCATAATTTCATCAAAAATGATACTTGCAACAATTGCCGCACTTCTTGCCTCAACAAGGTCGGAATTGATTTCGTACTTTTCTGCAAACAGTTCACTCATAATCTCGTGAATCTGCTTACTGCTTTCTTCATATTTTTCAGGCTTTGGAAGAACAAAATATGCATCCTGCAAAATCTCTCTGATTTTTGAACGACAGCCATGCGGCATGGTCTTACCCTCAACAGGGCGGTAAACAGGTTCTTCACCAAGAGTTCTTCTGCCGAATTTGTTGATTTTATCCGTAATATCAAGAGCGGCTGTTCTTGAATAAACAAGCGCCTCAAGGAGCGAGTTACTTGCAAGACGGTTCGCACCGTGAACACCTGTGTGCGAGCACTCTCCTGCGGCATACAAGCCCTCAACGGTTGTGCGTGAATGAAGGTCAACATCAATACCGCCCATAAGATAATGCTGGCACGGAAATACAGGGATTCTGTCCTTTGTAATGTCAACGCCCTCTTCAAGGCATCTTTCATAAATCATCGGAAAACGATTTCTTACAAAATCAGCCGGCTTGTGGGTTATGTCAAGATAGAAATTCTCGCTGTTTGTCTTGATTGATTCAAGCATAACCGCATTTGAAACAACATCTCTCGGAGCAAGCTCTCCTCTGCTGTCATAATTTGAGGCAAATCTCTCGCCGTTGCAGTTGAGCAGAACCGCACCCTCACCACGAACAGCCTCACTTATAAGAAAACGCTCTCTGCCATGATCAGCCGCAAATGCTGTCGGGTGAAACTGTATTCTCGAAAGATTTTTAATTCTTGCACCAAGCATATATGCAAACGCAATGCCGTCACCCGTTGCGATTGCGGAGTTGGTTGTATATTTATAAACCCTGCCGATACCGCCTGTTGCAAGCAGACAGTAGTTACAGCCGTAGTGAAGCTTTTCACCGTTTCTCAAAATGCTTATATAAAAACCGTTCAGCACCTTGTCAATTGAATAAACAAGAGCGTTGTCACACACGGTAACATTTTTTAGCTGAGTAACCTTTGCGATAAGTCCGTCAACAATTGCCTTGCCTGTTGAATCCTTATGATGAACAATTCTGTTCCTGCTGTGACCTGCCTCAAGAGTTTTGCACATTGTGCCGTCCTCGTTAAGGTCAAAATCAACACCGAGGTCTTTTATTTTAAGAACATCCGAAGGTCCTTCGGTAACAAGCTTTTCAACAGCAGAAAGAGTATTTTTATACTTTCCCGCAATCAATGTATCCGTAATATGCAGCTTGTAGCTGTCGTGAACTGTATCAAGCACACACGCAACACCGCCCTGCGCAAGAGAGCTGTTTGAAAGCTGAAGTTCACGCTTTGAAACAAGAAGAATATTTACGCTTTCGGGAAAATTAAGTGCCGCATAAAGTCCGGCCGCACCTGTGCCAACGATTACAACATCAAATCTCTTATCCATTTCCAAGTTCCTTTGAAAAAAATTTATCTATTACACACGGCATCACACAAAATACCGTTTACAAATTTGTACCTGTATATTATACTACTAATTGTAAGATTAGTAAATACAGTAAATAATTTTGAAAGGGCGATTATTATGGCTGAAAATACAATTCCGAACGATCCGATGATTCTTTTAAGCTTTGTTAATACAAAGCTGCGTGATTTCTACCCCAGCCTTGATAAAATGTGTGACGATCTCGGTTGCAGTAAAGAAGAAATTGAAAGCAAGCTTTCTGCAATTGACTACAAATACAACGCAGAACTCAATAAATTTGTCTGACATCAAAGGAAAGTCCGTTTTATCGTACAGTTCATTTGATATGATTAACATATAGGATATCCCATATGTTAAGGAGGAAATTTTATGGGCATTTTCGATTTTGAACGATTGTTTGATTTAAACCATGACGGAATGCTTGATCCGCTTGAAAAAGGTCTTGAGTTCACCGTGATTGAAGATATTATGAATGATGACGAAGATAATGACGACTTGTTTTCGTCTGATTTGGATGATGAATTTGACACGGATTTCGGCGATGATTTCTGATTTTATTCAGCAAACAATTTAATCTTCAAGCAAAAAGCGAGATGAATTTTTCGATTGAATTCATCTCGCTTATATTTTTATTTATCGTGATTCTGTTCAAGCGTTACAGCTTGTAATTGTCCATAACCTTTTCCAAGGTCTTGTAATCATCATCGGAAATTTTATACACGGTTGAATTGTCCTTGTCAACACAGATTTTGTCAGCATCGCCGACACGGATATTGTGGGTAACAATTCCGTCTTTACGTGATTCAATAAGGATTCCACCGTCAAACTCACCGCTTGTACCGCCTGTTTCGGCTGATTGCAGAATATTCTTGACCGTCTTGAAATCAACCTCGCCAAGCACGGCGGTTGACTTGTCCGACATTACGACGGTTATTTCATCAACATCGGAAAAATTAACCTTGTCTGTAATTTTCGTATCACCGCAACCGCAAAGCATTACCGCAACGGATAACATCATCACAAAAGCCAAACAAACCGCTCTGAATTTTTTCATATAATCTTCCCCACAACTAACTATTGATTATGAGAAAAGTATAAATAATAATTTTCGCAAAGTCAACGCCTAAATACACCGACTTACACTTTGTTCAAGCCTATTGCGTCACTTCTTTTGAAAATGAAAAAGGCTTTTATCAACCGGGAATTTTTGCGACGGATAAATTGTTGTATTGCCGGATGCGATAAAACTGATGAGGACTGCAAGCACAAAATACGGGGCGGCAGACGCACCGAAAACTTCGATGCCGAGAACGATTGCTGTAATAGGTGTGTTGATTGCTGCGGCAAAAACACATACAAATCCGATTGCCGCAAAAAATGTGGGATCAAATCCGCAGACGCATCCGAACCAACTGCCGAATGACGCACCCATATCAAACATAGGAGTAACCTCTCCTCCCTGAAATCCTGCACCGAGGGTGAGTACGGTCAAAAGATATTTTGCCGGCATATCGTACCATTTTGCATCGCCCTTAAAGGCGGTGTGCTGCATCCATGTGCTTAAGCCCTCAAAATCGTTAAGTCCCAAAGCGAAAATTAAAAGGCTGACGATTGCCGCACCTACTGCTGCTGCAAGAAGGTAGTTCTTGAAAATTTTTGAGTATGCAAGTTTTACATACTTTATTCCGAGTGCAAACAGCTTGCCGATTAAGCCGAGGCAAACTGCCGCAATTAAAAACACAAAAAGAAATCTTGCGTCAAAATCTGGGATTGACGAGATTGCATATCTTTCATGTTTAAAGCCGAGAAGCTGTGTAACAAAATTTGCAAGATATGAACACGCAAAGCACGGAATTACCGCACCTGCCGACAATCTTCCGACACAGCAGACTTCCATTCCGAAAAATGCGCCTGCAAACGGTGTGCCGAAAACCGAACCGAATGCAGAGCTGATTCCGCTGAGAACGATTGTACTTCGGTCATTATTTTTAAAGCCGAGATAATCGGCAACATTACTTGTCAGCGAACCGCCAATCTGAACGGCAGTTCCCTCTCTGCCGACAGAACCGCCGAAAAGATGGGTTATGCAGGTAAATATAAATGTCAGCGATGCAAGTCGCTTTGGCACTTTTTCACCGTCATTTGCACTCTCAATAATAATGTTGTTGCCCATTGACGACTTTCCGCCGATACGCTTATATACAAAAGCGGTCACAATACCTGCTACGGGCAAAAAGATATAGCACAGCGGAAAGAAGCTCCTGAAATCTGCCGCATAATCAAGACATTTCAGAAATGCAAACGATATGAGTCCCATCACAACGGAACAGCACAGAGATGTTGCAAGCACCTTAAAATCAACAAATTTGTTCTTCATAAATTTCCTCCTCAAAATTTCCGCACAAAGAACATCGCATAAAAAAAGCCAATGCCCCTGTTCAAAAAACAGAAGTCATCAGCAAAAGCGGTTTCGACAAAAGCCGTGGGAGAACCTCATTCCCATTCATATTGACATATATAGTATATACCGAGCAAGGTAATTTTTCAAGTGATTTCGACAATTTTTGTAATTTTCCAAAAATCACCTTGCAATCATTTTGTTTAAGCAGTATGATATTCTATACCAAGCGGAAGAATATTTATTATTAAAAGAATCGGAGGCTGATGATATGTGTACAGCGGCAACATATAAAACAAAAGACTTTTACTTTGGCAGAACGCTTGATTATGAATTTTCATACGGTGACGAAATTACAATTACTCCACGAAATTTTCCGTTTAAGTTCCGCCATACAAACGAATGCAACAACCACTTTGCGATGATTGGCATGGCTCACATTGCAGACGGTTATCCGCTATATTACGATGCAATGAATGAAAAGGGCTTGTGTATGGCAGGGCTTAATTTTGTTGGAAATGCCGTATATTTTGAACCGAAAAACGGCAAGGAAAATATTGCACAATTTGAGTTCATTCCGTATATACTTTCACATTGCGACAGCGTATTGCAGGCAAGGAAAAAGCTTGAAAACCTTAACATAACAAATACGCAGTTCAGCAACAAGCTCCCCTGTGCTCAATTGCATTGGATTATTTCCGACAGAAACGAATCGCTTACAGTTGAATCGACAAATGACGGACTTAAAGTCTATGACAACCCTGTAGGTGTGCTGACAAACAATCCTCCGTTTGACATTCAGATGTTCATGCTCAACAACTATATGTCACTCTCACCAAAGCAACCCGAAAACAACTTCGGCAAAAGTGCCGAGCTTACCACATACAGCCGTGGAATGGGTGCAATCGGACTGCCGGGCGACCTTTCATCCGCATCCCGTTTTGCAAAGGTTGCGTTCACAAAGCTGAACTCCGTTTCGGGTGACAGCGAGAGCGAAAGCGTGAGCCAGTTTTTCCACATTCTCGGTTCTGTTGACCAGCAGAGAGGTTGTTGTGAGGTTTCAGACGGAAAGTATGAAATCACACTTTACACCTCCTGTTGCAATGCCGACAAGGGAATCTACTACTACACCACCTACAACAATCACCAAATTTGTGCGGTTGATATGCACAAAATCGACCTTGACATGGCCGAACTTACCGCATACACACCCATTACGGAAGGTAAGGTTTTATTTCAAAATTAAATACAAAAATTTCAGCCGTACACTTTTGAAATGTACGGCTGTTGTTTTATTTATTGTCTTTCTTCTGCTTTTTATGCTTATGCTTTTTGAGATGAACCTCGGGAACAGCGACAGTATCATAAACAACCGTGCTGTCTGTGTTATCCTCGGCAACATCATTCTGCTTTACTTTGCCCGTGTGAATCTCGGGAAAAGCAAGGTTTTCGGAATCAAATGTAAATTTCCTGTCCTTCATAATACCTGCCTCCGATTCTAAATGCAATTTATAAAGAATGTTATCGTCAGACTGTTCAGGAAGTCGGCAAACAAACTGCCGACAATCGGAACAATAAGATAAGCCTTTACGGACGGTGCGTATTTTTCGCAGATTGCCTGCATATTTGCCATTGCATTTGGCGTTGCGCCCATACCAAAACCGCAAGTACCTGCCGCAAGAACAGCGGCGTCGTAATCTCTGCCCATAATGTTGAACACAACAAAATATGTGAAAATGAACATAAGAACAACCTGACCTGCAAGAAGTATAATAAGCGGAAGCGCAAGGTCAGCAAGCTGCCAAAGCTTGAGTGTAATCATAGCAATACCGAGGAAAAGTGAGAGACATATACCGCCGAGGTCATTAATCTCGCCCATATGAATAGTGATTTTACCCGTGTATTCACCGATGTTTCTCATAATTGCGGCAACAATCATTGCACCGATATAAATCGGGAATGTCATGCCCGTAAGTGAAAGCAAATCTGAAACAACCGTACCGAGTCCGACCGCTATAATCAGCTGAAATACTGCCGGAGCATACATTGAAAAATGTCGTTCGTGCTTTTCTTCTTCTTCAACAAGAAGGCTGTCATCCTCTGTTTTGATTGTAGCAATAAGGTTGTGCTTTTTAATAAGTCTGTTTCCGACAGGTCCGCCCATGAGTGAGCCTGCAATAAGACCGAATGTTGCAGCGGCAGTACAAACAGTTGTCGCACCCTGAACGCCGAAATCCTCAAGTACAGGACCGAAAGCGCCCGCCGTACCGTGACCGCCTACCATAGGAATTGAACCCGTTGTCATACCCGTGAGCGAGTCAAGTCCGATCAAATTTGCAAGTCCGATTGCAGAGAAGTTCTGCATTACAATGAGCATAATTACAAGAAATAAAAATACGATAAGGGATTTGCCTCCGCTTTTCAGTACCTTGAGATTCGCCTGAAATCCGACTGAGGTAAAGAAAAACACCATGCAGACTTCCTTTAGAGTATCGTCAAAATCAATTACCGCAACACCTGTCATATAGAGAACCAGCGTAAGAATTGCAAAAAGCAAACCGCCGATTACAGGTGCAGGTATACAAAATTTCTGCAAAAACGATATACGCTTTTTCAGAAATGCACCGGCCATCAGAACAATCACAGCAACTGCGATTGTCTGATACATATCAAGAGTTATATTCAATCAGCACCAATCCTTTCGCAGTTATCCTGCTGTTTTTACTGTTATTCCTCTTTCGGAATAATATTCTGCCGCACCCTTGTGAAAAGGAATTTTAACACCTTCAACGGCTTTTTCAAGCGTTATGTCAACATCCGCCGAAACAGTCAGCTGAAGTTCCTGCGCATTGTCAAAGACAAGCTGTGTAAGCTTCTTCACCTGTTCGTCTGAAAGTCTGTCGTTCACAATCAGAACAGCCTTTACCGCAACTGTGCCGACTTCATCACTCTGTCCGTTGTAAGTGTTTTTCGGAATTTTGCAGTCAACATAGCTGTAGGTGTTTTTAAGCTTTTTAACAGCTGCATCATCAATTCCTATAAGCTTGATGTCACATTGCTTTGAAAGTTCCTCAACAACTGTTGCATTAAGTCCGAGTGTAAAGAATGCCGCATCAATTTCGCCGTTCTGTAACTGTTTTGCGGCATCGGCATAATTAAGATTTTTTTCCTTAACCATTTTTGAGTTAAGCCCGTATGCCGAAAGAATCTGCTTTGCGTTAAGCTCCGAACCCGATTCTTCTTCACCTATGCTCACGGTTTTGCCGAGCAAATCATCAACACTGTTAATATCAGAATCTTTTCTTACAACGATATGACAAGCCTCTGTAAACATACCTGCAACAGCGCTGTAACCCTCAAGACTGCCGGATTTTTCAAAATTATTTTCGCCGTTAAATGCGTCGTGTGCAATGTCGGACTGAACAATTGCGGCGTCAAGATAATTCTGTGAAAGCAAGCGAACATTTGCCGCAGAACCGGCTGTTGTCTTTGTTTCAATTTTCAGAGTGCCGTCAGCATCGGCAATCGACTTTATCGAATTTGCCGCTTCGTTATAAATTCCGCCGGTACCTGCCGCACCGAATCGGATTGTTTCACCGCCTGATGAACAGCTGCACAAAAGAACAGTCATCAAGGCAATCAAAAGTGCAAGTAGTTTTTTCATTTTTCCGCCTTCTTTGCTTTTGGATTTCGCTCAAAAAAAGAGAAATTGTAAAAGCACAAAAGCTCACAATTCCCCTTTATTCCGTTCAAATTATACCATAACGGAATTGCCGTTGTCAAACGAAAAGGCACTCCCGAAAAGGAGTGCCTCATTACATCAGAATGTATTACTTGTTGAAAATTGACATAATATCATAGAAGGTATCGTCGTCATCATCAGTCTTGTCCTTTGTTGTTGACTTTGGCTCTTCCTTAGCCACAACAGGAGCTGACGCTGATGAAACTGCGTCCGTAAGATTCTTCTTAGCAATCTGACCGTCTGCGTTAAAGCCGGTTGCAATAACCGTCACGCTGATAGCATCTTCCATTTTGTCGTCAATAACAGCACCCCAAATGATGTTTGCATCATCTGAAACCTTATCCTTAATCATTGTTGATGCGGCATCGATATCATCAAGACTAACATCGGCAGATGCTGTGATGTTGATAATAAGACCCTTTGCGCCGTCAATTGAAGTTTCAAGAAGCGGACTTGAAATAGCCATATCTGCGGCAACGGTAGCCTTGTCCTTGCCTGTTGCACTGCCCATACCCATGTGAGCGTAGCCTGCGTCCTTCATTACGGAAGTAACATCGGCAAAGTCGAGGTTTACAAGACCCGGGAGAAGGATAAGGTCAGAAATACTCTGAACACCCTGTCTGAGAACATCATCGGCAATAGCAAATGCGTTTTGGAGAGTGATGCTTGTATCCGAAACATACTTGAGTCTTTCGTTAGGAACGATGATAAGCGAGTCAACACAGGCAGAAAGCTCTGCAATACCCTGCTCAGCCTGAGTCATTCTTCTCTTGCCTTCAAAAGCAAACGGCTTTGTAACAACGCCGACTGTAAGAATGCCCATATCCTTTGCGATTTTGGCAACTACGGGAGCAGCGCCTGTACCTGTACCGCCGCCCATGCCGGCAGTAACAAATACCATATCCGTATCCTTGAGAAGTGCTGCGATTTCATCTCTGCTCTCCTCGGCTGCCTCCTGTCCGATCTGTGGCATAGAGCCTGCGCCCTTACCTCTTGTAAGCTTTTCGCCGATCTGAATCTTCTGCGAAGCCTTTGAAAGTCTTAAAACATGTTCATCTGTATTTATTGCGATAAATTCAACATTCTTAACCTCGGTCGCAACCATGCGATTAACAGCGTTTCCGCCGCCTCCGCCGACACCGATCACTTTAATTTTAGGCATATACTCGTTTTCCAATTCCAGTTCAAAAGCCATTTTTTCGTCCTCCTTATATATTGACAACTTTCAGTCAGAAATCATTATTCTTCATAGTACACAATTATACTATCTTATACTATCATACTTTTTTCAAAATAGCAATGCTTTTCAGCCGTTTTTCTGCAAAATTATACGGAAAATTCTGCTGAAAAATTACTCGCCCGTATAGGCGCCGTCTGCATTGCCGTTGTCATAGGTACCGTTATCATAGTTATTATAGCTGTTATTGTCGTAATAACCCGTGTCACCGCCCGAATATGTTCCGCCATCCCATGTGTAGTTTCCTGTGTAGCCGTCACCCGTATCGGCTGAAGAATCAGCCGCCTGCGTTGTTGCCTGTGTGGTTGCCTGTGTTGCGGCTGTGGGCTGGGTTGCGGCAGGTTTGTAGTGAGAAATTTTTGATGTACTGCAAGCCGAAACATCAAGCGTTCCTGCAACAAGTCCCGTGTTGTTCGGGTCAAGCTTTTCGTTGATGATTGTCATTGCAGTTCTGATTTTATAGTCGATATCATCGGGAAGTCCGATGTTAATGTCAATTCGTCCGTCATAAACGAGCTTTATGTTTGCCGTGTCGGTAACATCAAAGCCTGTGATATTCTTAACCTTGTTGTTGATAAGGCTCTGCGAAACATCTTCGAGAATATCGGGAACATTTGCGTCGCTGAATGACACATACTGTCCAACCTCTGTGGTCTTGATGTCGCCGCAGGTGAGTTCGGGAAGCTTGTCCTTATTTTCGGAAATTTCCTCAAGGATTCTGCCCTTTGAGCTTACAAGAAGATAGCCGTTACCGTTTGGAATAACATATGACGGTGTTGCGTCAACAACAGTAATTGTTATTGTGTCCGGAATGTTAAAGCTTACGCTTGCGCTTTCGATATACGAAAGATTCTTGACAATCTTGTCCGATGTATTGTACATCGCACCCATGAAGATGTTCTCCTGATATTCAACACCGCTGAATGCAATTATCTGTTTTTCGTCATAATACTTGTCCCCCACAACCTCAATTTTTTCGGTTTTAAAAAGGACTGTAAGGCTTAGTATAACACCGATTATAAGCACTGCCGCAAAAATTGAACTGTACAATGCGATTCTCCTGTGCTTAATCTGAGTGCTTGTCAGAGATTTTTTCCTTCTGCGAATTACTTCACGCTCCTGAGCACGGATTTCCTTTGCACGCTTTTCCTGTTTTTGCTTTTCTCCGAATTCGTCAACATAATAGCCGTCTTCATAATCCTTTGGTTTAAGGTTCTTGATTTTAGCCTTGCCTTTTCTCCTGAATTTTTCTTCACGGCTCATATTTTCGACTTGTCTTTGTGATTCCTGCTCTTCTTTTTGCTTGAGAAAAGCCTCCTCAATTTTACTTTTTGGAGCTTTTTTCTGCTGTTCCTTTTTCGGATTGGGGGATTTTTTAGCTCTCTTATCCTGCTTTGCTTTTTCTTTATGATACTTTTCTGCCTGCTTTGCGGCATTTTTACGCTGTTTCTCAAGACTCTTTCGCTCTTTTGATGTAAGCGGTCTTCTGTCTTTACCGTCGCTCAAAGCAAATCCTCCCTTCGTTTATGTTATCTGCCGAGGGCGGAAATCCGCCCTGCGACAGTTAAAAATCTGATTACCCTAAATTTTCTTGATATCAGCCCCGATTGATGTAAGAGTAGACTCAATACACTCGTAGCCTCTTTCAATATACTCCACGCCGCCGATTTCGGTTTTGCCCTCTGCACAAAGGCCTGCAACAACAAGTGCCGCACCTCCACGCAAATCGGGAGCTTCAACCGACGCACCGTAAAGAATTTCCACACCCTCGACAACGGCAACCTTGCCCTCTGTCTTAACGGCTGCACCCATTCTGACAAGCTCGGGGATGTGTCTGTATCTGTTTTCAAATATATTTTCAACAAAAACCGTTGTTCCGTCTGCAACACACGCTGTTGCAAGCAAGGGCGCCTGTGCGTCCGTGGGAAAGCCCGGAAACGGCATCGTTCTGATTGTTTTCATTGATTTAAGTCTTTCGGGAGCGTTTATCTCAAGATTTCCGTCCGAAATTCTTATCTTGCACCCTGCATTTTTGAAGATTGGAATAAGTGCCGCAAGGTGGGACGAAATTATTCCGTTAAGTATAATTTTTGAACCCGTTACGGCGGCACAGCTCATCAGCGTTGCGGCAACGATTCTGTCCGGAATGATTGTGTGGACAGAGCCGCAGAGAGAGCTTACACCCTCAATGACGACAACACCCTCGCCTGCTCCGGAAATATCGGCACCGCAGGAATTTAGATAATCCGCAAGGTCGCAGATTTCAGGCTCACGGGCGGCATTGATGATTGTTGTTGTGCCTTTTGCAAGACAGGCGGCAATCATAATATCTTCGGTTGCCCCCACACTCGGGAACGAAAGCGTTATCTTTGTTCCGCAAAGTCCGTTTGGAACGCAACATTCAAGATAGCCGTGCTTTTCACGAATATCCGCCCCCATCTCCCGAAGTGAATTGAGATGTAAATCAATCGGTCTTGAACCGATTTCACATCCGCCGGGAAATGAAATTCTCGCCCTTCCCGTTCGTGCAAGGATTGCACCGAGAAAAACAATTGAACTCCTTGTTTTACGCATCAATTCAACGGGAACATCAAAGCGGTTGATATCATCACATTTTACGAGAAGTGTTTTATCACAGCGTGTGACGGCACAGCCGAGATACCGAAGAATGTTGACAGATGCGTCAACATCGGAAAGCGAAGGACAATTGTGGATTACATTTTCACCTTTTGTAAGAATCGAGGCGGCAATAATCGGCAAAGCGCTGTTTTTTGCCCCCTGAACTTCAACCTCTCCGTCAAGCTTTTTGCGTCCTGTAACAAGCAGTTTTGACACAATAACACCCTCTCAAAAAGAATACCCTTCTATTCTATGAGAAAGCGTTATAAATGTTACCGTTACACAAGTCCGAGAACTTTTTTGACTACCGAATAAATTCTTTCGTTGGCGTCGGTAATTGCCATTTTGCGTGAATTTTCGCTGTACTTCTCAAGCTTTTCGGGATTGAGAAGCATTTTGTCAGTTTTACGCATAAGAGCCGCACCCGTTAGGTCTTTTTCCTCAATAATGTCAGCCGCACCTGCATTCACAAGTGCCATTGCATTGTGGTACTGGTGATTTTCGGCAACATTAGGTGACGGGATAAGGATTGCCGGTTTGCCCATAGCCTGAATTTCGCTGAGAGTAATTGCGCCTGCACGGCAGATTACAAGGTCTGCCGCCGCCATGCAAGTCGGCATATTATCAATATACGGTCTTATATCAAGATTTGAACAATCGGCAATGTCAGTACCCTTTTCCTCAACGAGCTGCGGAAACCAATCGCCGTAACTGCCGTATGCGTGAATGTGCTGATATCTGCCGTCAATACCGCTTCTTGCAACAAGGTCTGCAACAGCTTCATTTATTTTTCTTGCTCCGAGGCTTCCGCCGAACGAAAGCACTACGGGACGGTTGTCAAGCCCGAGTTCTTTTCTTGACTCTTCTTTTTTTGCCGTGAGAATTTCCTGTCTTACAGGGTTTCCGGTAATGACAAAATCAACATTTTTGTCAAAATACTTTTTTGCATCCGGAACGGCAAGCATTACCTTTTTGACGCTCTTTGCAAGCATTTTATTTGTAATGCCCGGATATGCATTCTGTTCGTGAATAATGCACGGAATACCCATTTTTGCAGCTGTTCTAATAACGGGACCCGAAACATATCCGCCTGTTCCGATACAAATATCAGGCTTAAACTCGGCAATTATTTTCTTTGCCTCTCTTGAAGAAGTGAAGGTTCTTGAAACTGTCTTAACATTTTCAAGCATACTCTTAGGAGAAAAGCTCCTCTTAAATCCGCTGATTGTGATTGACTTAATTTCAAAACCGGCTTGCGGAACAAGTCTTTGCTCCATTCCGCCACGGTTGCCGATAAACAAAAATTCGGCATCATTTCTTTTATTTTTTATATATCCGGCTATTGCAAGTGCAGGATTTATGTGTCCCGCCGTGCCGCCGCCTGCAAGCAATACTTTCATAATTTTCTTACCTTTCTTTTGAAAATTCTGCAAAACTCATGCAGGAGAAAACTATTTTTAAATTATTGTCTTTCGATATTTGCCGTTCTGGAAATTGAAAGCACAAGTCCCATCTGGGCAAGCAGCATAATAAGCGAACTGCCGCCGTAGCTGAAAAACGGAAGGCTGATACCCGTGTTAGGCAGCCAGTCTGTGATAACGAGAATATTCAGCACAACCTGAATGCCGATCTGTGAGGTAAGACCGATACCGAGAAGTTTGCCAAACTTATCCTTTGCACGAAGTGAAAGTGTGATGCCTCTCCACACAAGAAGTGCAAAAATAAGGAGAATCATAAGTGCGCCCACAAGGCCGAGCTCCTCAACAACAACGGCAAAGATAAAGTCGTTCTGCGGCTCAGGAATATAGAGGTACTTCATTCTTGACTGACCGAGACCAAGTCCCCAAAGTCCGCCCGAACCGATTGCATAGAGTGAATTTCGTGTTTGATATGTGGTCCACCACATATCATCTGTTGTATATTCAAGTGCCTGACCCCAACCGTCAAGACGGCTCATAGCATAGGACAGGCTGTTTGTGACGGCAAGTATAAGCACTACTCCGACAATAAGTCCAAGACCGATTCCGAGATACTTTGTCTGCATTCCGCCGATATAAAGCATTACAACCGAAAGAATGCCGATGATTACGATACCCGAATAGTGCGGTTCGAGAAAAAGCAGAAGTGCCGTTGAACCGAAAACAATTACACCCGGCAGAACGCTGTAACGGGCAAACTGCATTTTATTATAGTATTTACTGCACCAATGTGAGAAGAAAAGAATAATTGCAAACTTTGCAATCTCAGAAGGCTGAATGTTGAAAATTCCAAGAGGAATCCATCTTTTTACGCCTTCGGAACCCGGCAGTACAAGAACCACAAGCAGGCACAAATATGAAATTGCAAGAACAACCGGTGCAACCTTGTGGAGTTTATTATAGTTAAAGAACGAAAGAAAAAACATTATGCCTACGCCGATAACGGCAAAAATGAGCTGCCTTACAAGGTAATAATAGCTGTCGCCCTGATTGTAATAAGCATAGGCATAGCTTGCAGAAAACATCATAATCATACCGATAATGAGAAGTACAAGAATGATTATGCAAAACGGAAGGTCAAGTCCCATGCCAACGGAAAACAGCTTTCCTTTTTTCATCTTTCTCTGACGAGTAGGACGGACAAAAAACTTTTCTTCCCTGATCTTCTGCTCCGAGTAAACCTCTTCATCATATATTCTGTTTACATCAGCTTTAAGCATCATTCTTTTTTGTGGAGCCAAAGACCGTTCCTCCCTTAAAATTTATTTTAAACAAGTATTTCTGCGTTTATTTATGCACCAAAATATGCAAGTGCAAAAGCGATTGCACCGAAAACTGCGGTTACTGCACTGAACACACCGACAATCTTAACCTCGCTCCAACCGCACATTTCAAAGTGGTGATGGATAGGGCTCATCTTGAAAAGACGCTTGCCGTGTGTGATTTTGAAGTAGCTGACCTGAAGAATAACGGAAAGCTCCTCAGCAATATAGATAATTCCGATCGGAATAAGAAGAATAGGCATATCAATTGCAAAAGCAAGAGCACATACAAGACCGCCGAGGAAAAGTGAACCCGTGTCGCCCATAAACACCTTTGCAGGGTGAAAGTTCCATACGAGGAATCCGAGACAGGCACCCGCAGACGCGGCGCTCATGGCTGTTATGCCGAGATAGCTCTTTACGCAGGCGATAAGCATAAATGCAACACACGCAAAGAATGTTACCGAACCGTCAAGACCGTCAATACCGTCTGTAAGGTTTACCGAGTTTACGATACCCACGATTGCAACGGCGGCAATAATATAATAGAAAAATCCGAGGTCAACCTTGCCGACAAAAGGAATGGTTGTTGTTGTACCGTAGCCTGCAATTGCCAGAACTGCAAGAAAAGCAGCGGCAACAAGGAACTGGAGAATCAGCTTTTGTGGCGCTGTAAGACCGAGGTTACGCTTTTTTACAACCTTGATGTAATCATCAATAAAGCCGATAAAACCGTTTGCAACCGCAAGACCGAGTCCGCAGAAAATGAACATGCATTCTCTTGGAATATCTGCAAAGAATGAATTTACCAAATCAGCGCCTGTAAAAGCATATATAACTGTGCTGATCATTGTGACAACCACAATTGCAACGATGAACATTATACCGCCCATTGTGGGAGTTCCCTGCTTACCCTTGTGCCACTTAGGACCTTCCTCAAGAATTGTTTGACCAAAATGGAGCTTGCGAAGGTATGGAATCAAAAACTTGCCTGTAACGGCTGAGATTATAAAAGCAAGCAAAGCCGCACAAAATGTCCATATTCCGTAAATCATAGTTATCTTTCCTTTCAGACTAATAAATATTTTTGTTATTCGTTGAGTGTTGAAGAGGAATCCGCAAAAGATACCGTTATTACCGTACCGGGGCTGACCGAAGTTCCCGCCTCAATGTTCTGTGATGAGCTTGTTCCGGAGGATGTTGTTGCACCCGAGAAGCTGACATTCAATCCGTAGGCACTTGCAACATCGTTTACCTCATCGGGAGAAAGACCGATAAGACTCGGAACACTTACTGTTTCCGACTGACTGTCGCTGTCTGTGTAGAGGACAATACTGCCGCCCTTCTGAAGTCCTGACGATACGGTCGGAATCTGTGAAATTACAGTTGAACCGTTACCCTTTACGGTTGCCGTAAAGCCGTCAGCCTCAACAGCTGTTTTAGCCTCGTCAACGCTGACTCCTGTGTAGTCGCCCGCAGATGCGTCAACATAACCGAGTTCCTCGTCTGTGTATGATGTCTTAACATCAAGATAAGGAAGAACCTCGCTCATAATATTTATAAATACAGGTGATGAAACCTGTGAACCGTAGTAGGCGTCACCGTCGGGAGTATCAAAGAATACAAGCATTGCAATCTGCGGATCGTCTGCCGGAGCATAACCGCAGAATGATGATATATAGTCCTCAGAAAATGAGCTTTCAAACTTTGTTACACCCCTTTTTTCAGTTGTACCTGATTTACCGGCTACCTTGTAGCCTGAAATATAACCTGCGGCAGCACCCTGTCTTTCTGTGTTATATTCAAGGTATTCCTTCATCTTCTTGGATGTATCGTCTGAAATAACCTGTCTTTTAACCTTTTTATCAACAGACTTGATTACATTGCCCTTTGAGTCTGTGATTTTTGAAACCACATGAGGCTGAACAACATAACCGCCGTTTGAAACAGCCGCACAGGCTGTAATCATTTGAATAGGAGTGATTGCGAAGTTCTGACCGAATGATGCAACCGCAAGGTCAACACCGCCCATCTTACCCTCAGCCCAGAATTCGTCATCTGCTTCACCGGGGAGGTCGATTCCTGTTTTATCGCTGAAACCGAATCCCTGATAATATTGACGGAACTTGCCTGCACCGAGCATCTGACCGATCTGAATAAATGCAGGGTTACATGAGTTTGAAATTGCCTCAACAAAGTTCTGTGTTCCGTGACCTGATATATTTGAACAATGAATTGTTTCGCCCTCAACCGAAATTGAACCCGTACAGGTAAATGATGTTTTTTCATTTACAAGGTTTTCTTCAAGAGCCGCTGACGCAACGCACATCTTAAATACAGAACCTGGCATATATGTGTCGGCAACAGCCTTGTTTCTCCACATATTGCTAAGAGCCGCACTTTCTGCCTCCGCCTGTTTGCTTTTGGCAGTAGACTTGATTTTCTTCTTATCCTTTGCCGAAAGCTCATAAGGATTGTTAAGATCGTAGCCGTCTGTTGTTACCATTGCAAGGATTGCGCCTGTGTTTACATCCATTGCAATGCAGACGCCCTTGTTAAGAACATTGTTGTCCTCAACACCCTTTTGCATATATTTTTCACAAATTGACTGAATTGTTTCATCAATTGTAAGATACACATTGTTGCCGTCCTCAGATTCAACATTCTGTTCGTATCGGAACGGCATATCCGTACCTCTTGCATTCTGTGCCGTGATAATTCGACCGGGAGTACCCGACAGATAGCTGTCATATTCGTACTCGATACCCTCAAGTCCCTGATCGTCACTGCCCGTAAAACCGATTACGGAAGATGCAAGGCTGTTTTTCGGGTAATATCTCTTGTAATCATCAAGCAGCTGAATAACACCCGAACAGCTGTAATCCTTTTTCAGAGTGTCAATAAGCTCAAGAACCTTTTCACGCTCATCCGACTCGATTCTTCTTTTGACAACAACATAATGGCTCTGCTGTTTTGTATCGTCAAGCACATCGTTGTATTCAAGGTCAAAAATTTCCGAAAGACCTTTTGCGGCAGCCTGACGCTGTTTGTCATTCTTAAAGTTGACAGGCGACATTACCACCTGCCAAACCGATGCGCTTTCGGCAAGAACATTGCCGTTTGCATCATAAATTGTTCCTCGTTTTGCGGAAACAGTTGTGTCGGCAAGCTGAAGGTCAACAGCTGACTCCTGAAGTTCACTGCTCTGAATGGTGGTGAGGTATGTAAGTCTTAAAACAGCCGCACCGAAGCCAAGCACAAGTATGAGTAAAATCAATATTGCGGTACGCTGTCTCAGTCTTTGTGCAGGTCCCTTTTCGGCACGCTTTTTTGAGTTGTTTTTTGATCCTGGTGATTGCAATGTAAAGCTCCTTTCACCGCAAAATAGTGTCCGTTACGCTCCGTGTCAATCCGCATATATACCGAAAAAAGAGTCAAGACGCAGTCTTAACTCTCCATTCTTTCATAACATATCTATTAAATTAATCTAAATGTTATGACCAAAGATTCTGTACCGAACTCCAGAACTGTGTAAAGAGATTGTCACTTTCCTGACTTGCAGAAACCTCTGCTTTATCTCCGCCTGCAAGGGTAACAAATTCTTTCTGTGTGTTCGTAGCCTTGGTCATACCGAGTGTATCCTCGGCATACTTTTCAATATCCGATGTTGAAAGCTTTGATTCAAGCTTCATTTGTGTCTGTGTGTAAACGCTCTGTGCATTTGCAAGAGTTTCTTTAGCCGTAATAACTTCCTGATTAAGCTCGGTAAGTCTTACCTGTCCGACAATTATGATGCCGATTATGATTGTCGCTGCAGCACCGCTCACTGTTCCGAGAGCGATTTTAAACTTGTTATGTCTGCGGCGTCTGTTCTTCTGAAGTTCCTCTTTCGGAAGACTTACAACATTGTTTTTTCTTCTTTTTCTTTCCTGCTTTTTATGTACTTCTTCTTTTCTTTCAGGAGCGGCTGAACCCGGAACATAGTCGCTGCTGTCATCAAAAAGACTCAAATCATAAGCTGCATTTCTGTTTTCATAAGCCATTAAACGCACCCGATGCCTTTCTATATCAATTTCATAAAACACACATTTTTGCTTTATTTTCGATAAAACAAAAAAGTTTCAAACCTTTAATAAATTTATAAAATACACACAACACACAATCAATCCGATTTTATCGGACATATATTTCAAAGCCATACATTTTGTTATTAACAAACACGAAAGCACAATTGCTTGTGTCTGTAATAATCTTTACAACTTTGTTATATTTTACTACAAACAGGCAGTTTTGTCTATAGTCACAGAGAATTTTTTTTAAATTTTTTCGCATATTCTCAACTTTGCACTTCTTGCTCTCGGGTTATTCCTCAATTCTGTTTCATTTGCACAAACCGGCTTTCTTACAACAAGCTTAGCCTTTGGCTTGTTTCCGCAAACACACACGGGAAAATCCTTTGGACAGGTACAGCCCTGACACCAAGATGCCATTTTCTGTTTTACGATTCTGTCCTCAAGCGAATGGAAGGTAATAACTGCAAGCCTTCCGCCGCTTCCGAGAAGTTCAAATGCACCGTCAAGACCTCTTTCAAGAACTCCGAGTTCATCGTTTACCGCAATTCTCAAAGCCTGAAAGCTTTTTCTCGCAGGATGTCCGTCACGGCGGACACGCTGGGGAACATTTTCTTTTATAATTTCCGCAAGCTCAAGGGTAGTTTCAATCGGCTTTTCGGCTCTTGCCTTTACGATTCCGTTTACAATTGCACCGGCAAATTTTTCTTCGCCGTAAACGCTGAGGATTCGTCTTAACTCACCTGCGGGGAGAGTGTTGACAAGCTCTGCGGCTGTTGTTCCGCTTTGGCTCATTCTCATATCGAGAGGTGCGTCCTCATGGAAAGAAAAACCCCTTTCGGCTGTATCAAGCTGATGAGATGAAACACCGATGTCAAGCAGAACACCATCGACTCTGCCCACTCCTCTTGAATGAAGAAGGCTAACCATATCGGCAAAATTACCCTTGATAATTATTGAATTTTCGTTTTTCTTAAAACGCTCTGTCAGCGTCAGTATTGCATCGGGATCCTGATCAATCGAAATGAGCTTGCCCGTAGTAAGTCGACTGAGGATTTCACTGCTGTGACCGCCTCCGCCAGCTGTGCCGTCAACATAAATGCCGTTTTCCTTAACAGCAAGAGCGTCAACAGCCTGCTCAAGAAGGACAGGAATATGAGAAAATTCCATAACAACCTCCTTATAGCTTTAACTCCTTGAGAGCAAGTGCAAGATTTTCATTCTGAGAAGCAACATAGTCCTCATAATTTTTCTTGCTCCAGATTTCGAGTCTGTTTGTCATACCGATAACTACCGCATCGCCTTCAATCTCGGCGAACTCACGCAGGGACTGCGGAATAATCACCCTGCCCTGTGCGTTGGGAGTAACCTCAACCGCAGTAGCGTTAAAGGTGTACTGAACAGCCATGGAGAGGTTTGCGGGAAGTGCAAGAATCTTCTCACACATTGCGTTGAACTGTTCGCTTGACATAACCTGAATGCACTTGTTGCCGAAGCCTCGTGCAAGATAGTATGTTTCGCCGAGCTGTTCACGGAACTTTGCGGGCAGTACAATTCTTCCTTTTGCATCAATAGAATGATTTGTCATTCCCGAAAACATCTGCCCACCTCCATACACTTTTCTTCAGAAACCGTCACTCTGTGGTTTTAAAAGTCACCGAATGACACCTTCTGACACCTTTTGTCTTATTATAAACCATAGGTGCAAAAAAATCAATATCAAAGTTACGAAAAAACAAATAATATTTACAAATCATTTCAAATGCTTTCAACTTTGAAACCATATTTTTTCGTAAAAGAATATTATGCCCCAAAAAGCTGATTTTACAGAGGGTTTCACCCGTTCCATAGCAAAAACAGCAGTCTTAAAAATTACAAAACGCACCGCACGGGTTACAAAAGCCGACAACATTTTTATATTTTTCAACCGCCGATTCCGCAAGCATTCGTTTCAGTGTCATAATGTGACACAACACATACGATAAAAACGGCATAAAAAAAGAACAGGCTCATATTGAGTCTGTCCTTTATAAGCTAAATTTAAATCAGCCCTGCTTTTTCTGTGAGCTGACTATGTTTGCATGAGTCTTTCTGAGAGCCTCAAGCTGTGTTGCAACGCCCTCTTCCGTGCGTTTCATAATGCTGTCAACATACACATTCGCAGCTTTTCTGATTTCTGCCGATTTTTGCTTTGCATCGTCAACAATTTCCTTAGCCTTTGCCTGAGCCTCACGAACGAGCTCATTCTGGTTAAGCATAGCCTTTTTGCGTTCCTCGGCACTTCTGATTATATTCTCTGATTCACGGTTAGCCTCGGCAAGAATCTGCTTTCTGTCAGCAACAATATTCTTTGCCTGTCTTACCTCTGCCGGCATAGCGTCCTGAATCTGATCGAGAATATCATAAATCTCATCACTGCTCACCATTACCTTACCACCCGAAAACGGCATTGACTTAGCGGCACTGATAACATCCTGAAGCTGTAAAATCAAATCCTCAACTTTCATTTCTGTCCACTCCTTATATGTTTGGTTTAATCCACCTTTAATTAAAAAATCAAACGCTTATTTATTTTTCAGTCTTTCCACAATTCTGTCATGGATACACGCAGGAACAAAATTACTGATGTCACCGCCCATTGAGGCAATTTCACGAACCATGCTCGAGCTGAGATACATTGAATCCGCCTCAGCCGTTAAAAACAGGGTTTCAAGGTTCGGATTCAGCTTTTTGTTGGTGAGCGCCATCTGAAATTCATATTCAAAGTCAGTTACCGCTCTGAGTCCCTTAACAATTGCGTCCACACCGTGATCCTCACAATACTGTGCAAGCAAGCCGTTGAAGCCTACTATTTCAACATTATCAAGATGCTCGGTAACTTCCTTCAAAAGTTCAATCCTCTCATCAATCGAAAAAATCGGCTTTTTTGAAGAATTGACAAGCACGCCCACGATTACACGGTCAAAAAGCTTTGACGCTCTCGTGATAACATCAAGGTGTCCGAGCGTTACGGGATCGAAACTTCCCGGACAAATCACTGTTTTGTTCATCTTTGAAAATCCTTATGTCTGAATGTAGTTATTTTTATTTTACCATAGCGATACTGTCTGTCAAGTACAAAATCACCGTAATTCGACAAAATTTCTTCGTCAAGAGGATTTTCCGCAATGATTACACCCGTATCGTTCATAGCCTCGGGAACAAGTTCAAGGGCATCCTGCAGCATTCCCGTTCTGTATGGCGGATCGAGAAATGCAATGTCAAAACGCTGTGAATTCATCGAAAGAAAGCTGTGAAAATCCATTGCAAAAACCTTTGCCGAGTTTTCAAGCTTAGTAGCCTTGAGGTTTCTTTTTACCGTTTCAAGCGATTTTTTTGCATTGTCAACAAAGCTTGCCGACTTTGCACCTCTGCTCAAAGCCTCAATACCCATTTGTCCCGAGCCTGCAAAAAGGTCAAGAAAGTTTCTGCCCTCGGTTTCAAACTGTATAATCGAAAAAACAGCCTCTTTAATTCTGTCGGTTGTCGGTCTTACATCTTCACCCTCAAGGGTTTCGAGTCGTCTGCCTCTTGCGGAGCCTGTAATAACTCTCATAAAACACACGCAGCCTTTCCGCCTGCAAAATCATAAAACAACACCGCAAGCAGGCATACGGCATTACCGAAAAGTTGAATTTCAAACAATTGTTTAAAACTGCAAATTTTAGTATAACACATTAAAAGATAATTTACAACAATATTTTACTCTGTTTTGTTTTCATCCTGCTGATGATAGTATTTATACACCGCAAGTGCGGCGTCTTTTGTCATTTTAGGAGCGTTTTCAAGCTCTGCAAGGTCTGCGTTTGAGATGTTTTCAATCGTTCTGAAATACTTAAGAAGCGACCTTGCTCTGACTTCGCCTATACCCTCAATGCCTGTAAGCGAGCTTTTGAATGTATTTTTACTTCGTCTTGAATGGTGATAGCCGATTGCAAAGCGGTGAACCTCGTCCTGCATTTTTGCGAGGAACGCAAACAGCGACCGTCCGGGACTTAGCGCAATTTCTCCGCCCTCGCCCGTTACGGCACGGGTTCTGTGCTTATCGTCCTTTACAAGACCGAACAGCGGAACATCAATATTCTTACTCTGCAAAACCTCTTTTACAGCCGCAACCTGACCTTTACCGCCGTCAAGCAGGATAAGGTCGGGCAATTTTCCAAAGCCCTCGTTCTCATCGGGATTTTTATAATATTCGTCAAATCGTCTTGTCAAAACTTCCGCCATGGATGCGTAGTCATCCTGTCCTTCAAAGCCTTTGATTTTAAACTTTCTGTAAGCCGATTTGAGCGGTTTGCCGTTTTTATAAACAATCATACCCGCAACATTTTCAGTGCCTGCAAGGTTTGAGATATCGTAGGATTCGATATATTCGGGCAGTTTTTTAAGTCCGAGCAAATCACGCAGTTCTTCAAGCACATTGTACTCACGAACGGTTGCGCCCTTTTTCTGTGCAAGGGTTTCTGCGGCATTCGATTTGCACATTGCCACAAGCTGCGCCCTGTCACCCCTCTGCGGAACCGTTATGCCGACCTTACTGCCGTGCTTTTGCGAGAGCCATTCGGCAATTTCTTCCATACCGTCAAATTCCCTGTCGATTGCAATGCTCTTTGGCACACTGTCACGCAGAGTGTAATATCGCAGTAAAAATTCTTCGGTTTCGGATTCACTTTCACCGCTGTCAAACACAAAGCTTTCACGGTCAAATAACCTTCCGCCTTCAAAGCGGAACACCTGATAACAGGTTTTGCCGTCATCCGAAAAGCCTGCAATAACATCGCCGTCATCAATTTTTGTTGCAACAACCTTTTGCTTGTCGCTCATTTTACGGACGGATTTTATTATATCTCTGATTGACGCCGCCCTTTCAAATTCAAGATTTTCTGCGGCGTTTTCCATTTCTTCGGTCAGCTTTTTGATTGAATTTGTTGAACCGCCACGCAAAAATTCAAGCGCACGGTTAAGATTTTCGTTGTAATCTTTAAGCCTTACTCTGCCTGTACACGGAGCCATGCATTGCTTTATGTGATAATTAAGGCAAGGTCTGCCCTTTCCGCAATCTCTCGGAAACTGCCGGTTGCAGGTTGGGAGCATAAAGATTTTGTTGGCCTCATCAACGGCATTTTTTACATAGTAACTGCTCTTGTACGGACCGATATATTCCGCTCCGTCGTCCTTTTTCTGCAATGTATATGACAGCTTTTTCCAATCACCCGAGCTGATTCTTATATAGCTGTAGCCCTTGTCGTCTTTAAGCAGAATGTTATACTTCGGGGTGTGCTGTTTGATAAGACTGCATTCAAGAATGAGTGCCTCAAACTCGCTGTCCGTGATGATATATTCAAAATCATCGACATTGTCAACCATTCTGCGAACCTTTTCTGCATGGTTATTCTGCGAACCGAAGTATTGGCTGACTCTGTTTTTAAGAGCCTTTGCCTTGCCGATATATATAATTTTTCCGCTTTTATCGTGCATGATGTACACACCCGGCAACAAAGGAAGTGCCATTGCTTTTTTGCGAAGCTGTGACATTTTCGGATTCACAAAATCACCGCCTTTTACGATTTCAGATTAATTTGAGAGAAACAAAAAAGAGGCGGAAAAACCGCCCCCTTGGTATTTTGTAAAATTTAAAGCTGATTATTCAGCAAAGCCTGACTCAACGAGAGAAACAAGACCCTCAACTGCTTCAGTTTCGTCAGAACCGTCAGCAATTACCTTAATAGTAGTGCCGCCGATAATTCCGAGGGACAACACACCGAGAAGACTTTTTGCATTTACACGACGCTCTTCCTTCTCTACCCAAATTGTTGACTTATACTCATTAGCCTTCTGAATAAAGAAAGTTGCCGGACGAGCGTGTAAACCGGCTTTATTCTGTACTAATACTTCCTTAACATACATTTTTAAAACCCTCTTTGCCTTTAAATTTTTAACCACCAATGCCTGCAAATTGCGGCTCAATTTAATATGTATTATAATCTTTTTTCCGAACAAGGTCAATACAATAAATTAATTTCGTGTTAATATGCACCTTGAGAGAATTTATTACCCTGTTTATTGTGCATTTTTACAAAATATTATATTTTCCCCGTAAACACACGGTATTTCATGTGTTTTTTCTTGTCTTATTTTATGTAAACACACCGATAATATACTGCAAAAATTACTTTTTGTTATATTCTTCAAGCATTTCGGGACGCTTGAGGGCAGTCACCTCTATGCTCTTTTCTTTTCTCCACTTTTCAATATTTGCATGATGACCGCTCATAAGCACTTCGGGAACTTCTTTGCCTCTCCAGACTGACGGTTTTGTGTACTGAGGATACTCAAGAAGCCCGTTAAAATGGCTTTCCTCGGTAAAACATTCGTTGTTGGAAAGCACACCCGGAACCATTCTTGAAAGCGCGTCAGCAAATACCATTGCGGGAATTTCTCCGCCCGTGAGAACATAGTCGCCGATTGAAATTTCTTCGTCAATAAACTCGTCAAGAAGTCTTTGGTCAACACCCTCGTAATGGCCACAGAGAATACAGATATTTTCAATATCGGCAAGCTCACGAAGTCTTTGCTGTTTCAATGTTTTGCCCTGCGGTGACATATAGACAAAATGCGGTCTTTTGCCGATTTGTTTGCAGATATCCTCAAAGCAGAGGGCAATGGGTTCGGCTTTCATAAGCATTCCCATTCCGCCGCCGTAGGGAGTGTCGTCAACTCTTTTGTGCTTGTCAAAAGCGTAATCACGCAGTTGGTGACACACGATTTCAAGCACACCGCTTTTCTGTGCTCTGCCGATTATGCTTCCGTTTAAAACAGGTTCAAACATTTCGGGGAAAAGCGTTATAATATCAATCCTCATCGTCGAAAATTCCTTTCATGGGAACAATAAGAACATAGCCGTCATTGACATTGATTTCTTTTACAACATCGTCAATTACGGGAGCAAGGTATGTCTTGCCGTCGGCGTCTTTGATTTCGTAAACATCGTTTGCGCCTGTACGCAAAACATCGGAAATTTTGCCGTAGACTCTGCCGTTGCCGGCATCCTTAACCTCAAGACCGATAAGATCCTGAACAAAGTGAACGCCCTCCGCAAGATTGATGTCGTCACGGTTGATATACACAACCTTGCCTCTGTATTTTTCGGCTGCCTCGATTGTGTCAACACCCTTGATTTTTGCAAGAGCGATATTTTTGTGCGGACGGGATTTTACCTCGATGAACTCTGTTCCGTTT
This sequence comes from Ruminococcoides sp., assembly GCF_057037865.1. NCBI lineage: Bacteria > Bacillati > Bacillota > Clostridia > Eubacteriales > Oscillospiraceae > Ruminococcoides > Ruminococcoides sp. The sequence continues at coordinate 276,840 of NZ_DBLZMS010000001.1, forward strand.
TCGTCAAGCCACAGCTTTTTAAAAGCACAGAGAAATTCGGGGGAATCACACCACGGATCAATTCTAACCTCACCTTTTATGCCGTGTGTACCCACGATTTTTCCCGAATCAAGAAACTGTTTTTTCATAATTACCTCAAATTTCACAAAATAAATTCAGTCAGATTTTACTTTAATTCAATGATTGTAACACCGTCTTCACCCTCGCCGAAAACACCGAGTCGCTGACTTTTGACGGCTTTGTTTGTTTTAAGATACTTGTTTATTTCACGCTTAAGCACACCCGTGCCTTTGCCGTGAATAATCGTCATTTTGCTCACACCCGAAAGCACGGCATTGTCAATTGCCTTGTCAACAATATTGATTGCGTCAAAGGCGGTTTCACCACGGACATCAACCTCTGTTTCGGGACGGACATCCATTCTGCTCGGCACATTTCTTGTGCTTGAAAATCTGTCCTTTGCGGGCTTGTTGTTTGATTTGAGCAAACGAAGATTCTTGATATCAACCCTCGTTTTGATTATGCCCGCCTGAACAAGCACAACACCGTCCTTGTTCGGCGGTGCAAGTACAGTTGCGTTTTTGTCGATATCGTAAATAAGAACCGTGTCGCCGACTTTGAGCGGTCTTGGCAGCTTGTACTCCTCATCGGGAGTATTGCGAGCCTTGACAGGATCGGCATGGGCCTCCATCTTGTCAATATTTTTCTTTAGCTGTGTTCTTGCCTGAACGCTCATATCCTTGGCTTTTCTCGCCTTTTCAAGCTCTTCGGCAACTGCGTCGGCTTGCGCTCTTGTGCGTGAAATAATACGCTGAGCCTCCTGTCTTGCCTTTTCAATCTCACGCTCCGCACGCTGCTTTGCCTTCTGCATTTCGTTTTCTGCTTTCTGCTTTTCGGTATTAGCCTTTGCAGTAAGTCTGTTTGCGTTTTCGAGCTGTTTTTCAAGGCTTTGACGGCGCTTTTCAAGCTTTTCAACAACATCTTCAAACTGTCTGTTCTCGTTTGAAACAAGTTCGCTTGCTCGGCTGATTATCTCATCATCTATTCCGAGTCTTTTTGAAATTGCAAACGCGTTGCTCTTGCCGGGAACACCGATGAGAAGTCGGTAAGTAGGCTTGAGAGTTGCAACATCAAATTCGCAACTGCCGTTTTCAACTCCGGGAGTACGCAGAGCAAATTCCTTTAACTCCGCATAGTGGGTTGTTGAAGCGATTTTTGCGTGTTTGTCACGCAGTCTTTCAAGAATTGCAATTGCAAGAGCCGCACCCTCGACAGGGTCTGTTCCTGCGCCGAGCTCGTCAATAAGGCAGAGCGAGCCTGCGTTTGCAAGCTTTATAATCTGAACGATATTTGTCATATGTCCCGAAAAGGTTGACAGCGACTGCTCAATGCTCTGTTCGTCGCCAATATCCACAAGCACCCTTCTGAACACGGAAAGCTCGCTGTTGTCGGCACACGGAACAAGAAGTCCGCACATTGCCATAAGCGTGAGCAGACCGATTGTCTTTAAAGTTACGGTTTTACCGCCCGTGTTAGGACCTGTGATTACAAGCGTGTCAAACTCTTTTCCGAGCATAACATCAACGGGAACAACCTTATTTTTGTCGATGAGTGGATGACGAGCCTGTTTGAGCTCAATCATTCCCCTGTCGTTCATAATCGGCTTTGACGCTTTCATTGAATACGCAAGGTCAGCCTTTGCAAAAATCAAATTAAGCTGTGCAAGGTTCTTGTAGCTGTGGATAATGCTGTCGGCAAACTCGCCTGCATTTGCGGAAAGCTCAAAGAGGATTCTTTCAATCTCCTGCTCTTCCTTTGACTGCAAAAGCTTGATGTCATTGTTTGCCTGAACAACGCCCATAGGCTCAATAAACACGGTTGCACCGCTTGACGAGGTGTCGTGTACAAGACCCGGAACATTGCCTCTGCATTCACTTCTTACGGGAACAACATATCTGCCGTCACGCTGTGTGACGATAGTATCCTGAAGATACTTTATGTATGTTGAGCTGTGAATAATTTTATCGAGTACCTCACGAGCCTTTGAGGAGGCTGTGCGGATTTTTCTTCTTATATCCGACAAAACAGGGCTTGCCTTATCGGAAATTTCCTCCTCGCTTATAATAGCCGAGGTGATTTTGTCTTCAAGAAACTTGTTGGAAACAAGTCCGCTGAAATAGCCGTCAAGAGAGCTTGCTCCTCCGCCTGAGCGTGAGTGCCACTCCTTGACCGTGCGGATTGTTCTGAGCGTTGATGCAACCGACAGGAGTTCGCCTGTGGTAAGGCAACCGCCTGCCTGTGCTCTGCGTAAATGTCCCGAACAATTTACGGCACCGCCGAATGACGGAGCACCGAATCTTCCGCTTAACGCAACTGCGTCATCGGTTTGCTGTAGAAGCTGTTCAACCTTTTTCAGTTCAAACACGGGTTCGAGATTCAATGCCATTTCACGGGCGTCCTCAATCGAAGTCATTCCCGCAAGCCTTTCGAGGATTTTATCAAGTTCAAGTGTTTTGTAATGTCTGTTCATAATTCTACCAAATTCAATAATTACAATTTTGTGTCCGTAGGGGCGGATATTATCCGCCCGCGGGCGCCCAATGAGCGCCCCTACAGTTTTCAGTCATTCTGTTTCAAATAAATAAGTCATTTTCACACAAAACTGCATTGTCTGATTAACTGCTTATTGTTTTGTAAAAAACAAGCGTTTTAAAGTCTTTTTCAAATCTGTATTTAAGATAACTTTCGCTCGCCGCATTCAGCACAACAAGGTCATCCTTCGGCAATGCAAACGAAAACAGCTTGTCATCATCGGCATAAACCGTGTGCCTAAGCGCCGTGAGCGTTCCCTCATTGAGAGCGATTGCAGGTTCCGACATATCCGTTCTGCAATCGGCACATTCAAGAGCGCCTATGCGTGGCAGAAAGTACATAAGCGGAGTAATGTATTCTCCGCATTCTCTGCACATTCTCAGGTCGGGCATATAGCCCGCCATGCTTGCAAGCCTCATTTCAAGACACGGCTTGATAAGGTCTGCACTGCGTTTGTTCTCTGACAAAAGGTAGAGCGAATTAAGCACAAGGCTCAGAAATGAGTCTGCCTTTTGCTCACGGGGACAAATTGTCAAAGCGAGTTCGCAAAAATACTGTGCAAGACACATTTTTGTAACATCACTGCGGAGCTTTGAGAAAATGCGAATCGGCTGTGCCTCGCCGATTATGTAACTTTCCCGACCTTTATAAACTGTAAGTCGGGAATATGAGAGGAGAGATGCCGCCGCACATTTGCCGTTTTTGATGTTTTTTGCACCCTTTACAAATGCACGGATTACACCGTTTGACTTTGTGAGAGCAAAAACGAGCTTGTCCTGCTCACCGATATTCTGTTCCTTTATAATCAGTCCCTCTGTTCGGAATTTCATCGGTTTCCTCCCTGTTCACGGTGATTGCACCCGTGTCTTTGGCATCCTGAATACTTTTGTAGCGAATGTAATCAAGAACGCTTCCCGTGGTAAAGAATATTTGCCACGCACTCCAGTTATCCATAAAAACACCTCCGCAGTTAGTGTTTCACGGACGCCGTTTGTTATATTATGAAAAATCTGACATTGTGTCAAATCGTGTACCCGAATCGCTTTTAGCGGATTATCAGTCAAAATTCTTTTCGTCATAGCCGAAATTCTGAAGAATCTGGGCACGGTTTCGCCAATCCTCTTTTACCTTTACCCATGTCTGTAGGAATACCTTGCAATCGAAAAACCTTTCGATATCCTGACGGGCAAATGTGCTGATTTTCTTGAGCATTGAGCCATTTTTGCCGATAATAATACGCTTGTGGGTTTCTTTTTCACAGAAAATAGTAGCGTCAATATCAAGCATACCGTTATCCCTTGTTTTCATTTTTTCGATTACAACAGCCGTGCCGTGCGGAATTTCCCTGTCGCAAAGACGGAGTATTTTTTCACGGATAATTTCGGCAACAATAACTCTTTCGGGCTGGTCTGTAAGAGTATCGTCATCAAAGAAATGACCGCCCTCGCCTGCCTGCTTTTTAAGCTCATCAAGAAGTTCGTTCATACCGTTGCCGTCCTGTGCACTCACGGGAACAACTGCGTCAAAATCGTAGAGCAGACTGTAACGGGCAATCTGTTTCATAAGTTCTTCTTTTTCTTTGAGAGTGTCAATCTTGTTGATTGCAAGGATTGCCGGCATTTCCATTGACTTGAACTTTTCAATAAGGTTAAGTTCTGTGTCACCCGGTTCTTTTCCTGCCTCAACAACGAGCATACAGCAGTCAACACCGCCCACGGATTCATTGACGGAACGCACCATATACTTGCCGAGAGAGGTTTTCGGCTTGTGCATACCCGGTGTATCAAAGAAAACAAGCTGATATTCGCCCTGAGTAAGCACGCCTGTGATTCTGTTGCGGGTAGTCTGCGGCTTGCTTGAAACAATTGCAATTTTCTGTCCCATAAGTCTGTTGAGAATTGAACTTTTGCCCACATTAGGTCTGCCGACAATGGCAATAAATGCGGATTTATCTTTATTATCTGTATTTAACATATTACCTCACTATACAAAAATCGGGGGCAAGCAAAATGCCGCCCCTTTGTTAATGTTTATCTTTTCTTTTAATGCCCAAAATTGCGTTCTTGACTTTTACGGGACCTGCACATACAAAGACGGCAGAAATCACCGCAGATAAAATCAGCAAAACGAGCATAACGGGATTGTTTACAAAATACGAAAATATTTTTCCGATTACTTCAAAATCAAGGAAGAACAGCACCGCTGTAAACACAGCCGGAAATGACACGGCAAGCACGGCTGCGGCTGCAATGTCCTTGATAATCTTAACGGAAAAATCGTATCTGTCACAAAACAAATCACAAAGCTTTTCAACACAGGTGTTGACCATTTCAAGTGCAATTACAAGCGCACACAAAACGGCGAGCAATGCCCATTTTGCGGCAGAAAAATCGTAAAAGCAACCGAAAACGAAAACATAAAATGTCGCAACAAGGTGAAATCTCATATGACTTTCGCTTTTTACGGCAAAGCAGAAACCTCTGAATGCACTTTTAAAACTTTTGATTTGCTTTTTCATACCCCGTAATATAACTACTCTGTCAAGCCATATCGTCATCAACTATGTAGCTTGATGATGCAGGAAGACCGAGCTGTTCCATAACAAGCTCTTCTTTTTCTCTCATTCTTACCCTTTCAAGCTTTTCCATGTGATCATAGCCGAGAAGGTGAAGAACGCTGTGAGCGGTAAGATAGCCAACCTCTCTCTGGAGGCTGTGGCCAAAGAGTTCTGCCTGATCTCTTGCCTTTTCCATAGAAATTACAACATCACCGAGAATCTGCGCGCCTGTTTCGGGATTGGTGTCATAAACACCGTTTTCGCCCATTGGGAAAGAAAGAACATCGGTTTCAATGTCCTTGTCACGATACTGCTTGTTAAGAGCCTTGATGCCCTCGTTATCCGTGAAAGTAACGCTGATTTCAGCAGAACCTTCAAATTTTTCAAGTCGCAGAACTGCGTTACAACAACGACGAACCAACATTCTGATACCTGTCGGAATCTTTACTGCTTTTTGTTTGTTTGTGATAATTACCCTGATTTTATTATGCTCTGCCATTCATGATCATCCTTTCATTATTTTTAACCCGATAGCGTGGGATATGTGAAAATTAAGTAAATTAATTTTTGGAGCCGTTGTTTTTGGAGCCGTTGTTTCGTAAATTATTAATGTCAGTGTTTTCAAATTTTGCATAAGCCTTGATGATATCCTGAACAAGGCGGTGACGGACAACATCCTTTTCGTCAAAGAAACAGGTGCCGATATCGTCAATGTTCTTGAGGATTTTGATGCAGTCTTTAAGACCGCTCTTTGCACCGTTCGGAAGGTCAATCTGTGTAATATCGCCCGTGATTACCATTTTTGAGTTAAATCCGAGTCGGGTAAGGAACATCTTCATCTGTTCCCTTGTCGTATTCTGAGCCTCGTCAAGAATTATAAAGCTGTCGTCAAGCGTTCTTCCTCGCATATATGCAAGCGGTGCAACCTCAATGTTACCTCTTTCAACATACTTTTGATATGTTTCCGCACCGAGCATATCAAACAATGCGTCATACAGGGGGCGAAGATACGGATCGACCTTGCTCTGCAAATCACCGGGCAGAAAACCGAGCTTTTCGCCTGCCTCAACAGCAGGTCTTGTTAGAATTATTCGGTTAATCTGCTTGCTTCTGAAAGCCGTGACCGCCATTGCAACGGCAAGGTAGGTTTTGCCCGTACCGGCAGGGCCGACGCCGATTGTGACGGTATTTTTCGCAATCTGCGAGCAGTAGCGCTTCTGACCGATGGTTTTCGGCTTAATAGGCTTTCCCTTTGAAGTAATACAGATGCAGTCGCCTGCAAGCTGTTCTATTTTGTCCTCACTGCCTTCATTGACAAGCGAAATGCAGTAGCGGATATTTTGCTCGGAAAGTGCTTCACCACGGTTGATGAACTGCAACAGGCTTTCAATAACCTTGCAGGCCTTCGATGTGTTTTCGGCATCGCCCTCAACCTTAAGCTCACTGTCACGGCAGGTGACACGGACATTAAACTCCTTTTCAATCAGCTTAATATTTCCGTCAAAACTGCCAAAAAGTGCTACGGCATTTTCCATTCTGTCGATATTTATAATTTGTTCCGTAAAGCAAAACTCCCGTTTCTTCAATAATTCAAAACAATTATAACACATTTTACTTGAAAATGTACATTAAAAATAGCTTTTTTCACTAAAAAAATAATTTTTGTGAATTTTGACGAAAACTAAACTTCACATAGCCACTCATTTGTAAAGGATAGAAACACTTTTTTTGCTCTTTCGTAATTATACTCAAAATCGCATTACAATCGACTTATTTTAGTTATTTAAATCTTCCGAAACTACCACAATATTGCCGTTTTTGTAATATAACTGTACAAATTTGATAACTTCCCGAAAATTAAAAATTTATCAAAATTACTCTCAGCCGTAAAATCGGCTTAAAATGCTTGACAAACGGGCAATTGTATATTATAATTCACAGGTGTAAAGAAATTTTCTTTACACGCAGACCAGAATCACGGGAGCTGTCAGGTATGGAAAAAAACATTGAAGTATCTCTCTTGTTTGATTTTTACGGCGAGCTTTTAAAGCCCTCGGGCAAAAAGGCGATTGACCTTTATTATAATGAAGATTTGTCGCTTGCAGAGGTTGCCGATGAAACAGGAATAACAAGACAGGGTGTGCGTGACAGTATCAAGCGCAGTGAGCAACAGCTTTTTGAGTTTGAAGAAAAGCTCGGTCTGTTCAAACAGTTCAGTAAGCTTGAGCAGGGGCTTGACGAAATTTCGGCTCTTGCACTTGAAATAAAAGAACTTTCACAGGATACACAAATCACAGAGCTTGCGGATGTTATCATCGAAAAATCAGGCTCGCTGAAAGATTAAAGGAGTTTTCATGGCATTTGAAGGACTTGCAGATAAGCTTGGCAATGCGTTCAAAAAACTGAAAAACAAAGGCAAGCTTTCTGAAAAAGATGTTAAGGAAGCAATGCGAGAGGTTCGACTCGCACTTCTTGAGGCCGATGTAAACTACAAGGTTGCAAAGGACTTTACAAACAAAGTAACAGAGCGTGCTGTCGGTCAGGATGTTATGCAAAGTCTTACTCCTGCACAGATGGTTGTTAAGATTGTTGACGAGGAGCTTACGAGCCTTATGGGCGGTGAGGACGCACGAATTGAGTTTGCGTCAAAGCCTCCGACAGTCATCATGATGTGCGGTCTTCAGGGTTCGGGTAAAACAACCCATACGGCAAAGCTTGCAAAAATGCTGAAAAAGCAAGGCAGAAATCCTCTGCTTGCCGCCTGTGACGTATATCGTCCCGCCGCTATCGACCAGTTGAAGGTTGTCGGTGAAAAGGCAGGCGTTCCTGTTTTTGAAATGGGAAAAGCAAATCCCGTTAAGATTGCAAAAGAGGCAATCAAGCGTGCAAAGGACTACGGCAACGATGTTGTTATTCTCGATACCGCAGGCCGACTTCATATTGATGAGGCTCTTATGGATGAGCTTAAAAACATCAAAAAAGAAGTTGAACCAAACGAAATTTTGCTTGTTATCGACTCGATGACAGGTCAGGACGCAGTTAATGTTGCGAAGAGCTTTAACGAACTTCTTGACATTACGGGTGTTATTCTCACAAAGCTTGACGGTGACACTCGAGGCGGTGCGGCGCTTTCGGTAAAGGCTGTTACAGGCAGACCTATTAAATTTGCAGGTACAGGCGAAAAGCTTGACGATATTGAAGTTTTCCACCCCGACAGAATGGCAAGCCGTATTCTCGGCATGGGTGATGTGCTTACTCTCATTGAGGACGCACAGAATAAAATGGATGCCGAAAAAGCCGAAGAAATGGCTCAGAAGATGATGAGCAACAAATTCGACTTTAACGATTTGTATGATCAGTTTGAGCAGGTCAAGAAAATGGGACCGCTCAAGGGCATTCTCTCAAAAATTCCCGGTGTCGGAAAACAGCTTGAGGGTGTTGACATTGACGACAGACAGATTGACTGGGTTCAGGCAATTATCCTCTCAATGACACCCGAAGAAAGAAGTCATCCGCACATTATGAACCCGTCAAGAAAGCGCAGAATTGCGGCAGGTTCGGGCAGAAGCATTGAAGAGGTCAACCGACTTATCAAGCAGATTGACCAGATGCAGAAAATGATGCGTCAGATGACAAAGGGCGGAAAAGGCTCTAAGAAAAGAAGAAAAATGAAAGGTCTTCCCGGACTCGGCGGTATGCCGATGAACGGCATGGGGCCTGCAGGCGGAATGGGCGGTCCCGACGGAATGCCTCCGTTCAAATAATTAACATTAATCAAACATTAAACAAAGTTTTTCATCCAATTACGGTTGGTGAATATAAATTAACAATTTTTATGAGGTGAACATTATGGCAGTAAAGATCAGACTTAGAAGAATGGGTTCAAAGAAGGCTCCTTTCTACAGAGTAGTAGTAGCAGATTCAAGATATCCGAGAAACGGCCGTTTCATTGAAGAAATCGGCACATATGATATTCTCAAGAAGCCCTCTGAGTTCAATGTTGACGCTGAAGCAGTTAAGAAGTGGATTGCTAACGGTGCTCAGCCAACAGACACAGTAAAGGCTCTTCTCAAGAAGAACGGCGTAATTGAATAATTGCGCTTCGGAAAGGACAAACAATGAAAGATTTACTTGCAGTTATCGCAAAGGGTCTTGTTGACGATCCCGATTCCGTATCAGTTGAAGCAGACGCTCCCAACGAAGAGGGAACAGTTGTTTACCACATTCATGTTGCAGAAAACGACATGGGCAGAATCATCGGTAAGCAGGGCAGAATTGCCAAGGCTATCCGCACAATTGCCCGCAGTGCCGCTATCCGCAGTGAAGAAAAAATTATGGTTGAAATCGACTGATTAACGGTTCATAACCGAACAAAAGCCTCCCAACACGGGAGGCTTTTTTACACCCTATTAAATATCAAAAGGTAAAACTTCCTGTTTTGCCCACATCATTTTTGAAAAACATAATATAGTAAATCGGGATATAGTTAATCTTCCCGTCGGAAGTTACTGTTCTCTCGTTTGAAAGAACAAAGGCTTTCTTAATGTGATAATCCTTATTGCTTACAAATGTGTTCAATGCGCTGTAAACCGTGTAATCCTTTCCCGATTTCACCTCAATCGGAACAGCAGAAAGGCTGTCGTAATCATCAATAAGATAGTCAACCTCTCCCTTACTTCGATTATCATAATAGTAAAGTTTATAGCCGTGAGCCGCAAGTTCGCTTGCCACAACGCTTTCGTAAGCCGAACCGAGATTCACACTCGTTTCATCATCAAGCACGGCACGGATATTGTTGCCGTACAAAATTCCCGTCAGAATACCGACATCGTTCAGATAAAGCTTGAGCAGATTTTTGCCCGTTGATTCAATAAGCGGAAAAACGGGATTTGAAATTACCTGAACATTAAGGGCGATCCTTGCACTTATCAAATACTCGAATTCATCCTGATAGTCGCTGAAACGCTTACCGCTTTTATTCTCAATATTTTTTGCAACAATCCTTTTCTTTTTGTTTTCCATATTTGACGGAATGAGGTCATAAACTCTGCGGATTTTAAGTTTGTTTTCATCATCGTATTTTGAAGCGTCTGCAGCATAATATTCGTGAATTTCGCTTTGTATCTCTCTGACGGACTGAATATTTCTCTCAGAAATATAGCTGTTAACCGCATCGGGCAATCCGCCGACAAGCAGATACTTTCTAAATAAATCCATCATCCTATTGTGCATGGATTCATCGAGAGATTCAAGATTTTCAAATTTTTTCTGCATAGCCGAAATAACAATTTCATTCATTCCGTTTGCGTAGAGAAATTCCTCAAAATCAAGCGGAAACATACGCACTTTGCGAATACTGCCCATTGGAATTGAGGTAGTCTGTGACAGCGTTACACCCAAAAGCGAACCGCTTGCAATGAATGTAAATTTGCCGTCCTGTGACAAAAATTTGAGCAAAGTCAGCAGATGAGGATATGCCTGAATTTCGTCAATAAAAATCAAGGTATCGCTTTTCTTCCCCATTTTATTTCCTGCGAGCATACTCACCTGCAAGTAAAAATCTTCGACTGTTTTTGTGTTTTCAAAAAGTCGGTTGCCGAGGGAATCTTCAACCATATTTATTTCAATAAAATTTTTAAAAATCTTTTTGCCGACATAACGGATAATGTATGTTTTTCCGACCTGTCTTGCACCGTCTATGAGAAGAATTTTCTTTGAATCCGACTTCAAATGTTCTTCGATTACGGTTTCAATCTTTCTGTAAAGCATACCAATCCCACTTTTCAATAAGATTATACCATTTAAAGACACACTTTTCAATAGAATTTAGGGGTTAAAAACTACACTTTTCAATGAAAATTGAGGGGCAAAAGCTACACTTTTCAAATTATGAGCAGAAATTTGATGTAAAAAACACGGTGCAACCTATGTTTTATGGTTACACCGTACTTTATAAAATCTTTTAAATTCAGGCAACTTTACACTGTGATTATTTCATCAATTCTTCAAGTTGCGATTTATTATATTTACTCTTATAAATATCATAACCCGCCGTGTCAAGGTTTATATTTGCGTGCCTTTTGTCAGCCTGAACATAGACATCGTCACCCTTGACATATACCAAAATCCAAATGTCACGGCTGGTATCTTTCAGGTATGATAAAAGAAGAACATAACTCGGTTCAACATCTATCGAATCCACCTTATTATCAGATGTCATATATACCAAATCGTTAAATGACATCAACTTTTCGTTAAGGTTGTTTTTGTTTGATTTTGAAATAAGTTCATTAGTTTTGTAATCATAAAATTCAACTGAAAATTGGTTTGTATCTGCTGTCGGAGTAGTATCTGATAAAGCAGTTGTATCGGCTTCATCAGAAGTTTGAGCATTACTCGGTGCAACTTCACCGCCACAACCTGTAAATAAAACAGAAGTTGAGATAATAACTGCCAACAAGATAATCGAGATAATTTTTTTCATAATTAACATCCTATTGTGTTTTTGTCGGATTAATTATACACCTTGAATTTATTTTGTCAAGATATTCAAAACAAAAAAATCAACCGCAAAGTTTTTAGCTCTGCGGTTGATTTTATTTTTATTAAGAATTACGCTTAGTTGGCGTTTGCTGTTGTAAAGGTAAACTGACCGTCTGCGAAATCGCATGTAACTACTGCGCCGTCCTTGACCTTGCCCTCAAGCATCTGCTCTGAAAGCGGATCTTCAATCTCATTCTGTATTGCACGGCGGAGAGGTCTTGCACCGTAGTTTTCGTCAAAGCCCTTGTCGGCAATCTCGCTGATTGCGTTGTCTGTAAAGCTGATTTTAATATTCATCTTATCAAGACGGTTTTCAAGAGTTTTGAGCATCTTAACGGCAATCTGCTTAATTTCGTCCTTGTTGAGCTTGTTGAACACGATAATATCGTCAACACGGTTCAAGAATTCAGGACGGAATACCTTGCGGAGTTCGCCTGTTACAAGCTCCTTAATGTCCTTTTTCTCGCTCTCTTCGGCATTCTCATTTTCGGAATTAAAACCGAGTGAGCTCTGCTTTTCGGTGATAAGTCTTGCGCCGACATTAGAGGTCATTATGATAATGGTGTTCTTAAAGTCAACCGTTCTGCCCTGTGAGTCGGTAAGTCTGCCGTCCTCAAGAATCTGGAGGAGCATATTGAATACATCGGGGTGAGCCTTTTCAATCTCATCAAAAAGTACAACCGAATACGGTTTTCTTCTTACCTTTTCGGTGAGCTGACCGCCCTCTTCAAAGCCTACATATCCGGGCGGTGAGCCGATAAGCTTTGACACGGTGTGTTTCTCCATATATTCACTCATATCAAGACGGAGCATTGCATTTTCATCGCCGAACATTGCCTCTGCAAGAGCCTTGCAAAGTTCTGTTTTGCCGACACCAGTCGGACCGAGGAAGATAAACGAACCTACAGGTCTTTTCGGGTCTTTAAGACCTACTCTGCCTCGTCTGATAGCCTTTGCGATTGCAGTTACAGCCTCGCTCTGACCGATAACTCTTTCGTGGAGAACATTCTCCATGTTAAGAAGTCTTTCGCTTTCTTCCTTAGTAAGCTGAACAACAGGGATACCTGTCCATTCGGAAACAATCTTTGCGATATCCTCGGCAGTTACCTCGCCGCTGTTACCCTTCTGCTGTTCCTGCCACTTCTTCTTTGCATCGTCAAGCTTTGTCTGAAGTTCCTTCTGCTCATCACGAAGTCGTGCAGCCCTTTCAAAGTCCTGCTCGTTAATTGCGCTTGCCTTTTCTTTTTCATAGTCTGCAATTTCATCTTCAAGCTCCTTTACATTATCAGGAGAGGTAAGAGATGCAAGCCTTACCTTTGACGCACCCTCATCAATAAGGTCAATTGCCTTATCGGGGAGGTAACGGTCTGCGATATATCTTGATGACAATGTTACTGCGGCATTGATTGCCTCATCGGTAATCTTAACCTTATGGTGTGCCTCGTAGCTGTCACGCAAGCCTTTGAGAATCTGTACAGCCTGTTCGGGAGTAGGCTCGCCAACCTTTACTGGCTGGAAACGACGCTCCAAAGCGGCATCTTTTTCAATATATTTTCTGTACTCGTTAAGAGTTGTTGCACCGATAACCTGAAAATCGCCTCTTGCAAGTGACGGTTTAAGGATATTTGCGGCGTCCGCACTGCCCTCTGCGGCACCTGCACCAACGATAGTATGAAGTTCATCAATGAAGAGGATAGTGTTCTTTGACTTTTTAACCTCGTCAATAGCCGCCTTGATTCTCTCCTCAAAGTCACCTCTGTACTTCGCACCTGCTACCATACCTGTGAGGTCAAGGCTGACAACTCGCTTGTCTTTAAGAATTTCAGGCACATTGCCCTTTGCAATTTCAAGTGCAAGTCCCTCTGCAACCGCAGTTTTACCTACACCGGGTTCACCGATAAGAACAGGATTGTTCTTTGTACGGCGGGAAAGAATCTGGATAACCCTCTGGATTTCCTTTTCTCTGCCGATTACAGGATCAATTTCACCGTTCTTTGCGGCTTGAGTAAGATCTCTGCCGAATTTATCAAGGGCCGAACCGCCTTTCTGTGAACCGTTCGGAGCGGATTCGTTTTCAAAACCGCCGAAACCTTCATCTGCACCGCCCTGCATACCTTTTGACACAGCCTGTGCAAGTCTTTCAACAGATACACCGAGTTCTTCAAGAAAAGCTACTGCGTAGCTGTCGCTCTCCGAAAGGATTGCAAGGAGCAAATGCTCTGTGCCTACATAGGTGTAGCCTGTTTTTGAAGAAATGATAACTGCGGCTCTCAAAACTCTCTTTGTACGGGGAGTAAAATCATCTGGAGTAAGCTCAACGAGCGACATTGTACCGTTAATGGATTCAAGCTTTTCACGGAGAGCATCTTCCGTTACTCCGCACTCATTAAGAGCGGTTGCGGCAACACCGCTGCCCTCTTTTACGAGTCCGTAGAGAATGTGTTCTGTACCGACATAGTTGTGGCGCATCTCCTCTGCACTTTCAATCGCAAGATTAAGCGCCTTGTTTGCTTTTTCTGTAAAACCTTTGAACTGATACATAAAATCATCACCCTTCCTTGTGGATAATGTATTAACTGCTTATTTTCTATGAAAGAGCCTCTCTTAAAATTTTTGCCCTTTCAATATCTCTTTCCTGTGCGGAAAGATTTTTTCCTGAGTTTACCATAAGCGTTGCAGGCTCAATTTTTTCCATAAGAGAGTCAACAACATCTGCGGTAACATCTTTTATCTGTCCCGACAAAATGCCGAAACGAACATTTGACAACAGCTTTAAAGCCTCGTCATGAGTCATAACCATTGCCGATTTCAACAAGCCTAAGCTTCTGCTTACGCTGTCCTGAATATCAATACTCTTCGCAAGTCTTTCTCTTGCCTGTTGTTCCTGAGAAACAAGCTGTTTTGTGATGTTCTCAAGATTTTCAATTGCGGCTTTTTCGGAGATACCGAGCGTTACCTGATTTGAAAGCTGATAAAGCGAACCGCTGGGTTCTGAGCCTTCACCGTAAGCACCACGGATTGTAAGTCCGAGCTTTGAAAGGTTGCCTGCAATTCTGCCGATTGTACGGCTCTTTTCAAGTGCCGGCAGATGGAGCATAACAGAGGCTCTCATGCCTGTGCCGAGGTTTGTAGGGCATTGTGTAAGATAACCGAGCTTGTCATCAAAAGCAAATTCAAGGTTTTCATCAAGCAGGGTGTCAAGCTTATCAGCTGTATCATATGCCTGTTCAAGCGACAAGCCGTCTGTGATAACCTGAAGTCTTATGTGATCTTCCTCGTTAATCATAATGCTCATGCTTTCATCCTTGCTCAACAGCAATGCTCTGCCCTCTGTTTCGCTGATGAATTCGGGACTTACAAGATGTCTTTCAACAAGTGACACACCCTGTGCCTCTGTCAAATCATCAAGCTTAATCAGATTGAAATCCGAGGCAATTGAGCTGTTGCTGTCCCTGATTGCACTTGTAACCTTTTCAATAACCTTTTTTCTGCCCTGTTCGGACAGTCGGCACGGAAACGGGTAATCTTTCAGGTTTCTTGCAAGTCTTACTCTGGTGGAAATTACTTCGTTACTCATAATTAAGCCTCCATTTCCTTAATCTGATCTCTTAACTCTGCGGCATGTTCAAAATTCTGTTCCGAAATTGCCTTGTCGAGTTCCTTTTTAAGTGCCTTGATTTTATCTTTCTTTGTCATCTCGGCACTCTTTTCGGCTTTCTTTGTACCAAAACGGCTGTTCTTACCGCAATGGGTTGTGTTGCCGTGGATTCTTCTGATTGAAGGAAGAAGCTGGTCGCCGAAAATTTCGTAACATTTTGCACAGCCTACATGACCCGACTTTGCAATATCGGAATATGAGCTTCCGCAGAAGTCACAGCGTGTTGCCTGAGTTCTTGCGGGAAGGCTGTTGCCGAAGAAACTTCCGAGAAGTCCCGAAAATTCGTCCTCAAAGTTACCGAAGATGTTTGTGTATCCCATTTTCTTTGCACATTCACTGCACAAATCATATTCTTTAATTTCACCGTTGATAACGGTCTTTACATGAGTATTTGCATTGTTAGCACCGCATTTTTGACATTTCATAATAACTGCCTCCGTTCAAAATCAACTTAATGTAAGCAACATATTCTTGAACAAGTCCGCTCGCACGGCATCTCGTTTACTCTGTTCAACATTTGTAAGCGTTCTGTCGGACAACGCCGAGGCTATCAGCTTTGCCGATGTAAGCTCAATCATATCTCTTTGCAACATATTTTTGAGCATTGCCTCTGCACTTGCCTTGTCAAGTGTTGTTCCAATCGAATTTATTATATGCATAAGCGCCGTACCTCTATCCATCTTCACACGGCTTATTCGGATAAATCCGCCGCCGCCCCTACGGCTCTCTACAATGTAGCCTTTTTCGGGAGTGAATCGGGAGGTTATAACATAATTGATTTGGCTCGGTACACATCCGAGGTTGCCGGCGAGTTCGTTTCGCTGAATCTCCGCACTGCCGTTTTCACGGTCAAGCATCTCTATAATGTACTGTGCCACCAAATCGCTCATTCTCATTTTGGTCGCCTCTTTTCATTTGTTTGACTACATTATAATATCAAGGTCAGAGAAAGTCAAAGTCAATTAAAGTCAAAAATTAAAGCATAAGCTTTGAAATTCTCACGAATTCTCGCTTATGCTCTCGTTTCCTAATATTTTAAAATATTTTTGACTTTTTCTGACTTTCAATTTTTATCCGATAAAGTCTGACTTTTCAAGCAATTTGACCTTACAAAATTACATTAACCGTGTAATCAACATCGTAAATTTCACCGTCAAACCAATTTATAAAACCTATGTAGATGCAGATTTTGTCATCATGTTTATTCATATCACGAACAACCTTAAAGCACTCCGACCAACCCGAAAAGCGTTCAAGTCTTTTGACTGTATCAACATCGGCATTGCCGTTTACAAACACACACATTGCAAGGTGGCGGGTTGACGATAACATTCTTACAAAATCGAGGAACATCATATTAACCTCATCGCCCGAACATTCAATTTTAAGAGCGTCTTCCTCGATTTTGTTTCCGAAAAAATCAAGCACATTGTCAAACGCTGAATCAAAGTCATCGGTTTCAGCGTTCTTTAGTCCCTGCGAAAACTTGTAAATTGCGGTAGATGCATAAATTCTCTTAATTTTTTCAATCGTCACGGCAATCACCTTCTCGGTATCGTTACTTTTATTATTATACATTATATAAGCAAATTTGACAACAAGTATGTTATTCGGGCGGTTCAATACAATTTTTGTAATAAAAACATTTGAAATTAAACAAAAATTTTGTGTTTTCCGATTGACAATTGTACAGAGATATTGTATTATATAATTGTACTAATGAATTAGTTCAATTGCTTGATAAGGAGCGTGATTTTATGTTGAAATTTATCTTATATATGTTGCTTGCTGTTGTAATTCTCAGCGGAGGTATTTTTAAAACCTTCGCTATAAACTATGGTATTTCAAAATATCTCTCAAAAAAGCCATATAAAGGTGATTTTGAATTCAAAAAAGTTGCGTTACATACTTTGGAAACGAACTATATTTTGTTGGCATTAGTTGTTCTGATCGTTTTAGGTATAACGCTTTGCAGTGCATCGAGTTACATTAATATAGTAGAAAATTTAGTAGAATTGATTTTAGGATTTTTTATTGCACTTACAATGTCTCTTTTAGGTCCATGGTACAATACAATCGGTAATGAGTACGGTGCGTATGTTATACCTTTCTTTATTTTAGTTATTCTAAGCATTCCGGTTCTGTTTTTCGTCAATTACAAATTCGTTTACAAAGATTTTGAAGTTTCTAAAAATAAGAAAATGAAACTTTCATTTTTCACAGCACTTGCAAACGCACCTTATGAATTGTTAATACCCTACGGTCAGTTTGGAACGATGATTTTCAAAAGTATGATTTAATGTTAAGGAGGTTTGGTTATGAAATACACATACATATATGTTATACTCGGCATTTGTGCCGTTGCAGTAAGCATAGGAAAAGCTTTAGCAGTAAATTTCGGTATTTCAAAATACCTTTCTAAAAAATCTTACAACGGTAAATTCAAGGTCATAAAAACAGCTTCTATTTCATTCGGAGTCGGATACATATTATTGGCTTTAGCTTCTTTATTTATTGTGACGATGGTGATGGATGCAATTTACTCACACATAAGATTTGACCAGTTATTGCAGGACTTCTTATCTATATTTTACATGGCTATTATCGGAGCAAATTATGAATTTTTGGATAGTCCATACGGTCTTGGTTTGATATATGTTTTTCCGTTTATTTTCGTTATTATCGTAAGCATAGTGGTATTGATTTTTGTGAACTACACATTTGTTTATCGCAAATTTGGAATACCAAACAATAAAAAATGGAAACTCTCATTTTTCACCGCACTTGCAAACGCACCGTATGAATTGTTGATCCCTTACGGACAGATTGCAAGTATGATTATCGACAGTATGATATTTTGATTTTGTGTTTAAGGAGAGATGATTTATGTTTAACTCGGCAACTCTAGTTGTTATATTATTATTTATACTTTCAGCCATACTTTTTACATCTACTACCGTTTCGATTGCTATATATTATGCAAGAAAAAAAGCTGATACAGAAGAAAAAGCACTTATAACAAAAAATGATTATCAAAAAACAATTCTGATTTTTTCAATTATAAACTTCATTGCATCATTTGCCGCAATGGCTGTTGCACATATTGCAGACTCAGGTGATTACAACCATCTTTCAATAGGACAATTTTCTTATTTATCTTTAATATTTGTGGCAGGCGTAGTTGAATTTTTTATTGCAAAGTCAACTATATTCCAAAGATTTTCCTGTTCAAAGGCAGACAAAACGGAAAGAGCCGCAGTCTTTGCCGCAATATGCGCACCGTATTACATATTTATCGTAAGCTCACCGATAGTTCCGTATATAATCGCAGTATCTCTTTACCCCTGCTGATTTTAACGAAGTGATATTATGAACAAAAACTCAAATCCCGAAATCTTAACCACTATAATTATTTTATCTGTACTTCTTGCCATACTTTCTGTTACAACAGCATTTTGCCATACAGAAAGAAGTGCGGGTTACAAAAACAAAGTAAACATCAGCAAAAATAATCACATAATAATTTACCCGATATTTTTTGTTTTGCATATGACAGCAATACTGCTTTTTAATCTTCCGTTTCCTGACTTAACTTGCTATCTTTCATTCAGCATAGGAAGTATTGTTTTTATATTTTTGATTCAAGCTGTTATTGCTTATTTTACAATGTTTAAAAGGTTTGAATGCGATACGGGTACAAAGGTCGGAAAATCAATTGTTTTTTCGCTGATTTCAACACCATTCTACAGTATCCTTTTCGGTGTGGCTTTTGCATTCTTAACCGCCGTTATAAATGCACCGTGGCACCTGTTTATTCCATATGCACTTTTCATAAAGATGATTTTCTTTTAAGGAGAGATGATTTATGCTTAACTCGGCAACTCTTACCGCTATTTTAGTAAACATTCTTGCGGCTTTATTTTTTACTTGTATCACAATCTGCATTGCTACACATTTTGCCAAGAAAAAAGCTAATGAAACAGATAAAAAACTTATAAACAACAAATGTTACGGAATAATAGCTGTTATTTTTACAATTATAAACTTTATTGCGTCATTCACCGCAATAGCTGTTGCATATGTTGCAGACTCGACTGATTACTACCACATCTCAATTCCAAAATTTTCTTATTTCTCTTTAATATTGGTGGCAGGCATAATTGAATTTCTTGTTGTCAAAGCAATAGTATTCAAGAAAATTTCCTGTTCAAAAAAAGAAAGAGCCAAACAGGCTGCAATTTTTGCGGCAATATGTACTCCATACTATATTATTGCCGCCAACTTACCGATAATTATGTATATGGTCGCAGTAGCTCTCGACCCCTGCTGATTTTAACGAAGTGATATTATGAAAAACATAAAAAACGGTGAGCAGATGCCCACCGTTTTTGTGTTTAGCTTTTTAAATTTGAAATTAGTCTGAAGATAATCAAGCTTTTAAAATTAAAATATTTAACCTCAGTTACGAGAAATTAAACTAAAACAATAAAAATTCAATTAATTATTCAGCTGCTTTTCTTTTTGCAAAACATTCGCTGCAATAGTAGCTTTTGCCTTCAACAGGCTTGAAAGGAATCTTTGCAATTCCGCCGCATTCAGCGCAAACGGTTTCAAAGAATTCTCTCTCTGTCTTGGCAGCATTTTTACGAGCCTGTCTGCAAGCCTTGCAACGCTGCGGTTCGTTTGTGAAACCCTTTTCAGCGTAAAATTCCTGCTCTCCTGCAGTAAAAACAAATTCGTTTCCGCATTCTTTGCAGACAAGTGTCTTATCTTCGTACATTGGTATTTACCTCTCTTTTTCTACCTCTCGGAGGTTAGTTTGTTGCCCCGTGCGGAGTTGCACCGCAATACTGTTAAGGACAAATATTAATTTTCGGTTTACCGATCAGCCGACATTCAGACCGCCGTGAACCTTTTTTCTTGCTCTTTGCAAGGCATTGTCAACCGCCTTTTCGGTTACGGAAAGCTTTTCTGCAATTTCCTTATAGCTCAAGCCGTTGCCGTAGAGCATAAGAACATCGTATTCGGACTTTGACAGCACACTTTGAAGTCGCAACAGCAACTGGTCAAGCTGTTCTCTGCACATCAAAAGTTCTTCGGGAGTTTTGGCGGAATCTTCAATTGACTCGCCCACATCGTCCATCGGAACAATGCTTGATGAGGGGATGGCTTTTTTCTGCTCTCCACGTCTGATTATCGAAATAAATCTTCTTTCAACAACAACCGACATATAGCTTTTAAAGTTTGCACCGCCGTTTTGGTCAAAGGCTTTGCAGGAACAAAGCAGTCCTACAAGTCCTTCCTGAACAAAGTCATTGTGTTCATAACCCTCTGCCGAAAACTTTCGTGCAATTATGCTGATTGTGTCAAGATATCTTACGACAAGCTCATCAAAAGCACGGTCATCACCAAGACTCACAAAATTTGCAAGCTGTGCGTCGGATAAAGTACCGTAGGATTTTTGCAATTCGGTCATAACCTGCCCCTAATACTTATTCTTATACGCTTAATAGTATAACAAAAACGCACAAATGTCAACAACCCGAAAGCAATTTCTGTAATATTGCATTATGATATGGAAATTATTTGTGCAAAATAGCTGAAATAAAGTCGAAATTACATACATTATGAAACTTGTTAAGAGAAGTAGAAAATGTTATACTTTATATTATTAATTTATTACGATTTTTATTTATCGGTTCGGGGGAATTTTTATGGTTGTTACCTGCAACAGTTTTGGAGTGAGCGGTATGGACGGCTACAAGGTTGAGCTTGAGGCGTCAATGTACAACGGCACACGGGAATTTGATATGGTCGGTCTGCCCGACACCGCCGTGCGTGAGAGCAAGGACAGGGTTCTCAGTGCATTAAAGAACTGCGGATTCAGATACCCTGCCGCACATATGACCGTGAACCTTGCCCCTGCCGATATCAAAAAAGAAGGACCTATTTACGATTTGCCGATTGCGGTTGCAATTCTTATACTGCTCAATCAGATTAAGAGCAACATCTCCGACTGCGCATTCATCGGTGAGCTTTCGCTTTCGGGAGAAGTCAGAGGAATCAACGGAGTTCTGCCCATGGTAATCAAAGCGAAGGAATGCGGTATAAAGAAAATTTATGTTCCGAAAGCCAACGCAAGCGAGGGCGCTGTTGTTGACGGAATTGAAGTGTATGGTATTGACAACATTCTTCAACTGAAAGATTATCTCAATCACATTCTCGAACCTGCACCCGCAAAGCCGAATACACATTCTCCCACGGAGGAACGGGACTACATTCCGGATTTTTCCCAGGTAAATGGTCAGCTTGAGGTGAAGCGTGCGCTTGAAATTGCCGCTGCCGGCGGTCACAATATTCTGCTCATAGGCCCTCCGGGTTCGGGCAAAAGTATGCTTGCAAAACGAGTTCCGTCAATTCTGCCCGATATGAGCTTTGACGAAATGATTGAAACCACAAAAATCCACTCAATTGCAGGAACGCTAAAGCATGACGGACTTATCACAACACGGCCGTTCCGTTCGCCTCACCACACGGTAACGCCCGTAGGACTCGGCGGAGGAGGTACGGGAACTATCAGACCGGGTGAAGTTTCACTTGCAAACAACGGTGTGCTGTTCCTTGACGAGCTGCCCGAATTTTCAAGAACGGCGCTTGAGGTACTCCGTCAGCCGATTGAGGACGGCTCTATCACAATTTCAAGAGCAGGTCAGAAATGCACCTATCCGTGTTCGATTATGGTGGTTGCCGCAATGAACCCATGTCCGTGCGGATATTACGGTGATCCGACAAGAAAATGCACCTGTTCGGAACAGAAGATAAAACGCTACCTCAACCGCATTTCGGGTCCGCTTCTCGACCGTTTTGATATCCATGTAGAAGTGCCTGCCGTGAAATTTGAAGAACTGCGTGACGCTTCATCTGCCGAATGTTCAGCCGACATCAAAAAGAGAGCAGACAGAGCAAGAGAAATTCAGCGAGAAAGATTTAAGGGCAGTAAAACAACCTGCAACGCAAAAATTAACGCAGAGCAGTTTGAAAAGGTCTGCATAATTGATAAAGAGGCTGAAAAGACGCTCAAGGACGCTTTTGAAAGTCTTGGTCTCACCGCAAGAGCGTATGACAGGGTTTTGAAAGTTGCAAGAACCATTGCCGATTTGGACGAGTCGGAAATAATCCGCTCCGAGCATGTTCTTGAGGCGGTTCAATACCGCAGTCTTGACCGCAAATATTGGGCAAAATAAGACTTATACCTTACACAAAAATTAAAAATATCACTTTTAAAAAGTACGGCTTTATGCTATACTACTATAGTGTGACATCAAAGCGGTGTTGCAGTTTCATGACACAGGAGGTTTTTTATAATGGAAATTACAAAGAATTCAATAATCGGTGATGTTCTTGATC
This sequence comes from Ruminococcoides sp., assembly GCF_057037865.1. Lineage (NCBI taxonomy): Bacteria > Bacillati > Bacillota > Clostridia > Eubacteriales > Oscillospiraceae > Ruminococcoides > Ruminococcoides sp. The sequence goes on from NZ_DBLZMS010000001.1 coordinate 299,597, forward strand.
AGTACCCCGACACAGCAGAGCTTTTCTTCAGCATCGGTATGCACTGCCTTGGCTGTCCTGCATCACGAGGCGAAACGATTGAAGAGGCTTGTATGGTACACGGTGCAGACGCAGACGCACTCGTTGCAGACCTTAATAAAGCAATTGCATAATGAACGGCGCATCTGATTTTTCGCTTGATAACCGTCTTGCACTTTGTGCTGACTTTGTGCGTGACAGAGCAAAGGTTGCCGATATCGGCACAGACCATGCCTATCTTCCGGTGTGGCTGTGCCGTATTGGCAGATGCGACACAGCGATTGCCGCAGACATCAACCCCCTGCCCCTTGAACGGGGAATTGAAACAATTAACAACAGCGGTCTTAACAATCGAATTGAAGCAAGACTTTCAAACGGTCTTGAAAAAATTTTGGGCGATGAGGCTGATGACATAGTAATTGCAGGAATGGGCGGAGAACTCATTTCGCAGATTATCGAAAACTGGGAGTTTTCAAAGGACAGGTCAAAGCACTTTATTCTTCAGCCTATGACCAAAAGTGAAGAGCTTATGCGTTGGCTGTTTGCAAACGGTTTCAGCGTTATCAAGCGTGACTGCTGTACTGCCGCAAACAAGTGCTACACTGTAATTCTTGCCGAATACAGCGGTGAGGTTCGCACGGTATCCGAAAGCGACCTTTTTCTTTACGGGCTTGATCCGAAAAACAACTCCATGCACCGCAGATTTATTAAAGGCTGTGTGCGCAGACTTTTAAAACAGGCTAAGGGCAACCCTGTCTGTGCCGAAACCGCACGCATTCTTGAGGAGAGCTTTAAGTGAAAACCATAAACGATATACTTAATTTTTTTGAAGAATTTGCGCCCTGTGCAACTCAGATGAGTTTTGACAACGCAGGGCTTATTGTGGGCGACAAATACACAGCCGTAAGCCGTGTGCTTGTCGCTCTTGACATTACGGAAGATGTTGTGAATGAGGCGGAAAGTCTGGGATGTGAGCTGATTATCAGTCATCATCCCGTAATTTTTGCCCCTATAAAAAGGCTTTCGCCTTCTTCCGTTCCCTATCTGCTTGCACAAAAGGGCATTTCTGCCGTTTGTATGCACACCAACCTTGACCTTGGCGAAAAGTTCGGAGTAAACATCTGTCTTGCAGACGCACTCGGAGTCAAAAATCCCGTGTTGTCGGAACTTGGCGAGTGTATGTTCACGGGCGAGCTTGAAAGCGAAACCGATATTCACGATTTTGCAAAGCTTGCAAAGAAAAATCTTGACTGCAAGGGACTTCGCTACACCGACATTAAAGACAGGGTTAAAAAGGTTGCCGTATCGTCGGGTGCAGGCGGTTCAAATGTGTTTGATGCGGCTTTGGCGGGTGTTGATGTGCTTGTCACGGGAGAAATCAAGCACCATGAGATTATCGCCGCAAATTCACTCGGAATTGACATTATTGACGCAGGTCACTTCAAAAGTGAAAATATTGTAATTTTACCGCTTGTAAACAAGCTTTCAAAAGAATTTTCCGAGATTATTTTTACAAAATCGCAATCCTGTGACGATATGATTAAATTTATTTAACCTGTAAGCATCATTATCAAAATATTTGTTGCATAATTTGTTACAATTTGATATAATGATACGGTAAATTACTATATGTGGTAGTGCGCCGTCTGTACGCACCGCAAAATGAGGTATTATGAGAATCAGAAAAAAGAAATGGGCAGAACCGGAGCTTTCCGTTTGCAATTTTTATGTAAAGAATCCGGAAGAAAACGCCGGAAAATGGATGCAGGCTTTCAAAAAGGAACAGCCGTTGTATCTTGAAATAGGCTGCGGCAAGGGCGGTTTTGCGGGACAGCTTGCGCTTAAAAACCCCGACAAAAATATTATCGCACTTGACATCAAGGTCGATATGCTCGGCGTCGGCAGAAGAACAATTGTAAAGCTTTTTGAGGACGCCGGCAAAACGCAGGATGATATTACAAATCTTTTGCTTGTAAAGTACAATGTTGAAATGCTTGACAAAATTATTACGGCTGACGATAAGATTGACAGACTTTTCATCAACTTCTGCAATCCGTGGCCGAGAGCAAAGCACAAAAAGCGCAGACTTACATACTACAAAAAGCTTGAAATGTACAAAACATTCTTGAAGCCTGACAGCGAAATCCGTTTCAAAACCGATGATGACGAGCTGTTTGACGAAAGTCTTGAATACTTTGAGCAGAGCGGATATGAAATTTTGTATCTCACCCGTGATTTGCACGCAAGCGATGTTACCGATAATATTGAAACAGAGCATGAAAAAATGTTCTCCGAAGAGGGCATAAAAATCAAGTATCTTATTGCAAGACAAAAGCCTTGACAGCCCCATAAATAAAGACGGGAGGGATTTTTGTGAAGATTAAAAAGCTGATTTCGGCTTTGGTTATCGGTTCAATGCTTGTCGGTTTGAGCGGTTGCAACATCACGGATTTCAGCGCAGAAAATCTTCTTCGTCCTCCTAAGGCAGTCGGAGATGAGGCTGAAATTGAACAGCTTATTGCCAAAACGGCTGACAGCAGTTATACGCTGAAATATCCTAAAAACGGAAAATTCCGCAGTGCAATCATCATGACCGACCTTGACGGAAACGACAGCAACGAGGCTGTTGCATTTTTTCGCAACAGTGCCGAAACTTCTTCGGTTCATATGCTTGTCATGTACTCAAAAGACAATTCGTGGGAGATTGCGTCCGACAATATCTTTGAAACCACCGATATTGACAGCGTTGACTTTGCGGATTTAACCGGCAACGGAAAGGCTGAAATCATCGTTAATTCAACAACCTACACTCCGAATGTCGGCAAGCTTTCCTGCTACTCCTACTCGGAAGGCAAGACAAACGAAGTGGGTTCGGGACAAAGCTGTTCAAGCTTTGTTACGGGGGATTTTGACAATGACGGAACAAGCGAGATTATGTCGCTTGTTCTCTACACAACCGAAAACGAGGCCCTTGCGTCAATGCTTGATTACAACGAGGACAGCAAAAGCCTGTATGCCAAAGCAATGGCAAACATGGATCCGAATGTTGTAAAGTACAAGAACATTGCCGTTACAAAGCTTGATAACGATATTACGGGAATTGTCGTTGACGGAACTTCCGCAAATGAGGTTACTAACACACAGGTTATTTTTTACAGCCGTGACCTTGCAATTCTGCGTAATCCTCTTTTTAAAGAAAAAGCAAAAAATATAACCCGGCGTTCATCGCAGGTCATCTGTTCGGACATTGACAAGGACGGAAAGCTTGAAATTCCCGTTACGCTTGATCTGCCGAAACAGAGCGGTGACAGCAAAAATATTTATGCCGACAAAATCATTTGGAACAGCTTTGACACACCCAAGGAGGCGCTTGTTGCAAAACAGGCGGTAATCATAAATTACGATTATATGTTTATGATGAACTATGCCGATAAGTGGAGCGAAAACAAGGTTACGGCAATTACCGACCTTGAAAGCGAAACCACCTCATTCTATGCATGGAACGGCACTAAGCTTGACACGGAGCTTTTTGAAATAAAGGTGTTCCCCATAAGCGAATGGGAATCGGGCAAATCTGATGATTTTACGCTGATTACAAAAGATGATAAATATGCATACACATTTAATAATATAAATCCCGACACACAGATTTCGCTAAGTGACGACGAAATCAAGACAGGTTTTTCCACACTTGATCAGTCGGGAATCTGATCACAGCAACGGAGGTTTTGATATGAAAAAAATTCTTGTTTGTGAGGATGAAGCGGCAATTCGTGACTTTGTCGTTATCAATCTTACAAGGGCAGGCTACGATGTAGTTGAGGCAGACTGCGGCGAGGCGGCTTTGCAGAAATATGAAGAAAACAACGGCGATTTTGATGTTGCGATTCTTGATGTTATGATGCCGGGTATTGACGGTTTTCAGGTTTGTAAGGAGCTGAGAAACCGCAACGGCGGAATCGGAATTATTATGCTTTCGGCAAAAACTCAGGAAATGGACAAGGTAACAGGACTTATGCTCGGTGCAGACGACTATGTTACAAAGCCTTTCTCACCGAGTGAGCTTCTTGCAAGAGTTGATTCACTCTACAGGAGAGTTGCGCTTGCACAGTCGCATTCCGAAAACAACTTTAAAGAAGAGCTTAAATCGGGCGAATTCACACTCAATCTTCGCAACCGTGCGCTTATGAAGAGCGGAAAGATGATTGAACTCACACAGGTTGAATTCCAGATTATGGAGTACTTCTTCTCGAATCCGGGTGTTGCTCTTGACAGAATCGACATTCTCAACCATGTATGGGGAGACGCTTATGTCGGCGAGGATAAAATTGTCGATGTTAATATCCGCAGACTCAGAATGAAGGTTGAGGACGAACCTTCAAATCCTAAACATATCATCACGGTTTGGGGACTCGGCTACAAGTGGGATTCAGGCGAATAACTTTGCAAAACAGCCTGCATAAAATTTATACAATCTAAAGAGGAGGGCGGCAACAATTTTTAAGGGTATTTCAAAAAGATGGATGCTCAACACATTGAGTGTTATACTGACAATCATAATCCTTATTGTTGTCAGCCTTATTTTCATTGTTACATATATTTTTCAAAACAGCGTTGAACAGAACCTGAACACAACAAGCAGCGAACTTTCACTTGTCTTTTCGGGATTTCAGAGCGACAGTTCAACCTCGTTTACGGCGTCTGCCCGTGATTATGTTGAAAACTTTGACAAAAAAGAAGAAATGGAGGTTCTTGTAATCAATTCCTCCGGCAGAGTTGTCATGACTTCAACAGGATTCACCCCTGATGACAACGAGCAGATTCCCGATTTTAATGATGCACTCTCAAACGAAAACGGCTGTGCATATTGGAACGGCAAGCTTTCATCGAACGAAAGTGCAATGAGCCTGACAAGAATCATCACCAACGAAAACGGAACCTGCGTAGGTGCGGTAAGATACATTGTTTCAATGGAACAGGTCAACACGGCAATTGTGCTTGTTTCTGCGGCAGTTATTGCGTGCGGTCTTGTTATCATCGCCCTTGTAATATTGTCGGGACTTATGTTTATCCGTTCAATCGTTACCCCGATAAGAAAACTTTCGGAGATTTCAAGCAAGATTGCCCACGGCGATTTTTCACAGGCAAAAAAGATTGAGTACAAATACGATGATGAAATCGGCGACCTCTGTGATGCAATAAGCGATATGGCTCTTGATTTGCAGACAGCTGATCAGATGAAAAACGATTTTATTTCACGAGTATCACACGAGTTGCGTACTCCGCTTACGGCGATTAAGGGCTGGGCTGAAACAATGCAGCTTTCCGAAAGAGGAAAGCTTGACCGCAAAACCTTTGACCGTGGTATGGGAGTTATTATCAGCGAAAGCTCACGCCTTACAAGCATTGTAGAAGAGCTTCTTGACTTCAGCCGTATTCAGAGCGGAAGAATGAAGCTCATCAAGGAAAAGCTTGACATTCTTGCCGAATTTGACGATGCGGTTTACTTCTTAAAGGAAAGAGCCGTTACAGAGGGCAAGCATCTTCTTTATGATGAACCCGAGGTTGTTTATCCTGCCGTTTACGGCGATAAAAACAGGCTCAAGCAGGTTTTCCTCAATGTGCTTGACAATGCGTTGAAATACACACCAAAGGGCGGTGTTGTTGCCGCTCAGGTAATCTACAGCAAAGATGAACCCGATATTATCAAGATTGTAATAACCGACACGGGTTGTGGAATTTCTGCCGAGGATCTTCCAAAGGTTAAGGAAAAATTCTACAAAGCAAACCAGACTGTCGGCGGTTCGGGAATCGGACTTGCGGTTGCCGATGAGATTATGAACCTCCACAACGGTTCACTTGATATCGAAAGCGGAGAGGGTGTCGGCACAACCGTAACGCTCACCTTCCCTGTGTATAAGGAGGGCAGTGAAAACTCACTTCCCGAAAACATTAAGCTTTAATCTTATTTCTCTGTGCAGCCTAATACAGAAAGGAACAGCTAATGGCTAAAAATACTACTAAAAAAATCACCTCAATCGGCGGCAGCGCCCTGATTGAAGGCATTATGATGAGAGGTCCGAAACGCACAACCGTGTGTGTTCGTACCGCACCCGACAAGATTTACAGCGAGGATATAAGCATAAACACAATTCCCTCAAAATGTAAGCTTTTCAAGCTTCCGTTTTTAAGAGGAATCGCAGGTCTTATTGACTCAATGCGACTTTCCTACAAAGCGCTTATGCTCTCTGCCGATAAGGCAATTGAATCGACCGAAATCGAAGAAGAACCGTCAAAGTTTGAAAAATGGCTTGACGATAAATTCGGCGACAAGCTTGTTAAGGTTATGATGGTAATTGCGTCAATCCTCGGTGTTGCGCTTGCCGTGGGACTTTTCTTCTTTGTCCCCTCTTTCCTGTTTGACCTCAGTGCAAATGTTGTACCCGCTTTCAAGGGTGACGGCGGAAACGCTGTTTTCTGGAAGTCTGTTTTTGAGGGTGTTCTCAAGATTATTCTTTTCTTACTTTATATTATAGTATGTTCACAAATGACAGAAATGAAAAGAGTGTTTATGTACCACGGTGCCGAGCACAAGACAATTTTCTGTTACGAAAACGAAGAAGAACTCACAGTTGAAAATGTTAAAAAGCAGAGCCGTTTTCACCCGAGATGCGGAACAAGCTTTATGGTTCTTATGCTGATTGTCGGCATTCTTGTCGGTCTTTTCGTTCCTGTTGCACCTTTCGGCATCGGATTTTTAAGACCTGTATTCAAGATTCTTCTTCTCCCCGTTTCATGCGGAATCGGTTACGAGCTTATCAAAATCTGCGGTAAGCACGACAATGCCGCAACAAGAATCATTGCCGCTCCCGGACTTTGGGCACAGAGAATCACAACAAAAGAGCCTGATGACACTATGATTGAAGTTGCAATTGAGGCTATCAAGGCTGTTATCCCCGAGGACGGCTCGGACATTGTAAGCAAGTAATGACTGTAAACGAAATTTATCAAAGCGGACTTAAACTGCTTGAGAATAATAATATTGAAAATTCAAAATTTGAGGCGCAAAGTCTTTTACAAAAGGCTTTTTCGCTTGACAGAGTCGGCTTTATCATACACAAAACTGATAAAGCCGATGAAAACTGTTCACATAACTTTTTAAAATTTATAGAAAAACGAATTTCAGGCGAGCCGTTGCAGTATATTCTCGGCGAATGGAGCTTTATGGGATTCGATTTTAAGGTGGGCAGAGGCGTGCTCATTCCCCGTGATGACACGGAAGTGGTTGTCAATCTCTGCATTGATTTTCTCGAAAACAGAACCGACAAAAAGACGGTTGACCTCTGTTCGGGCAGCGGTGCAATTGCCGTTGCACTTGATAAAATTTCGGGTGCCGAAGTTACGGCAGTTGAAATTGACGAAACCGCTTTTTCATATCTTGAAACAAATGTAAAAGAAAACAATTCGTCAGTAAAGCCCGTTATGGCTGACGCTCTCAAAATCTGCGATACATTTGCAGACGGTGAGCTTGACCTCGTTGTTTCAAATCCGCCTTATATAAAATCAGCCGACATCGAAACACTTCAAAAAGAAGTTCGGCTTGAACCAAGACTTGCACTTGACGGCGGCGAGGACGGTTACGATTTTTACCGTGAAATAGTGAGCCGTTGGAGCAGAAAACTCAAAAAAGGCGGTGCGCTTGCATTTGAACTCGGAGAAAATCAGGCTGACGCAGTAAAGGCACTTATGACTGACAAAGGCTTTTCGGATTTTAAAATTTCGCTTGACTTTGGCGGTGTGCAGAGGGCGATTATTGGGACTTTGCTCTGATTTTAGAAATTTTGTTCGATAAAATTACCGCCAAATTATTGCATTTTCCCCTCACATATTTTATAATCTTAGTGCGGACATAACCACCGATGAAGTGACGGTTATGTTACAGACTGAAAAACATCAGCTCCCTTTGCGGAGTACGGAGGTATATAAAATGGCAGTAGATAAAAACAAAGCGCTTGAAACTGCGCTCACACAAATTGAAAAACAGTTCGGCAAAGGTGCTGTAATGCGTCTTGGCGAAAATAAACATATGAACATTGAACACATCTCAACAGGTTCGCTTTCGCTTGATATTGCACTCGGAATCGGCGGACTTCCCCGCGGAAGAATTGTTGAAATTTACGGACCTGAATCTTCGGGTAAAACAACACTTTCTCTCCACTGCATTGCAGAGGGACAGAAAAACGGCGGCAATGTTGCATTTATTGATGTTGAGCATGCACTTGATCCGACATATGCGGCGGCTCTCGGTGTTGATGTTGATTCACTCCTCGTTTCACAGCCGGACACGGGTGAAGACGCTCTTGAAATTGCAGAGGCACTTATCCGAAGCGGTGCGATTGATGTTATCGTAATCGACTCTGTTGCGGCTCTTGTTCCAAAGGCTGAAATTGAGGGCGAAATGGGTGACAGCCATGTAGGTCTGCACGCAAGACTTATGTCACAGGCACTGCGTAAACTCGCAGGCGCAATTTCAAAGTCAAACTGCGTTGCAATCTTCATTAACCAGTTGCGTGAAAAAGTCGGTGTTGTTTACGGCAACCCCGAAGTAACAACCGGCGGTCGTGCGCTCAAGTTCTACAGCTCCGTTCGTATTGATATACGAAGAGTTGAAACCCTTAAATCAGGCGGTGAAATGGTCGGTTCACACACAAGAGCAAAGGTTGTAAAAAACAAGATTGCGCCTCCGTTCCGTGAGGCTGAATTTGATATTATGTACGGTGAAGGCATTTCCCGTGAGGGCGAACTTCTTGATCTTGCCGTAAAGGCTGAGGTTGTTCAAAAAGCAGGAGCATGGTTCAGCTATGACGGCAGACGACTCGGACAGGGACGTGACAAGGTCAAGGAACTTCTCAAAACCGACAAGGAGCTTGCTGCTGAAATTGAGAAGAAACTCTGGGAAAATATTGACAAGCTTTATGAACGCAAAAAGCCTGCTCCAAAGGTAAAAATTACCGAAGTTCCGTCTGCAAACCAAGAAATCAAGCCTGATTCTGCGGATAAGACAGAGAAAAAGAGCGGTGCAAAAATTGATGTTCTGGTTGACGACTGATGCTTATAACCGCAGTTGAACCACGAAGAAAGGCGATGTGTGCGCTCTACATTGACGGCGAATATGTTATGAATCTTGATGCACGCACAGTTATTGAAAACCGATTTGATGTCGGCAGAGAGATTGATGACGAGGATCTGCACGAGATTATCAGGCTAAGCAATGAGCGCCGTGCAAAGGAAAAGGCTTTGTGGCTTATTTCCTATCGTGACCACTCAAAAAAAGAACTCACCGACAAAATCAAACGCACCTGTGATGAAGAATCGGCGGAAAAGGCTGTTGAACGAATGGAAGAACTCGGTCTTGTAAATGACGAAAACTTTGCAAGACGATATGCCGAACAGCTTTTGTTTTCAAAGCATAATGCTCCGAGAGGTGCGGTAAGACAGCTTGTTCAAAAGGGAATTGACCGTGAACTTGCAGAAGAGATTATCGAAGAAATCGACTTTGATCCGTGTGACGGAATAAGGGCGGTTATCGACAGAAAATATAAAAACATAAATGATGAAAAAATAAGGCGAAGAGCCGTTGCCGCTCTGCAAAGGCTCGGATACGGATGGGATGACATTAAGACCGTCCTCAGAGAATACACAGAGGAAGACTGATTATGAATTATAAAGTAGGCATTGTATCACTCGGTTGTGCAAAAAATCAGGTTGACGCCGAGATGCTTTTGTACACACTCAAGAACAGAGGATTTATTATTGTGAACGATCCGGCAGATGCGGACGCAGTAATTGTAAACACCTGCGGATTTATCGAAAGTGCAAAACAGGAAAGCATTAACGAAATTATTGAACTCGGCAAGCTCAAGGACGAGGGCAAAATCAAGGCAATCATCGTAACAGGCTGTCTTGCTCAAAGATATAAGTCGGAAATTTCCGAACAGCTTTACGAGGTTGACTCGGTTATCGGAATCGGTGCTAACGAAACTATCGCAGACATCGTTTTGGAAACACTTGACGGACAGAAGTGCGAAAGCTTCCCCGACAAGGTTTGTCTGCCGCTTGAGGGCGGAAGAATCCTTTCAACTCCCCCCTACACCGCTTATCTCAAAATTGCCGAGGGTTGCGACAACCGTTGTTCCTACTGTGCAATCCCGATGATTCGAGGAAGATTCCGCAGCAGAGATATTGAAGATGTTGTAAAAGAGGCGGAAGATCTTGCTGAGCGTGGAGTCAAGGAACTCAATGTCATTGCTCAGGACACAACCCGTTTCGGTGAAGATAAATACGGCAAACCGATGCTTGCAGAGCTTCTCAGAAGACTTTGTAGGATTGACGGCTTTAAATGGATAAGGGTTCTCTACTGCTATCCCGACCGAATTACAGACGAGCTTATTGATACAATTGCAAGTGAAGATAAGATTGTAAAATATATGGATATTCCACTCCAGCATTGTAACAAGGATATTCTCCGCAGAATGAATCGTCACGGCGACAGAGAAAGCCTCACTGCACTCATGAACAAGATTAAGGATAAAATTCCGAATGTAATCTTCCGCTCAACCTTTATTACAGGTTTTCCCGGTGAAACCGAGGAGCAGTTCAATGAGCTTGCAGAGTTTGCCGCCGATATGAAGTTTCAACGACTCGGCTGTTTTGCCTACTCTCCCGAGGAGGACACAAAGGCAGCTGAAATGCCCGACCAAATTGACGAAGAAATCAAGCAGAAGCGTGCCGATATTATTATGGAGCATCAACAGCAGGTTATGGCTGAATACTGCGAAAGCCTTGTTGGCAAAGAGATTGAAGTTCTTGTTGAAGGCTTTGACAAGCTTGCCGAATGTTTCTTCGGCAGAAGCTATGCCGACGCCCCCGAGGTTGACGGCTGTGTATTCTTCACCTGTGACGGTGAAAAGCCAAAGGCAGGAGATTTTGTCAAGGTGCGTGTAACCGATTACACAGGCTGCGATCCTGTAGGCGAATTTGTCGGCAAAATCGACTAAGTGGCTAAAAGACTCAGCAATTTCATAATATTTAACTTTGAAAGGCACATAAAATGAACTTACCAAATAAACTGACAGTAGGACGAATAATTCTTGTTCCGTTCTTTGTGGTGGCATTGCTTGCAAACTTTCCGCTCAACAATGCCGTTGCCCTGATTATTTTTATTGCGGCGTCACTCACAGATATGTTTGACGGAAAAATTGCAAGAAAAAACGGTCTTGTTACAGACTTCGGAAAATTTGCAGATCCGCTTGCAGACAAAATCCTTGTGCTTGCCGCATTTCTGTGCTTTGTACAGCTTGGAATATGTGACTGCGTTGCGGTCATAATCGTGCTTTTCCGTGAATTTTCCGTCACCTCAATACGGCTGATTGCCGCCTCAAAAGGCAAGGTTGTCGCCGCTAATATGTGGGGCAAAGCAAAGACGGTTTCACAGATGATTGCTATAATTGCAGTAATTGCAATGCAAATCGTGCTTGAACTGCCCGAAGTCGGACTTAATTTTATAAACACGGCAACATTTGAACCGATTTTCTTTGTGGTGGGAGAAATTCTCATCTGGATTTCGGTTGTATTCACAATCATTTCGGGCGTTGTATATATAATTCAAAACAGACAGTTTATTTCTCAGACCTGAGAACATACTCTCACGGTCTTGACAGGAGGGTGATTGCGTGTTTAAAACCCTGAAAGCGGATATTGATGCGGTTATGGAGCGTGATCCTGCCGCAAGGAGCAGAGCAGAGGTGTTTTTTCTCTACTCGGGTTTCAAGGCGGTGCGTTCTCACCGAAAAGCCAACTGGTGTTTGCGACACAACCTCAAGTTTCTTGCAAGGTGGATTTCTCAACGCAGTCGTCACAAGACGGGAATTGAGATTCACCCGGGTGCAACTATCGGCAAGGGACTGTTTATAGATCACGGAATGGGCGTTGTCATAGGCGAAACTACAATAATAGGAGACAACTGCACCATTTATCAGAATGTTACTCTCGGAGGAACAGGCAAAGAAACGGGAAAAAGACACCCCACACTCGGCAACAATGTGCTTGTCGGCTCGGGTGCAAAGGTTCTCGGTCCGTTCAAGGTTGGTGACAACGCAAGAATTGCCGCAGGTGCGGTTGTTTTAAGCGAAGTTCCGCCGAATGCAACGGCTGTCGGAGTTCCGGCAAGAGTAGTAAAAGTCAACGGTGTTCGCAGTGAAACCCTTGACCAGATTCATGTATCGGATCCGGTTGCACTTGCATTGTGCAATCTTGAGCATAAAATTTTTGAACTTCAAAAACAGCTTGATGAGCTGAAAAAGGAAAATGTAAAAAGTGAGGAATAGCAAATGATTTTATATAATTCTCTCGGACAGACAAAGCAGGAATTTGTACCGCACACACCCGGCAAGGTTAATATGTACACCTGCGGTCCTACTGTTTATCACTATGCCCACATCGGCAATCTTCGCACCTATATTATGGAAGATGTTCTTGAAAAGTATCTTCGTTTTTCGGGTTATGATGTAAACCGTGTAATGAACATCACAGATGTAGGTCATCTTTCAAGCGATGCCGACACAGGCGAGGATAAGATGCTTTCAGGCGCAAAGCGTGAGCATAAAACTGTTATGGAGATTGCAAAGTTCTACACAGACGCATTTTTTGCCGACTGCGAAAAGCTCAACATCAAGCGTCCCGATGTTGTAGAGCCTGCAACAAACTGCATTGACGATTTTATTAATATGATTTCCGTTCTGCTTGAAAAGGGCTATGCCTACATTGCAGGCGGCAATGTTTACTTTGACACTTCAAAGCTCGACAACTACTATGTGTTCGGCAATATGAATGAGGATGACCTTGCTGTCGGCGTTCGTGACAGCGTTGAAGAGGACGAAAACAAGCGTAACAAAGCTGACTTTGTTCTCTGGTTCACAAAGTCAAAGTTTGATTCACAGGAGCTCAAGTGGGACAGTCCGTGGGGCGTAGGTTATCCGGGCTGGCACATCGAATGTTCATGCATCAGCTATAAGCATTGCGGTGAATATCTTGATATTCACTGTGGCGGCATTGACAATGCTTTTCCACATCACACAAACGAAATTGCACAGAGCGAGGCTTTTCTCGGTCACAAGTGGTGTCCGTACTGGTTCCATGTACTTCACCTCAATGATGCAAGGGGTAAAATGAGCAAGTCAAAGGGCGGTTTCCTTACAGTTTCGCTTCTTGAAGAAAAGGGCTACAATCCGCTTGTTTACAGAATGTTCTGCCTCCAGAGCCACTACCGCAAGCCGCTCACATTCTCATATGACAACCTTGACAACACAGCCACAGCCTACAACAAGCTTGTAAAGAGAATTTCCGCTCTTTCAAGGGACGGTGATCCTGATATGGCAAAGGCTGAGGAGCTTACAAAGGGATTTAGCGAGGCACTTGACAACGACCTCAACACTTCTCTTGCCCTCACCTGCGTTTATGATGTTCTCAAGGCTGACGCAGACGATGCAACAAAGCTTTATGTAATCGGCGAATTTGACAAGGTGCTTTCACTCGACCTTACAAAAGTTCCCGAAAGCAACAAAGCGGACGCTGACGATGACTTTGCCAAGGAAGTTGAGGAGCTTATTGCACAGCGTACAAAAGCCCGTGCCGAAAAGGATTGGGCGACAGCCGACGCTATCCGTGACAAGCTTAAAGAGATGAAAGTTGTTGTCAAGGACACAAAAGACGGCATTGAATGGCATGTTGAGGGTTAACTTGACTGCTATCGCCCAATGAACGCACCTAATTAATACAAAATATGAATAAATAAAAATCCCCTTCATATAAATTTGGTATGGAGGGGATTTTATGCGTTTGTATATCATAACAAAACGAAATCTAATATCAATCGGATTCTGTCTTTTAATCGGAGTGCTTGCAGGAGCAATTGCAGTCACATCAACCGTTCGAGCCGTTCAGAGTGCGGCTGCTCAGCGTGAAATTCCCATTTACTATGTTGACACGGACAAAAAGCAGGTTGCCCTGTCGTTTGATGCGGCATGGGGCAATGAACAGACCGAGCATCTGCTTGAAATTCTCGACAAATACAAGGTGAAATCAACATTTTTCCTTGTGGGCGACTGGGTTAAGAATTATCCCGACAGCGTAAAAGATATTGCAAAGCACGGTCACGATGTGGGCAATCACAGCAACACACATCCGCATATGACGCAGATGTCATCGTCCGATATGGTCGGTCAGATTCAGTCCTGCAACGAAAAAATCAAGGAGCTTACGGGCAAAACTCCCACCCTGTTCCGAGCCCCCTACGGCGATTACAACAATGATGTTGTAAAGTCGGTCAACGGCTGTAATATGTATTGCGTGCAATGGGATGTCGATTCGCTCGACTGGAAAGATCCTACTCCCGAGCAGATAAAGCAGAATATTATGAAAAAAATCAGGAACGGCAGTATTATATTGATGCATAACGGTGCAAAAAATACCCCCGAAGCATTGCCGACGGTAATCGAGGCAATCAAGTCCGAGGGCTACGAAATCGTTCCGATTTCGCAAATTCTGCTCAAAGGCGAATACTACACAGATGTTGACGGCAAAATGTGCAGTAAAACCGCCACACAACCGAGTTCGTAAGGGAACATTTTTATTAATGCCGCAAAACTACCGTCATACTGTAGGGGCGTTCATCGGACGCCCGCCAAGTAAAGGCATAAATTATATGTTAAAACAAATTTTATAAATGAAATGCAGTTACCGAAATAATGTAGCGGCGATCAGTGATCGCCAATCGTTTTGGTTTTGCAACCAAAACGAAGATAAGCATATCTTTGCCATCTTATAATTATATATTAATAAACAAAATATTTTCTGCGATTACTTATTCATTTCGTGTGTATTTGCAAACGAGGTTAGCCGCTACATTGCATTGTAGAAAAGGTAACAATTTTACGCTCGGGCATAATTTGTGTTAAGTCGCACCGATTTTACAATCGGTACGATTGGCGGTCGCTGACCGCCGCTACAGATTATACACAATTTTCATTACATCAAAACATTTTAGTAAAACAAATAATTTCATCAAAGCGGGCGAACGATGAACGCCCCTACTGATTAACAATAACATTCATACAAAAACAGACTGACAGATTATCAGTCTGTTTTTTAATGCAATCATCATTTTCTTGCAATGTTAAGAATATTTTCCCACCAACCATTAGACAGCATTAATGAATAAGTTGTCGGAAAATTTTCTGCTATAACAAAACGAACAAGTATGATAAATAGTAGCGTTAATAATAAATCCAATGCCATTATTAAGCATATATTGAGCATACTACCATCTTTTGAATATTCTAACCTAAGGGCAAAAGTTGGTATTATACACAAACAAGTAATAAAGATTAAAGCAGCCGGTATTGCAAAAAGCGAAACAATTGAACCTATTACATTACCAAAATAAGCATAATCTATAGCCCAAGTAACTATTAACAAATAAAGAATTAACATTTTTGCAAAATCAAGTATTGTAAACCCAATCGTAGCTGTAATCTGAACCGATTTTGAATAATTATCTCGGACTGAATATAAAGATATAAGAAAAGTAGCGATTAATAAAACAACAAGTATTATATAACAATTATCGACAATAAAGTCCGCAATTACTTCACCTACTTTGTAACTACCACACAGAAAAAATATAATTGCCACAATAATGAAACCGCAATCACTAAATATAATAATCATTCTGCATCCCTACCTTTATTAAAACTAAAAAACTCCCCACAAACAAAAATTGAGCTCATCATTTATATACTTTATTTTCTTAAATTATACTCTTATCGTATATTTTTGTCAACAAAAAGTTATAATATTATACTCACAAGGTATAATTTATGGAGCAGGTACTGTAAATGCGAAGAATAAAGGAACTACGAAAAGAAAAATCTATGAACCAAATTGCATTGGGAATGGAACTTAACTTTTCGCAAAAGATAATCAGCGAATATGAAAACGGAAAGGTTGAACCGAGCATTACAACGCTCAAAAAGCTTGCGTCAATCTTTAATACATCTGTTGATTATATAATTGAATATACGGACATCAAACAGCCGATTGACAAAATTGCTCAGTCGGAACTTTCGGAAACGGAATGCAAACTTCTTAACGAATTTCGTTGTCTGCCAAAAGAAAAACAAAACATTGCCCTTGGTATCATTATGGGATTAAAGCACAGTTAATTGTAGCCAATATAATTTTATTCGTATCGTGTTTACACACGATACGATTGACGAACGAGGTTCGCCGCTACAGTATGACGATTGTTTTGCGGTCTTTATAAAATTTGTTTTAACATATAGTTTACACTATTACTTGCGGGCGTCCGATGAACGCCCCTACTGATTAACAATAACTTTCATATAAAAATCAGGCTGACAGGTTATTAAAAATCTGTCAGCCTTAATTATTTTATCAAGTTTTCGCTACGGATAAAAATCAATAAACAACAACACGGGTTCCTGAGGAAATGTTGTTATAGATTTTCTTAGCTGCGTTGTACGGTGTGTTTACACAGCCGTGTGAGCCGTGACCCTTGTACCTTGTTCCGCCGTATTCCCAGCTTGCTCGCCATGATGCGTCATGGATTCCGCAACCGTCAGATGTGAACGGAAGCCAGAATGTTACATGGGAATTCAGCATAAGTGTTGCAGGAGATGCCTTGTAAATAATTGAATATGCACCCTTTGGCGTATCGTTTGTACCGTAGTTGCCGGTTACAACATCTGTTTCAACAACAAGCTTACCGTTCTTGTAGTACCACATATGCTGCTGATTGATACTGATTTCAACATAGGTATTGCCGACTGAAACACCGTAGGCATTCTTGCTGATCTTTACACTCTTTGTCTGGAATGTGCCGAGGCACTTGTACTTTTTCGGGTTACTGCTCGGTCCCGAATACTTGTAAGCACGAATACGGAAGTAATAGGTCTTGCCGACTGTAAGCTTTTTGGTGTTGTAGAAAGTATTCTTTGTTTCACCAAGCTTTGTATATTTTCCGTTCTTTGAGGTTGAATAGAAAATCTCATATGCTGTCGGAGTGGTCATTGCCTTGCCCCATGTGAGATTTACTCTTGAAAGCCTTGTATCTGTCTTGAAATTAACGGCATTAAGACCTGCCACACATCTTATTGTTGACGGTGACGAATAGTAAGTGTTCTTTTTGATTGCACGGTAAGCCCTAATCTGATAGTAATACGCTCTGCCGTTCTTAACTCCCTTATCTCTGAAAGAAGTTGTGGAATTTGAAGTGATTGTCTTGTAAAGAACATACCTGCCCTTTGTGTCACCGCTCATACGGTAGATTTTGTAGCCTGTTGCCTGTGAGTTCTTTGACCACGAAAGTGTAATTGCAGCACCCGACTCCTTGAGTGAAACGCTTACGGCATTCGGGAGAGTAGCTGTTCTGTAGGTCTGACTCTTACCCTCATACTTTACACCGTCATGCTCAACATAGGCGGCAACCTTTACATCATACCAGGTTGCTGTTCTAATCTTTTTGAGTGTACAGGCATTTGACTTTACATATGTAAATCTTGAAAAATTCTTGTGTGCGTCATTGTTGCGGTAGTAGATTACATAGCCTGTTGCACCGCTTACTTTATCCCACTTGAACGAAAGCGAATTTGTTGTATATTGCGTTCTTTTGAGATTCTTGATTGCGCCCACATTCGGCTTAAACGGCTGAGTCGGAGGAACCGTAGGAGTTACAGGCGGCTCCGTTACCGGCTGTGAAGGCTCGGTTGCCTGAGTTGGTTCAACGCTCGTATCTGTTACATCAGATGCAACAGTTGCCTCTGTTGCAGGCAGAGAGTCTGTTTCTGCGGCAGAAACAGCTAATGTTCCGACAACAGAACAAGCTACGGTAACTACTGCGAGAATTACAGCCAAGGTGTGTTTGAATTTGAATGTCATATATTCCATCCCCAATCGTATTTGATAATTAGATTATATATGTTTTTTTCAAAAAAATAAAGAGTATTTAGTAAAAAAATTTCAAAAATCTTCCACTAATTACTCTTACTTTATCTTGTCATTTTTATTAAGTCTTGAAAGGCGTTCGCATTCGGCAATCAGCTTGCTCTGTTTAAGCCTTCTTTCGTCCTCAAGCACAGATTCACGAACCTGTTTTCGCAGTCTTTCAAATGGTGTGTCACGGTTGCCTGTTATCTCTTTCGGGCTTAAAATTTTTGGTGCAAGATTTGATGCACCCGGTCTTGTGAGCATCTGAATGGTGATATGCTCATGCTGAATGAGAGCGAAAAGCTGACTGAGAGAGGTACATTCGTCAATTGCCTTGACGAGTTCTTCCGTTGTTTTGTGACGGTATCCATGCACCTTTGTTTCATTCAATTTCACTCACCGCCCTTTATTGCCTTTTGCGGAACATTGTTATCATTATATTTCCGAATAAATGCCTCCGCTGTTTGATGAAGGACACTTGTACCTTAGATTATACTTAATTTTCACAAGATTTTCAATATTTATTTTTGGTTTCTTTGTTTACATCAACACTTTTTTATGATATGCTGACTAACAGATACGCAAAATGTCCGTATAATCGACATTTTTCAGCGTTAAAAAATTTTTGTCAGGAGCAGAATAATGAAAAAAACTATTTGTGCCGTAACGGCTGCCATGCTTGCACTCACCTCGGTTTTGTGCGGTTGCTCAAGCAACGGTGAAAGCAGTTCGCAGTCGGGCAGTACAACCCCGGCAACTGTTGCCACAGACACAACCGTCAAGACAACAGGCGAAAAAATACATATAAACGACAGCACTCTCGGTGAAATCTGGATTACCGAGCTTGACGGTGTACCTAAAAATACACTCAACAACGATAACTTCACCTCTGACGACACTTTCAAATACTACAGTGAAAACGGCAAGGCCGCTTCAATGGAGGGAATCGACATTTCCTCCTACAGCGGAAAGATTGACTGGGACAAGGTTAAAAAATCGGGTGTTGATTTTGTTATGGTTCGCATCGGCGGCAGAGGCTACGGTTCTGACGGAAAAATGTATTCGGACGATTCCGCCCTTTCATATATAAAGGGTGCTAAGGCGGCAGGACTTAAAGTCGGCGTGTATTTCTTCTCTCAGGCTGTCAATAACGATGAGGCAATTGAAGAGGCTGACTATATAAAGACACTTCTCGGCGATGAAACAATCGATTTTCCCGTTGCATATGACTGGGAAATCATCAAGGATGATGACGCAAGAACCGACAGCGTTTCCGCCGCTCAGGCAACAGCCTGTGCAAAGGCATTCTGCAACCGTGTAAAGGAGCTTGGCTACACACCGATTATCTATTCTCCGAGCAAGGAGCTTTACTTCAAATATGACCTCACCCAGCTTTCAGATTTTGACATCTGGTACTGCGAATACGCAAATGTTCCGACATTCTATTATCAGTTTTCTATGTGGCAATACTCTTCATCAGGCAAGGTTGACGGAATTGAGGGCGATGTTGATATGAACATCTGCTTTACAAATATAGCCGATTACGATTAAGAAAGGATAATATATATGAAAAAGATAGCAAGCTTTACAATCAACCACAACACACTTATGCCGGGTGTTTACATTTCAAGAATCGACGGAGATATTACAACATACGATATGCGTTTTGTAAAGCCAAACACACCGCCGTATCTTCCAAATCCCGTTATGCACACAATTGAACACCTTTTTGCAACATATGCCCGCAACAGCAAATTTGCCGACAATGTAATCTACTTTGGACCTATGGGATGCAGAACGGGTTTTTATTTTCTCGTTCGTGATATGTCAAATGAGGACGCATTACAGCTTATAAAAGATACAATAAAGCAGTGTGCGGAGCACAAGGGAGAAATCCCCGGAACAACTGCAATTGAGTGCGGAAACTACCTTGAACACGACCTTGACGGTGCTTTAAAAGAGTTAAATGAATATTACTCTTTGTTAAAAGATTACACAGTTGATAACTTACAGTATAATTAATATAGGGAATTATTGTTTGATTTACCCTGTTTTTGTAACCTTATCCCCTGTCTTATTATTAATTATGACATTTTTTAATTCTCATATTGCAATTTCGTAACTATTTGGTATAATAAAGGTATCGTGTTTGTTACAAAAATGTAACGGTTAATGAGATAGGAGAAATTATTTTGGAGACAAAGTTCATTGGTTTGGAAGGTTTCAATGAAATCGAGAGTCTTCCGACAAAGAAACGCAGAGTTTGCAGGCGTGAGCTTACAACAGCACAGAAAACTGTTCGCTTTGTAAAGAGAGCAACAACATTTTGTGCAAAATCAGTTGTAAGAATGTCAAAAAACACAGCTGCAAAACTCGCACAGGCAATTGAGAACAGGAAGGGTTCTTTAGAGTCTGTTACAATCAAGTCTGTTAATTCGTCAAAGAAAGCAAAAACACAGATATCAGCTATTGACAAAGCATTCAACGAATCAAGAAACGGCACAACAAAGAGTGCCGGAGAGATTGTATCGGAACTTTCGTTCAAAAGCGGAAAGCAGTATGCTCACCTTGCACCGTCGGCAATCCGTTCGCAGAAGTTGCTCAGAAAAAAGGCTGTGCTTGCAGTAGTAGCCTGTTTCAGCGCAATCACACTTTCATGTGTAACGGTTGCAAGCGCACTTGATATGAAAGATAACAACAGCGCACAGACCCATGCACTTGTTGCAACAAGTGACGAGGCTGTTCCTAATACTGAAATTGACGGCGAATCGGCATCGGCAAACCTCAAGGCAATTTCACCGTCATGTGCAAGTCTTTATATTGACGGCAAGTTCATCGGTGCGACAGAAGAAATTGATCAGCTCAATGCAGACCTTGATCAGGTTCTTGTTGATTACCGCAGAGATTACGATGACGAAACAACAACCGAGTTTGCAAATTCGGTGGAGGTTGTAACAGGTAACGCAAGCGGTACAGACCTTATTACCGCAGA
This sequence comes from Ruminococcoides sp., assembly GCF_057037865.1. Classification (NCBI taxonomy): domain Bacteria; kingdom Bacillati; phylum Bacillota; class Clostridia; order Eubacteriales; family Oscillospiraceae; genus Ruminococcoides; species Ruminococcoides sp. The sequence goes on from NZ_DBLZMS010000001.1 coordinate 320,670, forward strand.
CGAGGTTATGGCACTTGCAGACGGCAAGTTTTCAATCTCACTTTCAACAGACATTGTTTACACAAGAGATGTGGCTTATGACACAAAGGTAAAGTATGACGAGGACAAGTCTTCTTCATACAAAAAAGTTACCACAAAGGGCGTTAATGGTGAAGAAGAAGTAACGTTAAGAACTACATTTGTTGACGGTGTTCAGACCGATGCAGTTCAGACTGACGCAAAAACTATTAAAGAGGCAGTTGACGAAGTTGTTGTAAAAGGCAAGGCTGAGGATACTTCATCAAGCACAGGTTCATCACCAACCTCATCAAACAGCAGTTCTTCATCAAGTTCAAATTCATCTTCAAGCTACACAACAGGTTCATCGGGTATGTTTGCATGGCCACTCCCCTACACACATACATTGACAAGTACCTTCGGCACACGCTGGGGCAGACTTCACGGCGGACTTGACATTTCAGACGGCGGTGTTTACGGACAGCCTATTTATGCATCCGCAAGCGGTACCGTAACATTCTCGGGCGGTGACAACAGCGGCTACGGCAACTATGTTATCATTGACCACGGCAGTGGCTACACAACACTTTACGGTCATTGCAGTTCACTTGTTGCAGTAACAGGTCAGTATGTAAATCAGGGCGACCTCATCGGTTATGTTGGTTCAACAGGCAACTCAACAGGCCCTCACCTCCATTTTGAAATCCGCCTCAACGGCGAAAAAATGGATCCCCTCGGCTACACAAGCTGATTTAATTAAATATTGATTATTTAACCCCCCGATTCGTTTGAGTCGGGGGGTTGTTTATGATGAATATGATTTTATCTGAACATATACTGTGCGGTGTCGAGGACTGACTCCATTGTCTTAAAGGCTTTGTTTGCCTTTTTCTTGAGTTTTGGGTTGCTGTCTACCATATTTTTGCCGACAATACCCATGCAGACGCCTGCCGTCATTCCTATTGCAACGCCTTTCATCACATTCATCATTGGACTTGTATTCATAATCACACCTCCCCATCTTGCAAATTCATTGACAAAATGTGTGTTTTTTCATCTTTGTCACACGGCTTTGTCAAAAAAACTTGCATTATTATTGTTTACGATTTAAAATGTATTTAAACAGAAAAAGAATGGAATAATAAAAATTGGAGTGATAACTTTTGGCAACTCTCAACCTTGTGCTTGTTGAACCCGAAATTCCGCAGAACACGGGCAATGTGGCACGAACCTGTGCCGCAACGGGAACAAGACTTCATCTTGTCAAGCCTATGGGCTTTGAACCCGACGATAAAAAACTCAAAAGAGCGGGACTTGACTACTGGCACTTGCTTGACATCACATATTATGAGAACATTGACGATTTTTTTGAAAAAACAAAAGGCGGAAAATACTTTTTCTTTTCAACAAAAGGAACTCACCGCCACAGCGATGTTGAGTATCCCGACAATTGCTATCTTCTCTTTGGCAAAGAAACAAAAGGCTTGCCCGAGGAGCTTTTAATGCAGCATCCCGATGATACTTTAAGACTGCCTATGATTGACGAGGCAAGAAGTCTTAATCTTTCAAACTCGGTTGCAATTGCGGCGTATGAAGTTTTAAGGCAATGGGATTATCCTGCTTTGCAGAACAAGGGCGAGCTTCACAACCACAAGTGGAGCGACCTCAACAATATGACATAAGAACAAAAATAATATTCATAAACTTCCTTAAAATCAGTATTTGTAAAGACAGTGCAAAAAATACCTTTGCAGACGAATTTTTTAAAGTTTTCTATTGATAAAAAGGGGTTTTTGATATATAATAATGGTGACTGTAAAAATACTAAATTTTTACAAATTTCTTCTTACACGAAAGGAATGTATATTATGCAGCTCAACAAAGTATCTGTTGATGACATCAATGTAAAAGGTAAAAAAGTACTTGTTCGTTGTGACTTCAATGTACCGCTCAAGGACGGCGTAATCACAAACGACAACAGAATTACAGCAGCTCTTCCTACAATCAAGAAGCTTATCGCTGACGGCGGCAAGGTTATCCTTTGCTCACATCTCGGCAAGCCGAAGAACGGTCCCGAAGAAAAGTTCTCACTCGCTCCTGTAGCAGTAAGACTTTCGGAACTCCTCGGTCAGGATGTTGTTTTCGCTAACGATGACGAGGTTGTAGGCGAAAATGCTAAAAAGGCTGTTGCAGAAATGAAAGACGGCGATGTTGTTCTTCTCCAGAACACTCGTTTCAGAAAAGAAGAAACAAAGAATCTTGAGCCATTCTCATCAGAACTTGCTTCACTCGCTGATGCATTCGTAATGGATGCATTCGGTTCGGCTCACCGTGCACACTGCTCAACAGTAGGTGTTACAGACCACATCAAGGACACAGCAGTAGGTTACCTCATGCAGAAGGAAATTGACTACCTCGGCAATGCCGTTGAAACTCCTGTTCGTCCGTTCGTTGCAATCCTCGGCGGTGCTAAGGTTGCTGACAAGCTCAATGTTATTTCAAACCTCCTCGAAAAGTGCGACACACTCATCATCGGCGGTGGTATGGCTTACACATTCCTCAAGGCTCAGGGCAAGGAAGTCGGTCTTTCACTCGTTGACGATACAAAGATTGACTACTGTAAGGAAATGATGGCTAAGGCTGAAAAGCTCGGCAAGAAGCTCCTTCTCCCAATCGACACAACAATCGCTGCAGGCTTCCCTGATCCTATCGATGCTGAAATCGAAGTTAAGGTTGTTGATTCAGACAAGATTCCTGCTGACATGGAAGGTCTTGACATCGGCACAAAGACACAGGAACTCTTTGCCGACGCTGTAAAGAGCGCAAAGACTGTTGTTTGGAACGGTCCTATGGGCGTATTTGAGAACCCGACTCTTGCAAAGGGTACAATTGCTGTTGCTAAGGCTCTTGCCGACACAGACGCAACAACAATCATCGGCGGCGGCGACAGCGCAGCTGCTGTTATTCAGCTTGGTTTTGCTGATAAGATGAGCCACATCTCAACAGGCGGCGGCGCATCTCTTGAATACCTTGAGGGCAAGGTTCTTCCGGGTATCGCAGCAATCGCTGACAAATAATTTAATCAAATAAAAGGGCGGATTTTTCCGCCCTTACTGATTTAACCCTGTTACTTTATTATAATAATAACATATTCTGAAAGGAAAATTATCATGGATAAGTCAAAGAGAAAGGCAATTATCGCCGGCAACTGGAAAATGAACAAAACTCCAAAGGAAGCTAAAGAGCTTCTCAACGCTATTACTCCCCTCGTAAAAGATGCCGGTTGTGAAGTAATCGCTTGTGTTCCTTATGTTGACCTTGCAACAGCACTTGAGGCTACAGAAGGCACAAATGTTAAAATCGGTGCAGAAAACTGTCACTGGGCTGAAAGCGGTGCTTTCACAGGCGAAATCTCAACAGGTATGCTCAAGGAAATGGGCGTTGAATATGTAGTTCTCGGTCACAGCGAGAGAAGACAGTATTTCGGCGAAACAGACGAAACTGTAAACAAGAGAACAAAGGCTGCTCTTGCCGCAGGTCTTAAGCCAATCGTTTGCGTCGGCGAACTCCTCTGGGAGCGTGAGTGCGACATCACAGAAGAAGTTATCGCAAGACAGATTAAGCTTGACCTCTTCAATGTAACAGAAGAAGAACTCAAGAATGTTGTTATCGCTTATGAACCTGTATGGGCTATCGGCACAGGCAAAACTGCAACAGCTGATCAGGCTGAAGAGGTTTGTGCATTTATCCGTGCTACAATCGCTAAGCTTTACAATCGGGCTGCTGCTGACGCTGTTACAATTCAGTACGGCGGTTCAATGAATGACGGCAATGCTGACGAGCTTCTCTCAAAGACAAATGTTGACGGTGGTCTTATCGGCGGTGCATCACTCGTTGCCGAGAAGTTTGCCGCAATCGTAAAGGCTGCAAGCAAGTAATTTAAACAGTATATTCAAACACAATGCCGTGTCCTTTTGGGCACGGCACAAAAGTCTGTAATCGGCTTTTGGATTTTGTTTTTTGCATAACAAGATTGTGTATGCTTTATGGAAAGGACACGCAAAATGAAAAAACCGGTAATTTTAATGATTCTTGACGGCTTTGGTATTGCTCCCGAAAAAGGCAACGCTATCAAGGCTGCTAAAAAGCCAAACATTGACAAGCTTTTTGCATCTAATCCGCTCACACAGATTGGTGCGTCGGGTATGGATGTAGGTCTTCCTGACGGTCAGATGGGCAACTCTGAGGTTGGTCACACAAATATGGGTGCCGGCAGAATCGTTTATCAGGAACTCACAAGAATTACAAAGACTATCAACGAGGACAAGCTCAAAGATAACGAGGCTATTGTTGATGCAATGGACAAGGCTCTCAAGAACGGCACGGCACTTCACCTTATGGGACTTCTCTCAGACGGCGGTGTTCACAGCCACATTGAGCATCTCTACGGTATTCTTGAACTTGCTAAGAAAAAGGGCCTTAAGGATGTTTACATTCACGCATTCCTTGACGGCCGTGATGTTCCGCCTTCAAGTGCCGCTGAATATGCAGACAAGCTTCTTAACAAGCTCAAAGAAATCGGCATAGGCAAGGTTGCCACAGTTGAGGGCAGATACTACGCAATGGACAGAGATAACAACTGGGACAGAGTTGAAAAGGCATATGCCGCTATGGTATATGGCGAGGGCAACAAGGCAGACTGCCCTGTTTGCGCAATTAAGAACTCTTACAATGACGGCGTAACAGACGAATTTGTTGTTCCTTGTGTTATTGGGGGCGGTGCTCAGGTCAAGCCTAACGACAGCATCATCTTCTTCAACTTCCGTCCTGACAGAGCAAGAGAGATTACAAGAACATTTGTTGACCCTGATTTTAAGGGCTTTGAGAGAAAGAACGGTTTCTTCCCCGTAAACTTTGTTTGCATGACTCAGTATGATGCAACAATGCCTAATGTTGAAGTTGCATTCAAGCCGCAGGTTCTCAAGAACACACTCGGTGAGTATGTATCCGACAAGGGTATGACACAGCTCAGAATTGCAGAAACAGAAAAGTATGCTCATGTAACATTCTTCTTCAACGGCGGTGTTGAAAAGCAGTATCCGGGTGAGGACAGAATTCTTGTTAAGTCGCCTGCTGTTGCAACATATGACCTCCAGCCTGAAATGAGTGCTTACGAGGTTACAGACAAGCTCGTTCCCGCAATCAAGAGCGGTAAGTACGATATGATTATTCTCAACTACGCTAACTGCGATATGGTTGGTCACACAGGCGTATTCGAGGCAGCCGTAAAGGCTGTTGAGGCTGTTGACACCTGCGTTGGCAAGGTTGTTGACGCAATCAAAGAAATGGGCGGTGTTGCTCTTATCACAGCCGACCACGGCAATGCAGATAAGATGGTTGCAGAGGACGGTTCACCGTTTACTGCTCACACAACAAACCCTGTTCCTTTCTGCGTAGTAAACTACGACTGCGAGCTTCGTGAGGGCGGCAGACTTGCCGATATCGCTCCGACAATGCTCCAAATTATGGGACTCGAGCAGCCCGAAGAAATGGACGGCACAAGCCTTATTAAGTAATTTATTTTACTGATTATATACAGAGCCACCGATGTTTTATCGGTGGCTTTTGCTTTTCAAAATATGTAACCGTAGCGGCGATCAGTGATCGCCAATCGTTTTGGTTGGAAAACCAAAACGATTAAAGAACAATGCCATTGTTGCATTATGGTCAGTTAATACAAATCATATGTAAGGTCAAGTCGATTTTACAATCGACTTGATTGGCGTTCACTGAACGCCGCTACAATATTACAAACACTTCGTGGCAATAAAAATTTAAGTTGTAAAATATCGTTAATCGGTGTAAAATAATATTACTTATGTATTGTTAATTTTATGGCAGAGAAGGGGAAAATTTGATTAAGCTACGAAGATATCTTGCATACTACAAAAAAGAATGTATCATCGGTCCGCTTTGCAAGCTGTTTGAGGCAATTTTGGAGTTGCTCGTTCCGCTTGTTATGGCAGGAATCATCGACAACGGTGTGCGAAACGGCGACACGGCATACATTTGGAGAATGGGCGGTCTGCTCGTTATTCTTGCAACTGTAGGACTTTGCAGTGCGCTTGTGTGTCAGTATCTTGCATCAAAGGCATCTCAGGGTGTAGGAACAAGACTTCGCCGAGATTTGTTTTTGCACATCAACAGGTTATCTCACGCAGAGTTGGACAAGCTCGGCACTCCGTCACTTATAACACGAATCACATATGACACCAATCAGGTTCAGCAATCTGTTGCAATGGCTATCCGCCTGCTCACCAGAGCACCGTTTATTGTTATCGGTTCAATGGTTATGGCAATGACAATCAACCTTGAAATGTCAATTATTTTCTTCATTGCGGCTATATTGATTGCCGTTACTCTTTACCTCATTATGACAAAGAGTATTCCTATTTTTGAAAAAATGCAGAAAAAGCTCGACAAAATCAGCCTTATATGCCGTGAAAATCTTTCGGGCAACAGGGTTATCAGAGCCTTTTCAAAGCAGAAAAATGAGAAAAAGCGTATTGACGATTCAACCGAGGATTTGGCTAAAACTTCAATCAGAGTAAGCATTCTTTCGGCACTTTTAAGCCCTGTCACCTACATCATCACCAATGCTGCAATTATTCTCATCATTTGGTTTGGCGCTCAGAATGTAAACGCAGGCAGCGGAATGCTTTCGGGTGACATCATTGCCCTTGTAAACTATATGACGCAGATTTTGCTTGCAATGATTGTTGTTGCAAACCTTGTTGTACTTCTCACGAAAGCGAGTGCAAGTGCGGCAAGACTTAACGAAGTGTTTGAAACTCAGCCGAGTGTGTGTGAAAGCACTACCAAGAACATTGAAATTTCAGAGAGCGAAAGCACTCCGAAAATCGAATTTGACAATGTAAACTTCACATACGGCACGGGTGATGATGAGCTTGAGGACATCAGCTTTAAAATCAAGCGTGGTCAAACGGTCGGTCTTATCGGCGGTACGGGTTGCGGTAAAAGTACGCTTGTCAACCTTATCCCCCGTTTTTACGATGCAACACAGGGTACTGTAAGCGTTGACGGCAGAAATGTCAAGGACTATCCGTTCTTACAGCTCCGTTCACAGATTGGCATTGTTCCTCAGCAGTCGATTCTTTTCAAGGGAACAATCCGTGACAATATGAAATGGCAAAACGAAAATGCAACTGACGAGGATATTATAAAGGCTCTAAAAATTGCACAGGCATACGAGTTTGTAAGCAAGCTGAACAAAGGGCTTGACAGCTTTGTTGAACAGGGCGGAAAGAACTTCAGCGGAGGTCAGCGTCAGCGACTTTGCATTGCCAGAGCACTCACAGGCTCACCGAAGCTTCTCATTCTTGACGACAGCTTTTCGGCTCTTGACTTTGCAACAGATGCGGCACTCAGAAAGGCTTTGCGTGAAAACACAAAGGATATGACCGTGATAATCGTTACACAGCGTTGCTCAACAATCAAGAACGCAGACCTTATTCTTGTGCTTGATGACGGCAGACTTGTAGGCAAAGGTCCGCACGATGAACTGTTTGAAAGCTGCGAAACCTACCGTGAAATCTGTCTTTCACAGCTTAATGAAGAGGAGGCCAAAAGATGAAAAATTCAGCAAAACAATCCTCCTCTGTAAAAAAGGTACTCAAAAAAATAAAGCCGTATTCGTTTTATCTGATTTTAGCTCTTGTGAGCGCAATCATCAGCGTTTCGCTCACGCTCTATATTCCGGTTCTCACAGGTAACGCAATCGACAACATCATTGACAAGGGTAATGTTGACTTTGCAAGCGTTATTCAGATTCTTGTGTACATCGGTGTAGGCATCGGCGGTGTGGCACTTTTCCAGTGGATTATGACCTACTTTACCAACATTGTCAGCTACCGCACTGTTCGTGACCTCAGAAGAGAGGTTTTTGAAAAATTCAACACAGTTCCCCTCTCCTACATTGACACAACACCTCACGGCGACCTTATCAGCCGAGTAATCAACGATGTTGACGCAGTTGGTGACGGTCTTACACAGATGTTTCTACAGCTTTTTTCGGGCATTGTTACCATTGTCGGCACGCTTGTATTTATGCTGACAATCAACTGGAAAATCGCACTTGTGGTGGTTGTTCTCACACCGCTTTCGCTCTTTGTTGCGGCATTCATCGGCAAGATGACACACAACCGCTTTACCCGTCAACAGGCACTCAACGGTGACATCTCGTCATATGTTGAGGAGCATATCGGCAATCAGAGAATTGTAAAGGCTTTTTCATATGAGGACAGAGCCTTTGAAGAATTTGAAAAGTACAACGATGAACTTCTTGAAGTGGGATTCAAGGCGCAGTTTGCAGGCGCACTTGCCAACCCGTCAACAAGATTCGTAAATGCATTGGTTTATGCCGCAGTAGGCATTATGGGTGCTCTGTTTGCCGTTGCAGGCACACTTTCAGTCGGACAGTTATCATGCTTTCTCACCTACGCAAATCAGTACACAAAGCCGTTTAACGAGGTTACAGGCGTACTCACACAGTTGCAGACAGGCATTGCGGCGGCAGGACGAGTTTTTGAGGTTCTTGAGGCAGATAACGAAATTCCCGACAACAATACAAAAGAGCTTGAGCATTGCAAAGGCAATGTCAAGATTGAGAATGTAAACTTCTCCTACACAAAAGAAAAACCGCTCATATCAAACTTTTCGCTTGATGTCAAGAGCGGCAGTCACATTGCCATTGTCGGTCCGACAGGTTGCGGCAAGACAACATTTATCAATCTTCTTATGAGATTTTATGACACGGACAGCGGCAAAATCAGCATTGACGGTGTTGACATTATGGATATCACCCGTGACAACCTCAGAAAATGCTACGGAATGGTTCTTCAGGACAGCTGGCTGTTCAACGGAACGATTATGGAAAATCTGCGTTACGGCAACGAAAACGCAACCGAAGAAGAAGTTATTACCGCTGCAAAGGCGGCATATGCGCACTCATTCATCCGCCGTATGTCTGACGGCTACAACACCGTAATCAGCGAGGACGGCGGTAATCTCAGTCAGGGACAGAAACAGCTTTTGTGTATTGCAAGGGCGATGCTTACAAACCCGTCAATTCTTATTCTTGACGAGGCAACTTCATCAATTGATACCCTTACCGAAATCCGTGTTCAAAAGGCTTTTGCCAAGATGATGAAGGGCAAGACGAGCTTTGTTGTTGCCCACAGACTTTCAACAATCAAGGAAAGCGATGTTATCCTTGTTATGAAGGACGGCAACATCATTGAACAAGGCACACACGAGGAGTTGCTCGCCAAAGGCGGATTCTATAACAAACTTTACAACAGTCAGTTTGCAAAACAGTAATACGGCAACGGTCAGTAACCGCCAATTGAAACAATTGTAGAATCGTTTTGACAATAAACCGTATAATTGACTACTACACTTGAACACACAATTTTCAACAATTCCGAAAATATATACAAAACGAGGTCATCAGCTAAAAACCGATGACCTCTGTTTTGTATTATGAACTTTTAATCAGAAAGGGATTTTTCAACATTTATTATCGGATAAAGCTTTTCGTCAATTGACTTGATTTTCTCGATTGCACTCTGTTTAATCTGTCTTTCTGTAAGGTCAAGTCCATACGGAATAACCATATCAAAGACAACATTTGTATGCGTACTGCCCTTTACAGTTCTGAAATCGTGGATTGAATACTCCGGATTAAGCTCACACAAGCCCTCCTCCACCTTCATTTTAAGTTCATTTGTGAACGCGTCGTTTGACGCAATCGGATCCATATGTATGGTTGCAAAACAGTTGTACCTGTTTTCAAGCTGTTTTTCCGTCAGGTCAATTGCGTCGTGAGCTTCAAGGATATCCTCGTCACACGGTACCTCTGCGTGAAGTGAAACAAAGCACCTGCCCGGACCGTAATCATGAATAATCAAATCGTGGATACCTACAATCATATCATTTTTCAACACTGTTTCCTTGATTTCATCAACAAATTCAGGGTCGGGCGCTTTGCCGAGAAGCGGTGAAAGGCTTTCTCTGAATGTGCTGACACCCGTAAAAAGTATGAACAGTGAAACACACACACCGAGCCAACCGTCAATCTGAACTCCTGTTGAGGCAGAAATAAGCAAGCCGATTATTACGACCGAGGTTGCAATGCAGTCGGTCAAAGAATCGAGTGCCGCCGCCTTGAGTGCGGTTGAATTTATCTTTCTCGACAATCCTGAATTAAAAAAGTACATCCATAATTTTACGAAAATTGACGCAATCATTATTGCGAGTGAAAGCGTTGAAAATGCCGTTTTATCCTCGGGAGTAATTATCTTTTCTATCGAACTTTTTATAAGTTCAACACCCATTAAAAGGATTACAACGGAAATTCCCAAGCCTGCCACATACTCATAACGACCGTGACCGAACGGATGCTCTCTGTCGGCAGGACGGCTTGCAAGCTTAAATCCGAGGAATGTAACAACCGAACTGCCTGCGTCCGAAAGGTTGTTGAGGGCGTCGGCAATGACGGAAACCGATGCCGAAACAATTCCGGCAAACAATTTTCCTCCGAACAGTAACAGGTTAAGAATTATTCCGCAAACACCCGAAAGGTTGCCATAGGCAGTTCTAACCTTTGGATTATCGCAATTGTCGCTGTCTTTAACGAACAGCTTTACAAGTAATTTTGTCAAATAAAACACCAACTAAAATTTATTTACAGCGAATCGTTTCGGCTGAAAACATCGGCAACCTCAGTAATTGAAATGTACGCTTTCTTGTCGATTTCACGCACAATTTCCTTCAGCTTGCCAATCTGGAAACGGTTGACAACAAAGTAAATCATCACCTTGTCCTTGCCTGAATATCCTCCCTGAGCCTGCATTACGGTAACACCGCTTTGAAATTCCTCCGAAAGTGCGTTACAAATTTCATCGCAACGGCTTACAGACGCAATAATCGTTGCCGCCTTTGCCCTGTCAAAACCCTCAACAATAAAGTCAATCGTTTTAAGTGCGGCAAAATATGTAACAATCGAATAAAGCGGAAGAATCCAGCTTTGCAGAATGAAACCGCATACAACATAAAGTACGATATTGTATGCCATAACGAATGAACCAACCGATACACCGATTTTCTTCGCAAATATTACTGCCATAACCTCGATGCCGTCCATTGCACCGCCAAATTTGATTGCAAGACCGCTGCCTATACCCGAAATCACACCGCCGAACACGGCACAAAGGAGCAAATCGGTTCCTGCAAGCGGAGAAGCCATACTGACATCAACGGGCAGAACATCGGTTATCAACCATGAAACGAACGAATAAACTGCAACCGTATAAATTGCGTAAAATGTAAACTTCTTTCCCTGCTTTTTAAGTCCAAACAAAAACAGCGGCAGGTTAAAAATTATAAGAAAAAGTGAAAGCGACAGGCTTTCGGGTGTAAGTTGTGCGGCAAGCATAGCCGTACCTGAAATTCCGCTGTCGTAAAGGTTCACGGGATTAAGAAATATTGTAATTCCAAACGCATTGATAATTCCGGCAATTGTGAGAAAAAGCATATTTTTGATTTTGATTGTCTTTCTCGCTCTTTGTAAAAGATTTTTCATTGTCATCATCCTTTGCGATAAATTTCCATCCCCATCATTCACATAAGTATAGCCTAATTGTATCACAATAATGATATTTAGGCAAGAAAAGCAAAAGCACTTGCACATTTTGTATTTTTAATACAAGAAAGTAAAAGCAGAAAATAAAGTATATCCATAGCGACGGTTTCCTTTCGGATTTTTGTGTGGTAACTTAATTCTACTACGAAATCGTTTCTATGAATATTCGTTTTTATTGTTTCATCTTCATTTTACAATCTGCCATTCAAATCTGATATGACCATCAATCTCAAAAGATAACTGTATAAATAGCAGACAAAAACGCCTTGCAGAAATTGTAGGGCGTTTTTTGCGTTAGAATAGCAAATTTCGCTTGGTGGTACTAGTAGTTTGAATTTGTTTGTGTTATAATAAATTGTATTATATTTAGATAAATTGACAAATCACAAAATAGAGACCTTTGAGTACGATTTAGGACTTACATTTGTTGAGATAAAATAAGCATTGACCAAATTTTATAAGGAGAAATTGTTATGGGAAACAAGATTACCGGAAAAGAATATCAATTGAGTAAAATCTTTAGTAAGGAATTCAACTATTATATTCCTGCATATCAAAGACCATATGCTTGGACTGAAGAAGAAACTGAAACTTTGTTTGATGACTTGTTAGATTTTTATCAAACCGAAAAAGTTGACAATTATTTTCTTGGAAGTATCGTGTTAATTAAAGATGAAGATAAGCCTAAAGCAGATGTTATAGATGGACAACAGCGACTTACAACATTAACAATACTTATTGCAGTCATTGCATCATATCTCACAGGAGAGAATCAAAGCAACTGCAAAAAATATCTTAGAGAATCGGGAAATTATTTGGAAGACTTGGCTCCTCTTCCAAGACTTCATTTGCGTCAAAAAGATCAGGAGTTTTTCAATAAATATATTCAAAATGTCAATTTGTCTGATTTGATTTCTCTGGACCCAGAAAATTTACCAAATGAATCACAGCAACATATCAGATCTAATTGTGCATTGATAATTAAAAAGATGGATGACACATTCAACGGAGACGAAGATAAAATTAAAGATTTTTGCAAATTTCTAGTGACAAGATGTTATCTTGTTGCTGTTTACACACCAAGCCAGCAATCTGCATTTCGTGTGTTTTCTGTTATGAATAGTCGAGGATTAAACTTGATGCCTATAGACATCATCAAATCCGATGTTATCGGACAGATTCCTCAAAAGGAACAGCAATATTATACTGATAAGTGGGAAGATTTAGAAGTTCAAACATCTCGTTCTGGTTTTAATGATGTGTTTACACATACAAGGATGATTTTTGCAAAGTCAAAAGCAAAAAAGAGTTTACTTGAAGAATTTAAGGAATCTGTATTATCAAAAACAACGCCAAAACAATTAATTAATGATATTTTGGAACCGTATTCTGAAGCATATACCATTTTGGTTAACAGAAAATATGTTGCAATAAAAAACACAGAAGATATTAACCAATATTTGTTTTGGCTTAATAAAATTGATAATTCGGATTGGATGCCTTCTGCAATAAAATTTATGGCAGAACATAAAAACGAACCAGATTATGTATTATGGTTTGTAAGAAAGCTTGAAAGGCTTGCATCTTATCTTCATATAACAGCCAAAGATATTAATCACAGAATAGAGCGATATAAAACGATTCTTGAAGAAATGGAAATGAATCCAGATCATAATATAAATGACCCGTTATTATCAGTAGAACTTTCAAATGAAGAAAAGAAAGAATTTGCTAATGTATTGGATGGGGAAATATATAAATTAACAGCTATAAGAAGAAACTTTGTTATTCTCCGACTGAATTCTTTTGTTAGTGATGGGGCAACTAAATTTGATTTTGAGCCTAATATATTAACTATTGAGCATGTCTTACCTCAAACAGTGACAACTGGATCCGAATGGGAAGATTGGTGGCCTAACATAGAAGAAAGGGAAACCTGGATACACAGAATTGCGAATCTTGTACCATTAACTCGAAAGAAAAATTCAGAAGCTCAAAATTTCAATTTTGATAAAAAGAAGGATATATATTTCAAAGGCAAGAACGGAACAACAACATATCCATTAACAACTCAAGTTATAAGTGAAAACACATGGACACCGTCAATTGTTAAAAATAGGCAAAAGGAACTTTTGGAAAAATTTGAAGAGTGCTGGGAACTTGATTATGTCGATGAGGTAGATAAAAAAACTACATTAGATGATGAAACACTTTTCTATATTACAAATAAGCGTGGAGCAAATTCAACAGGTTATGCAGTTGAGAATGGTTTTGTAGTCAAAGCAGGAAGTAAAATATCTGACACTACGGTAGAAAAATTTGAAGTGAATTATCCTAATGCATACCGACTTCGTGAGAAACTCTGCTCAGATGGAACCATTATTAATGGAGTGTTTCAAAATGATTATGAATTTGATAGCATTTCACTAGCGGCCTCGCTTATTCTTGGCAGAAATGCAAGAGGGCAAAAAGAATGGGTAGATATTAATGGATTTCCTTTTGATGAAAATGAAAAAAACAATTATGTTGGTGTGTTTAACATCAACGATGAAAGTACATATGGAGTACTTAAGGTTGGTTCGTTAGCCTTTGAACTATTCAAAAAGGTGTTTGAACTTGGGAATATTACGGATGAAGAAATAGAAAAATTAAAAGAAAAAGAGTATTCAAAACAGTTATTCAGTAGAACTGTTTACCCTATCTTAGCGGATCATCGAGAGGATAATCGTGGCAACAGTAATGTTATACGTTATCGAAAAGAGCCAATTGTTTATCAGGGTAAGAATATTTATTTTACGACACAGTGGTTTGCATCAAATCGTAATGATGTTATTTCTTGGTATAAGAAACATCTGTAATGTGCGTATAATATAAACCTGTAATGATATTAGCAATAACTTCCATTTTACAAAGTTAATAGATACATATAACTCGTCTATTAACCTTTACAAACTCTATTGCAAATCAAGGTTTATGCAGACTCAATACCCCTATTTTTCAAGGGGAAATGCCTCTGTTTTTATCGAATTACCCCTATTGACATTGAGCCTTAAACAAAATAGGGCTGTCGCATTATTTGCAACAGCCCATTAATTACCTATATTTAATTATTCCTGAGAGTCGGCCTTGGCTTTCTCAATAATTTTTTGAGCAACATTTGCAGGAATATCCTCATAGCGGACAAACGCAAATTCAAATGATCCTCTGCCTTGTGTTACCTGGCGAATGTAGGTTGCAAAGTCATCCATTTCTGCCATAGGAACTTCTGCCTCAACAATCTGCGTTCCGTTCTCACCCGGCTGCATACCGAGTACACGACCTCTGCGCTTGTTGACCTCGCCCATTACATCACCCATATTTGCATCCGGAACATTGGCTTTAAGGCTTCCGATTGGCTCAAGAAGCGTCGGAGAGGCATTCGGAATACCGTTCTTATAAGCAAGAGATGCCGCTGTCTTGAATGACATCTCGGAGGAATCAACAGGATGATATGAACCGTCATAGAGAGTAGCCTTGATGCCTACCATCGGATAGCCTGCAAGAACACCCTTCTTGATTGAATCCTGAAGTCCCTTTTCAACAGCAGGGAAGAAATTTTTCGGAACTGCACCGCCGACAACTCTTTCGGCAAATACAAGACCGTCCGAATCACACGGCTCAAATTCAATCCACACATCACCGAACTGACCGTGGCCGCCTGACTGCTTTTTATATCTGCCCTGTGCGGAAACCTTTTTGCGGATAGTTTCTCTGTATGCAATCTTCGGCTTTTTGAGGACTGCGTCAACATTATACTTTGTTTTAAGTCTTGAAATTACAACATCAAGGTGTTGTTCACCGAGTCCCGAAAGGAGCATTTCATGGGTTTCGTGGTTTGAAACGAGTTTGATTGTCGGATCTTCGTCTGCAAGCTTTGCAATGCCCTGAGCAACCTTATCCTCGTCACCCTTCTTTGCCGGATACACAGCCATTGTATATGATGATGACGGATAGTCGATTCCGTCAAGAACAACCTTTCTGAGAGGCGAACAGAGTGTGTCGCCTGTCTTTGTTGATGCAAGCTTCGGGATTGCGCCGATGTCGCCTGCACCGATGTACGGAACATCCGATTGCTTTTTACCGCTTACGGAAAGCACCTTTGTAATTCTCTCCTGTGCGCCTGTACGCATATTGATGAGAGGAGCGTCCGAGCTTACCTTGCCCGAAACAACCTTTACATATGAAAGTCTGCCGATGAACGGGTCTGCAACCGTCTTGAATACAATTGCGGCAGCCGCACCGCCGTCATTAACCGAAACATCAACGGGTTCACCGTCAAGGTCAACACCGATTTCACCGCTCTTGTCAGCCGCTGACGGAGCAAGCCATGTAAGGCTGTTCAAAAGCTGATCAATTGCGAATGTATTATGAGCGTCACCGCAGAATACGGGGCAGATTGTGCCGTCCTTAACGCCCTGACTTACACCGAGAATGATTTCTTCGGGAGTAAACTCCTCACCCATAATAAACTTGTCAAGAAGTTCCTCGCTTGTTTCGGCAACAGCCTCCTTGATAGCCTCGCGCAAGCCCTCAAGCCTGTCGCCCATATCGGGAAGCGCAGTCTGTTTTACACTGCCGTCTGTGCCGTACTCATAAGCCTTGTAATCAAACAAATTAACATAAGTATTTGCCTGACCGTCAACAATGTACGGAACAACAACAGGACAAACAGACGGACCGAATGTAGCCTTCAAGCTCTCGAATACACGATAGAAACGGGCACTTTCGTCGCAAAGACCGTTTACAAAGAACACCTTTGTAAGCCCTGCCTTTGTTGCCGCCTCAACTGCTTTTTCGGTACCTACACAGACACCGTCCTTGCCCGAAACAACGACGAGCGCTGTGTCAGCCGCTCTCATGCCCTCTGCAACACCGCCTGCAAAATCAAAAAGACCGGGGGTGTCGATTAGGTTGATTTTTGTATTTTTCCATTCAATCGGTGCAACCGCCGTCATAATTGAAGTCTGTCTTTTGATCTCCTCGCTGTCAAAATCAAGGACTGTGTTGCCGTCTGCAACCTTACCGAGTCTTTCGCTCATCTTTGAGAGATAGAGTATTGACTCCGCAACCGAGGTTTTGCCGCTGCCGCTGTGTCCTGCGAGGGCAATATTAAGAATTTTTTTAGCGTCGTATTGTTTCAAAAGTGAAATCCCCTTTCGTAAAATTTCTATTCTAATCAAGCTTATTTCGACAAAATTAAACAATAGTGTCAATTAATACGGAATTATTATAGCATATTTGTATAAAATAAACAACCGAATTATGGCAAAATAAAAAAATTCACCCTTTGCCCAAATGGACAAGGGATGAATTGTGCAACTTGCTTTTTTATTTTATGTTAAGCTGAAAAACATACAGATTTTTGCAAGGCCAATTGTGCATTTTAACGATTGGCTTTCTAGGAAAACAATTTTCGAAAAAGAAAAGGCTCTCAAAACGAGAGCCTTGAAAACTTGATTATTCGAGAACTGCACCCTGTGCGCCTGATGTAACAAGCTTTGCATAACGAGCAAGGTAGCCTGTTGTAATCTTGGGCTGACGGGGCTTCCATTCTGCCTTACGCTTTGCAAGCTCTTCGTCAGAAACGAGGAGATTGATTGTGTTTGCAGGAATGTCGATTTCAATCATATCGCCCTCTTTAACAAGTGCAATCGGACCGCCGACTGCTGCCTCGGGAGATACATGTCCGATAGCCGCACCTCTTGTTGCGCCTGAGAAACGACCGTCTGTGATAAGAGCAACACAGTTGCCGAGACCGCTGCCCATAATAGCGGAAGTCGGGTTGAGCATTTCTCTCATGCCCGGACCACCCTTAGGACCTTCATATCTGATAACAACAACCTCACCGGGATTGATTTTGCCGTCATAAATTGCACTGAGAGCGTCCTCTTCGCAGTCAAACACTCTTGCCGCACCCTTGTGGTGCATCATTTCCTCTGCAACGGCACTTCTCTTAACAACAGAACCGTCAGGAGCAAGGTTACCCTTAAGAACAGCAATACCGCCTGTCTTGCTGTATGGATTTGTAACAGGGCGAATGATGTCCGTGTCCTTGATTTCACAACCCTTAATGTTCTCGCCTACAGTCTTGCCTGTTGCCGTGATAAGGTCTGTGTCAAGAAGTCCAACCTTTGTAAGCTCGTTCATTACGGCATAAACACCGCCTGCCTCGTTGAGATCCTCCATATATGTGTGACCTGCAGGAGCAAGGTGACAAAGGTTAGGAGTCTTTTTGCTGATTTCATTGGCAATGTCAAGGTTAAGCTTAACACCTGCCTCTTTTGCGATTGCAGGAAGGTGGAGCATTGTATTTGTTGAACAGCCGAGAGCCATATCAACAGTAAGAGCATTCATAAATGCTTTTTCCGTGAGAATGTCACGAGGACGGATATCCTTTTCAAGAAGTTCCATAACCTTCATGCCGGCGTGCTTTGCAAGCTTGATTCTGTCTGAGTAAACAGCAGGAATTGTGCCGTTACCCTGAAGGCCCATACCGATTGCCTCGGTAAGACAGTTCATACTGTTAGCGGTGTACATACCCGAACATGAACCGCATGACGGACAAGCCTTGTTTTCAAACTCGGCAAGCTCTTCGGCAGTAATCTTGTTTGCCGTATAAGCACCGACTGCCTCAAACATACTCGAAAGACTTGTCTTTTTGCCCTTAACATGACCTGCAAGCATAGGACCGCCGCTTACGAAAACTGTCGGAACATTAATTCTTGCGGCAGCCATAAGCATACCCGGAACATTCTTGTCGCAGTTAGGAACCATTACAAGTGCGTCAAACGCATGAGCCTTTGCCATAGCCTCTGTTGAGTCTGCGATAAGCTCACGGGTTACGAGAGAATACTTCATTCCCTCATGTCCCATAGCAATACCGTCACAAACAGCGATTGCAGGGAATACAATCGGAACACCGCCTGCAAGAGCAACGCCCTGCTTAACAGCGTCAACAATCTTATCTATATTCATATGTCCCGGAACGATATCGTTCTTGGAACTTACAATACCGATAAAAGGTTTCTTAATTTCTTCTTCGGTAAGACCGAGAGCATTCAAAAGCGAACGCTGAGGTGCGGTACTTACGCCGTCCTTTATAACTGAACTTTTCATTGTAAACACCCTTTCCATAATTATCAAATCGGAACAAAATTCACATACAAGCCCTTCAATTGTTCCATAATAAAACACAGTGAAAATTTCTGTATCGTTAATCTTAATTTTAGCACATCGGCTGTTCAAAATCAAGTAGAGAACCTATATTGCCAAAATCATTTATTGCGGCTCAATCGTTGATTATTCTGCCCTTTTCAACATTGGGCATAATAAAGTTATCCCTTGAATATTCCCACAGCTTTTTTGAGCCGTCAGCAGTATTTTTGTTGCGGTTAAGAATACTGTGCAGATGAACAATATGCTCTACCCACGCCTTGCCGTCAGTTGCATCATTGAGCATGGCGGGCTGAATGTTGTCCATTGTGTGAGCAAACTTTGCTTCGGCTGTTTCGCCGCTTTCAAATTCAAGCCACAGATTCATCATCTTTTCGCCCTGATCTTCCGGAAGAAGTCCGAAAATTCTTTTTGCGGCTTTCATTTCACGCTCTGCCTGAGTTTTCTTAGCTTCCTCATCATAGGCATATGTATCGCCTGCGTCAATCTCGACAATATCGTGAATCAGGAGCATTGTCATTGTTTTAAGCACATCAATTTCCGAATTTGCATATTCGGAAAGCATAACGGTCATTATCGCCATATGCCATGCGTGCTCGGCATCGTTTTCCTTTTTTCGAGCGTCGGAAAGGTAGGTTTGACGGATGATGAATTTTTCCTTATCAATTTCCTTTATAAAATCAAATTGCTTTTCAATTCTTGATTTCTCCATAATGTTCCCTCTTAAAATTCAAGCCTGCACACGGGCATAGTGCAGGCTTTATGTGATTATTTATTTACTACAGGAAGTTTGGTTTTATCGTATTCATCCAGTCTGTTGCCGTAAAGGTAATAGTTCGTTTCTTTTACAACAACAGGCGAAAGCACAACTACGGCAATAAGGTTGGGAATTGACATAAGTGCATTGAAGATGTCAGCCATTGTCCAAACAAGGTCGAGCTTGATAACAGGACCGATGAGAAGAATAAATACAAAAATCAGCTTGTAAGGAATCATACCGCCTCTGCCGAAAAGATATTCAACACAGCGTTCACCGTAGTATGACCAGCCGAGGATTGTTGAATATGCAAAAGCGGCAATACCGATAACAAGAATCGGTGTGCCGATTACAGGAATCTGCTGGAAGGCTTTGTATGTAAGGTCACCGCCGTCGGAAACATCAATTGCAGGATTTTTGATAATTGAGCTTACAAGCACAAGACCTGTCATAAGACAAACAACGACTGTATCCCAGAAAGTACCCGTTGAAGAAATCATAGCCTGACGAACAGGGTTTCTTGTCTGCGCGGCAGAGGCAACTATCGGAGCAGAACCCATACCGGATTCGTTACTGAAAAGACCTCTTGCAATACCGTAACGAGCGGCAAGCATAAGGTTTGAACCGAGAAAACCGCCTGCAACGGACTTGAGAGAAAATGCGTCCTGAAAAATCATTTCAAATGTCTTACCGAGAACATCAAAGTTCATGCCGAGGATAATAAGACAGCCGAGAACATAGAAAACAGCCATAAACGGTACAAGGAGTTCGCAAACTCTTGAGATTGACTTGATACCTCCAAAAATTACAACGGCTGTAATTGCGGCAACAAGAACACCTACAATAATTGAAATAACCGAAGCATCCTGACCGAAAAGATTCACAGTACCAAGGTCAAAGGTGTTGTTCATAATGTTTGAAATTGCATTAACCTGAACACCCGAACCGATGCCGAAGGATGCAAGCAATGCAAAAAGAGCAAAAAGAACGGCTAAAATTTTGCCGAGAGTCTTAAACTTAAATCCTCTTTCAAGGGCATACATAGCGCCGCCGAGCATTCTGCCGTCAGAGGTCTTCACACGATACTTTACACCGATGAGTGACTCGGAATACTTCGTTGCGATACCGAAAACACCGGTGAGCCAGCACCAGAGAACCGCACCGGGGCCGCCGAGTGCAATTGCAGTACCTACGCCTATGATATTACCCGTGCCGATTGTTGAGGCAAGTGCTGTTGCAAGAGCCTGAAACGGGCTGATGTCACCGTCTGAATCGGGATCCTTTGTCACCGAAAGTTTGATTGCCTTAAAAGTTTTTCTCTGTACAAATTTTGTGCGAATTGTGAGGAAAATGTGAGTTCCGAGAAGAAGGATAATCATAAACCAACCCCACAGGAAGTCATTGAAGCTATTCATCACAGCTGAAATCGCATCCCACATATTGTACGCCTCCTTGTTTTAGTATAATCCTACCCTGTTTAATATACAAAAGCAAAACCTGCTTTATGTCCGTTAATGTTTTTTACAAAAATCGTTTTACATCAATAAGGTTGTCTGCAACTCCGTAAATAAGGGGAATTGCCTCTGCACTCGGACGGTCAAGATCGGGAACCATAACCGTTTTACACCCTGCCGAGCTTGCCGACTTTATGCCGTTGAGCGAGTCCTCAAGTGCAATGCAGTTTTCGGGAGCAAGTCCGAGTTTTTCTGCGGCATAAAGATAAATGTCGGGTTCGGGCTTTCCTTTTGCAACCATTGACGCACAAACTATTTCGTCAAAATAATCGTAAAGACCGAGAGCCGAAAGATATTTTTTCGTTCTCTCCGGAGCGGTTGCGGTTGCAAGGGCAACCCTGTAGCCGTTCTGCTTTAAAAAGCCGAGAAATTCAGCGGCACCGGGCTTTGATTCAATGCCGTTTTCCGAGATGAACTTATCCATAAGCTCAATTCTTTTATCGTGAACCTTGCAGTAGTCAAAATCCTCTCCGAAAAAGCCCTTTAATTTTGCAATTGCAAACGGGCGAGCCATTGAGCGAATACTGAGAGCGTGGTGCGTTTCCATAGGATAGCCGTAAAAATTGGCCGCCTCACACCAAAAGCGGACATACAGCTTTTCTGTGTCAAGAATGACACCGTCCATATCGGAAATAATACCTTTTATATCAGGATTCATATTTTACCTCCCGATTTTTTTAGATTCATATTTACAAACGCAATTCCGAGTGAAATCAGAATAAGCGAGGTGAGCGTTTCGATTCTGAAAACATTTTCACCGAGCATAAGTCCCGACAAAACTGTTCCGAACACGGGAACAAGCAGATTGAAAACGGAAATTCTGCTTGCATCATGAAACTTGAGAAGTGCTGTCCACAGCGAAAATGCCGCCGC
The DNA here is from genome assembly GCF_057037865.1 of Ruminococcoides sp. Taxonomy (NCBI): domain Bacteria; kingdom Bacillati; phylum Bacillota; class Clostridia; order Eubacteriales; family Oscillospiraceae; genus Ruminococcoides; species Ruminococcoides sp. Next base: position 342,745 of record NZ_DBLZMS010000001.1, read on the forward strand.
TGATACGAACGCAAGCCAGAGCAACACGGAAACACTTTCAACATTTATCAAACCAATACTGCCACCGCAGCATATGCCCGACACAAGCAATACAAAACCGCCTGTTAAAAGCTGAAAAGCGGTTACAGGGAACGGATCTCGTCCTGTTGTGACTTTTTTCGCAATGATGTTGCCTGCCGCCGCAGATATTGTTGAAAAGAGAATCATCATATCGCCGAACCAAGTGTCCGTGCTGACAGTTCCGCCGAAATTGATTGCGATAATTCCGCCGAATCCGAGAATACAACCGATAATTTTCATCAGCGTGAGCCTGTCGTTTTTGAAAAACAACGGCACGAAAAGTACGGTAAAGAACGACGCACAAGCCGTTATTATAGAGGTGTTCGTTCCGCTTGTAAAACCGATTCCGATGTATGTAAAAATATACTGCAATCCTGTCTGCACCACTCCGAGTGAACAGACGGGCAGTATATCTTTTTTTGAAAGCGTCGGCGGTTTCCTTTTTGATATCCACAAAAAGAGAAACACCATAAATCCCGCCAACATAAAGCGCATTCCTGCAAAAATCAGCTTTGAGCCGATATCCGACTCCTGAATCTTAAAAGCAGAGTAGCCGACCTTTATAAACGGAAAAGCCGTTCCCCACAAAAGTGTGCAGAAAATTGCTGTTAAATATGCTATTTTTTTATTTTGTAACAGTTTCATTTTATTCATCCGGAAAAATTAACAATATCAAGTATAGTATACCATAAAAATCAGAAAAAGAAAACCTTACAATTTCAAAAATTTGTTTATTCCGTAAACAGAATTTGCACCGTCACAACAGGCGGTTATAATTTGTCGCAGATTTTTTGTGCGGATATCCCCTGCAACAAAAATTCCCGACACGGATGTCTGACAGGTTTCATCGGCAATCACATATCCGTTGTCATCAGTTTTTACAAAACCCTTGACACATTCGGTTCTCGGTTCAAGACCTACCGCAACAAAAACTCCGTCAGTTTTCAGAATTTTCTCATTATCAAGCGTAACCGATTTAACCTTTTCGTCACCGTCAATTTTCACAACATTGGTGTTGTAAAGAATTTTGACATTGCCCGATTTTTCAAGCTTTTGCACAAGCACTCTGTCGGCTTTCAATGCATCGCCCCTGTGAATAAGAAAAACCCGTTTGCATATATGAGAAAGATAGGTCGCCTCGGTAACGGCGGTGTTTCCTCCGCCGATTACCGCCACTGTTTTGTCTTTGAAAAAATAGCCGTCACACACGGCACAATAGCTTACTCCTCTGCCTTCAAACTTATTTTCGCCGTCAATTCCCAACTTTTTGTGGGTTGCGCCCATGCAGAGAATAACAGATTTTGTCTTGACCTCGCTGTCGGAACATTCAAGGATAAAACCGTCATAATTTTTTCTTATGCCGACAAGGGATTGTCTGACAAAATTTGCACCGAATGACTTTGCGTGTGAATAAAAGTGCTGAATGAGGTCAAAGCCTGCAATATCGCTGAAGCCCGTGTAGTTTTCAACCGCATCCGTGAGGGCAATTGAACTGCCCTCGGGTGATGACGGATCAAGCACAATGCAGTCAAGTCCGCTTCGAGAGGCATAGAGTGCCGCCGTAAGTCCTGCCGCACCTCCGCCGACAATTACAAGGTCATACAAAACTCTCACCCGTTTTTTCGGAGATTTCGGAGATTATCCGTTCTTCGGTCTGAACACCCGACATACGCAAAATTTCGTTGCCGTTTTTAAAGAGCAAAAGCGCAGGAATTCCCGATACACCGTGGCGTTCTGTCAATTCGGGATTTTCGTCAACATTGACCTTGACGGTTTCAAAATATGCTTTGTACTTGTCACCGATTTCTTCGATTACAGGCGAAAACATTCTGCACGGTGAACACCATTCGGCATAAAAATCGGCAAGCACCGGCTTTGATGATTTTATTAAACTTTCAAATTCATTTTTCCGTATGTTTTGAATCACAATATCACTCCGTAAATCGTTTTTACTATTGTTCCCGAATTAAGGGTAATTATTATATCTTTGTCTGCGTATTCAAATTATGTGTAACGGCAAACCGATTTTATTGTAAAAAGGCGAAAAAAGCCCCCTCGAAAAATCGAGAGGACTTTAAATTTTTTAATTTTTGCAAATTGCAATAGCAACAAATATTTTTGACAATTTTTGTATTGATTTATTTTAAGGCAAATGTCATTCAAAATACAAATTTCTCAAAGCCGAAATTTCTTTGGCATAACCGTCAAGCTCGTTCGGGGTTTCAAGGAAAAACGGAAGATTTCGCAAATTTTCATTATTTATAATTTTTCCGAACGCATCAATTCCAATGTTGCCCTCGCCTATTTTCTGATGTCTGTCCTTGTGGTTGCCGATAGGATTCATACTGTCATTGAGATGAATTGCCTTGAGTCTTTCAAGCCCGATTACACGGTCAAATTCTTCAAGAACTCCGTCAAGATTATTCACAATGTCATAACCGGCGTCAAAAACATGGCAGGTATCAAGGCAGACGCCGATTTTATCGTTTCGCTCCACACGGTCGATAATCATACGCAGTTCTTCAAAGGTTCTGCCGACCTCCGTGCCTTTGCCCGCCATTGTTTCAAGCAATACCGTGGTTGTCATATCATCGAACATTGCAGTATTCAACGCTGTGCCGATTTGCTCAACCGCAGCTTTAACGCCCTGTCCCGTGTGACTGCCGGGGTGAAAGTTATAAAGATTATTCGGGAGATATTCCATTCGTTTCAAATCATCCGTAAGCGTGTTCAGAGCAAATTCACGGGTTTCGGGTTTTGCCGAACAGAGGTTCATTGTGTATGGTGCATGGGCAAGAATTTTTGCAAAATTATTTTCCGTCATAAGTTTTATAAGTGCATTGACATCTTCGATATCAATTTTTCTTGCAGATCCGCCACGAGGGTTGCGTGTAAAAAATTGAAATGTGTTTGCTCCGATTGAAAGTGCATCTCTGCCGATTGCGTAAAAACCTTTTGATATTGAAAGATGAGAGCCGATATTAAGCATATTTTCTCCTTTTGCGTTAATTTATTTGCAGTAAGCAGTTTATCGTAAAGAAAAAAGCCTTTCTGTCAAAAGACAAAAAGGCTTTAGTTGGTCGGGATGACAAGACTTGAACTTGCGACTCCACGCCCCCCAGACGTGTGCGCTACCAAACTGCGCTACATCCCGTTGCAACATTAATATTTTAACAAACACTGCGAGCGTTGTCAAGATGTTTTAAAAACTTTTTGAATATTTTTGCACCATGAGTTAAAAAAAGCAAAACGGACACTGCCGATTGACAGTGTCCGAAAAATGCTTAATCAAAGATTAATTCGTTAAAATCAGTCTTCTTTCTTCTTTCTTGCAAGGAACATAACGCCTGCTGCTGAAACCATAAGACCTGCCATTACGAAAACGATAGTTGTTTCAACACCTGACTTAACTGCACCTGTGCTTGAAGAACCTGAACCTGATGAGCTTGAGCCACCGTTGCTTGAAGAAGAACTTGAACCGTTGCTTGAGCTGCCGGCTGCTGCCTTAGCACCTGTCTTCTTAGCGCTGTCAAGCTTAGCTGTATCTGCCTTCTTACCTGTTGTAGGATCTGTGCAACCTGAGAGAATCTTCTCAACTGCAGGAGCAATCTTATTCTTATCCTCGTTGTTTGTAGCATTGAGCCTATCTGTTACAGCACCCATAACATCTACAGGGCTAACCTTGAGTTCGTCAAGAAGTTTCTGTGTAAGACTTGTCTTAGCGTCATCATTGTAGTAAGCGACGAGGTATGTAGCCAGCAATGTTACATCTGATTCGCCCTCAGGGAAAGCAGAACCGATGACGTTACCTGTTGATGTAATCTTCTTTTCAGGACCGCAGTCTGAATTGTTTTCCCATTTAGCTTCGTTTGCCTTCTTTTCTGAATCCTCAGGGTTTTCAAGCTGATTACCTGTGCAATAAAGTGTGTCACCGATGCACTTGCCGCTCATGATAGCGTTGTATGACTGCATACCTGTGTTAGCACTAAAGATTACACAGTAAACTCTTCCGTCTGACTTAGAGATTGTGTTACCTGTCTTTGAAAGATCATATGTAGCGATACCTGTTGAAGAATCGTACTTACATTTTTCTTTCTTTGACTGCCAAGCCGGCCAATCGCCTGAACCGTCAGCTTTCCAAATATGACAGAATACTGACTTAACATTATTCCAGCCTGACTTCTTAACATCAAACTTAACAACATTGCCTGCTTCAACTTCTGAAGAAGCGTCAGCTGAAACCTCTGATGAACCGTCGGCTGAAACCTCGCCTGACTGATCTGCTGCAGCAACAGCAGCGTCATCCTCTGCTTCTGCAGCGCTAGCTGTGATGGCAGCTGAACTGCACATTACTGCTGCTGCAAGAAAAAGACCTGCAATTTTCTTGAACATTTTTAATCTCCTCCTAAAATTGTTCATAGATATCCAAGATAGATTTTCATATCTTAGTATTGCTTATTATACTATAAAAATAACAAAACTGCAATAGTTTTGATTTAAAACCGTTTTTGTTAATTGCACAAGATTTTATGTAACCGTTTGGCTATTTTCCACAATTCAACCGGCAAGCAAGCCATAAATACACATTAAACGATTATTTTAACATTGCATAAACAGTTTCTTTTACGCTGTCAAGAGCCTCTGAAATCTTCTCAGGCTGTTTAGCGCCTGCCATAGCCATATCGGGCTTTCCGCCTCCGTTGCCTCCGGCCTTCTGAGCAACAGCCTTTATGATTTTGCCTGCATTTGCACCGAGAGCAAGAGCCTCTTTACCGCAGGCTGCGGCAAATGTCACCTTGCCGTCATTTTCAGTTGCAAGAACACATACGCACTTCGGGGCAAAATCTCTTGCCTTTTCGCACATTGTGCGAAGAATGTCGGCATTAGCCTTGTCAATCCTGCCTGTTACCACTCTTACACCGTTTTCCTCCGTTGTGCCTGCAAAAAGCTGACCGATCTGAGCAACGGCAAGCTTTGAATTAAGCTCGTTGATTTCTCTCTGCTGTTCCTTGATAAGCTGTTCAGCCTTCTGAACACCCTCAACAACTGCCTTTGGATTTGCAATTTTGAGTAATGAGCAAACATCCATAATAACAGCGCTCATACCGTTGATGTACTTGAGAACGCCCATACCTGTGAGAGCCTCAATTCTTCTTACACCTGCGGCAACCGAACCCTCCTGTCTGATTCTGAAAAGACCGAGGTTTGCGGTATTCTTTACATGTGTACCGCCACAGAATTCAACAGAGAAGTCGCCTGCGCTTACAACACGGACAACATCGCCGTACTTTTCACCGAAGAGTGCCATTGCGCCGAGCTTTTTAGCCTCTTCAATAGGCATTTCCTGTGTTGTAACGGGGATTGCCTCGAGAATCTTTTTATTCACAAGATTCTGAACCTCAATGAGTTCCTTTGCCGTGAGAGCCTCAAAGTGAGTAAAGTCAAAACGGAAGTAATCGTCTGAAACAAGCTGACCTGCCTGCTGAACATGGTTGCCGAGAACCTCACGGAGAGCCGACTGAAGAAGGTGAGCCGCTGTGTGGTTTCTTGTGATATCCGCACGGCGCTCTTCATCAACAGCAGTTGAAACCTCTGCACCTACATTGATGCTGCCGCTCTTTACTGTACAAGCGTGAAGGTAAATTGTGCCTGACGGATTCTTTGTTGTGTTGTCAACATCAGCTGAAAAACTGCCGGACTCCATAACACCTGTGTCGCCAACCTGACCGCCGCCTTCTCCGTAGAACGGAGTTTTGTCGAGAACAATGATAGCATTTTCGCCCTCGCCGATACTGTCAACCCTCACACCGTCCTTAACGATTGCAAGAACCTTTGAAGTTGACTTGAGGTCTGTGTAGCCTACGAATTCTGTATTTGCAACATCCGAAAGGTCTGTTGTGTCAGAAATCCAAGCGTCTGCACCGGCATTCTTTCTTGCGTCACGGGAACGCTTTTTCTGCTCTTTCATGAGCTCACGGAAACGATCAACATCAACCTTGATGCCTTTTTCCGAAAGAATTTCTTTTGTAAGGTCAATCGGGAAACCGTAGGTATCGTTAAGCTTAAATGCGTCCTCACCGCTGAGAACCTTAACATCTTCGCTGTCCATAATGCCGTTGAGCATCTTAAAGCCCTGATCAATTGTCTTGGCAAAGCTTTCTTCCTCAACCTTGATAACCTTTGTAATGAACTCCTGCTTTTCCTTGAGTTCGGGATAAGCTGTGAGATTTTCCTTGATAACCGTATCGCAAACCTTATAGAGGAAAGGCTCGTTGTAACCGAGAAGTCTGCCGTGACGAGCGGCTCTTCTGAGCAAACGGCGAAGCACATAGCCCTTGCCCTCGTTTGACGGAAGAACACCGTCACCAATCATAAATGTTGTACTGCGGATATGGTCTGTGATAACACGGAGCGAAACATCGCTCTTTTCATTTTTGCCGTACTCAACACCTGTAATCTGTGAGATGTGTTTCATAATATTCTGAATTGTGTCAACGAGGAAAAGGTTGTCAACACCCTGCATAACACAGGCAAGTCTTTCAAGTCCCATACCTGTATCAATGTTCGGATGTTCAAGAGGAGTGTAGTTACCTTTGCCGTCACTCTCAAACTGAGTAAATACAAGGTTCCAAACCTCAACAAAACGGTCACATTCACAGCCTACATGACAGTCGGGTCTGCCGCAGCCCTTTTCGTCGCCACGGTCAAAGTAGATTTCGGAGCACGGACCGCAGGGGCCTGAACCGTGTTCCCAGAAGTTATCTTCCTTGCCGAGTCTTACCATATGTGACGGATCAACGCCGACTTCTTTTGTCCAAATTTCAAAAGCCTCGTCATCGTCCTCATAGATTGAAACATAGAGCTTTTCGGGCGGCATTTCAAGAACCTTTGTAAAGAATTCCCATGCCCATGCTGTAGCCTCGTGCTTAAAATAGTCGCCGAATGAGAAGTTACCGAGCATTTCAAAGAATGTACCGTGACGGGCTGTGATGCCGACACGCTCAATGTCGGGAGTACGGATACATTTCTGACAGGTTGTAACACGCTTGCGAGGAGGTGTTACCTCACCTGTAAAATATTTTTTCATAGGAGCCATACCGCTGTTGATAAGCAGAAGGCTGTTGTCGTCCTTTGGAACAAGTGAAAAGCTGGGGAGTCTTAAACAACCCTTTGATTCAAAGAATTCAAGGAACTTTTCTCTTAATTCGTTAAGTCCTGTCCACTTCATAAAAAATCTCTCCTTATACAAATTCACAGGGGAATACAATATTCGTTCAAATTTGTTTAAAGTATGCAACCGAGCAAAATAAAAAATCCCATTGTATAAAAATACAATGGGACAGGAATATCCTGCGGTACCACCCAAATTGACGCCAAGCGTCCGCTTTGAGTAATCGTCATAAGATTACATTTCCTTAACGCAGAAATACGCTGTGCTTAATCACACAGAGCTCAGGGGCAGCGCACCGAAACTTCACATAAAAGCCTTGCACCAAAACGGCTTTCTCTCTGAAATGCTGACATTTCGGTTAATCCCGTCACAGCCGAATATTGTAATTCAATTTCAATACATAGATTATAAAACTGTTTCTTTGTGTTGTCAATAGCAAAATTCGGGATTAATCACGCTTTTTTCTGATAACCGAGCCTGACGGAACGGGAGCGTTGCATTTCATTGTAAGTCTTTGCATCGGGTGCGGCGCACTATCAACGGGCAAGCCCTCGTCGGTTGTAAGTGATTCACACTTGATTTCAAACGGCACTCCGCTTGGCGGAAGTACATCAAGTGTGTCGCCCACATAGAATTTGTTGCGCTGAGTGATTACTGCGGTTGTGTCGTCAACAAGCTCTTCACACAATGCAACATTGTCATAATGACGGATATATCCTCCGTTACCCGTAACCTGACCGGGTTCTCTGCCGAAATAGAAGCCTGTGTTGTACTCACGGTGGCTGATTTTTTCAAGTTCTTCCCTTATCCACGGTTTGAGAACATAATCATCACCCTCTGCAAAATAATCGTCAACAGCGTGACGGTAAGCGTTTGTTGTAACAGCGACATAGTAAGCCGACTTTGCTCTGCCCTCAATCTTAAAGCTTGAAATACCTGCCTTTACAAGCTCGGGGATATGCTCAATCATACAGAGATCTCTTGAATTGTAGAGATATGTGCCGTCACCTGTTTCTTCAACGGGGAAATACTGTCCCTGACGGTTTTCTTCGTAAAGATGATACTTCCAGCGACACGGCTGAGCGCAGTCACCGTGGTTCGCATCTCTGCCTGTCATATAGCTTGAAATAAGGCACCTGCCTGAAAAAGAAACGCACATTGCACCGTGTACAAAGCATTCGATTTCAAGCTCTTTCGGAACTTTTGCACGCATTTCGGCAATTTCATCAAGCGGAATTTCTCTTGCAAGCACAACCCTTGACGCACCCATATTGTAAAGCACATTTGCCGCCGCATAGTTTGTTACTCCCGCCTGAGTCGAAATGTGGCGCTGAACCTTTGGCGCATACTTTTTAGCCGCCTCAAAAACACCGAGGTCGGCAATTATGAACGCATCAACTCCGCAAGCCTGAGCATTTTCCATAAATTCCTGAAGATGAGGAATTTCATTATTGCGTGGAAGTGTGTTGCAGGTCACATGGATTCTTGCGCCCTTTGCGTGGGCAAGGTCACAAGCTTTTTTGAGCTGATCGTTATCAAAATTCTGCGGTGCGGAACGCATTCCAAACATTTTTCCTGCAAGAAAAACTGCGTCTGCGCCAAAGTTTAAAGCAGATTTAAGGCAATCCATATCACCTGCCGGTGACAAAATTTCGGGTTTTTCAAAATTAGTTATCATAGCTTTCAATATACTCCAGATTTGCGTTTTGCTGTTCAAGTGTTGATGCGTAATAAGCCTGTCCCTTGCTGTCATGACAGAAGAAGTAATAATCCGAGCTGTTCGGATTGAGTGCGGCAATGATTGCGTCCATACCGGGGTTGCAGATAGGACCGTAAGGAAGTCCCTTCCTGTCATATGTATCATATCTGCTCTTGTAGGTGCTTCTGTCATTTTCGGGAACATCCTCAAGGCTTCTGTACGGATAGAACTTTGTTGAATCAAGACCGAGGCTTGACACGCCGAGACTGCTGTCAGCTGTAAGACGGTTGTGTAGAATTGAAGAAATGTAGTACATATCCTCTTTGTCAGCCGCCTCTGCCTGAATGATAGATGCGATTGTCATAACCTGATCAAGCGAATACTTTGTGTCGCTCTCTTCAACCATTTTCAAAACTGTTGTTTTCTTTGAATATCCGTCAACAGTCTGCTTTTCGTTAATCTTTGTTTCGTAGTTGTTGAGAAATTTGTAGATTACGGATTCTGCATTTTCGTTTCTGTAGAATTCGTAGGTATCCGGATAGAGATAGCCCTCAAGCTTGTAGTAACGCTTGTCCGCATTTGTTTCAGCCTTGATAAAGTCAAAGTCGCTGTCAAACTTTTCGGAATTGCAAAGCGAAAGAAACTCGTCCCTGTCGCCCAAAGCACCGTTCTTTTTGAGAGTGTCGGCAATTTCAAGAACGCTTTCGCCCTCGGTAATTGTAACGGAAACCGTGTCGGTTCTGTTGTTGTTACTCGAAAGGAAGTTGATGATTGCCTCGTAGTCCATATTTCTGCGAATTTCATATGTACCCTGAGTAAAATCATCGGCAGACTTTGTGACATTGACAAAAAGCTTGAAATATGACGGCTCACCGATTACTTTATTGTCAACAAGTACCTTTGTAACATCGTCAACAGTCGGATTTTCGGGAATTTCAATTTTCACGGTTGAGGAATCGGTTCTGTTCACGGCAAGCAAATCGTTCATGCCTGTTATCATATATACAGCCGCCATTGCTCCGACAATTAAAACCGAGATAATCCAGATAAAGCGGAAGGTTCTGCGATTATACTTGTTCTTTGCTTTAAGAGCCTTTTTTTCTTCCTTTTTCTTCTGCTTTAAAACCTGCTTTGATTCACGGGCCATTTGCTTTTTGACATCCTGACCGCTGTATGAATTAAGGTTTGACGGTTCATCCTCAGACTTGACTAAATTATCGTCCTCATACTCGCTTTCATCAATATTAAGTTTAAAGTTTTCGGCTCTTCTGCGACGCTGAGCGTTAAGCTCCTGTTCGCTCATATTAAAATTATCAGGGTTCATAATGTATCATTCCTTTACAAACTCGTTATTTGTTCGGTTGGTATATTTTTCGGTAATCACGGCGTCAACGGGGCGGTCGAACACTCCCGAGGGCAGAGTATGCTCTATACATTTGGAGTAGCAAAGCCCAACGCTTGTTCCCGAAAAATTCTGTAAAAATCTGTCATAGTAACCCTTGCCGAATCCAAGGCGGAATCCCTGCATATCAAAGCAAAGTCCCGGAACAAGGCAGAGTCCGTGTGAGAAATCCTCGTACTTTTCGCAAACCTCGGGGTTTGGTTCCATGATTGAAAACGCACCCTTTTCAAGCTGAGAAAGTGAATTTACAATGTAAAAATCCATTTCGCCGAAATTATTTTTACACTTTGGCAAAGCAAGCCTTTTGCCGTCTTTCAGCGTTGTTTCAAGAATAAGCGAGGTGTCAACCTCAATCGGTGATGAAACAAAGGCAAAAAGCACATCACAGTTTTTGTATTCCTCACTTGCCAGAAAAGCGTTCTGCAAGGCGAGGTCAAGCTGTTGCTTTTTTTCGGGAGGACAGCTTTTTCGGATTTTTTTATATTTTGCACGGAGCTGACTTTTCAGCTCACGAACATTTTTCACAGGCATTGCATATCACCGATAACCTTGTCGGCGGCATCCTTTGATACTGCGAGAGAAACAATTGCGTGACCGAATTCAATTGCACAGCCTGCGCCCTTTGCGGTAATAATATTGCCGTCCGTTACGGTGTGAGTGCCTGTATAGTCTGCACCCTTGAGTTCCTTTTCAAAGCCCGGAAAACAGGTTGCCTTTTTGCTGTCAAGGATTCCGAGATGACCGAGAATTGACGGAGCGGCACAGATTGCGGCAACGATTTTGCCGTTTTCACAGCTATACTTAACAGCCTCAATAACCTTTTCGTTTGCCTCAAGATTGAGAGTTCCGGGCATACCGCCGGGGAGTACAACACCCTGAACATCGTCAAGGTCAATATTGTCAATTGTGATATCGGCTTTTACAGGCACACCGTGTGAGCTTGTAACACATTCGCCTGTTACACCGACTGTTTTAACATCAAGCTTTGCCCTGCGCATTACATCAACGGGGGCAAGCGCCTCTGTTTCTTCAAAGCCTTCTGCAAGAAATACATAGAACATAGTAAACTTCCTTTCAGGAAAGAGTAATCCCGATATAGACATCGTCGGGAATTTTATGGTTTTTGTAGAGTGATTTAATCATTCCGCATTTTTGTGATTCGCAGTTTTCAAAAAGAGCGTTATCGGATTTGCCCGTAAACACAAACCTTTCTGATTTTGTATTTTCAAGCAAAAGTGCGGAAAGTTCGTTTATATTTTTATAAGCCGAGTAAAAAACATCGGCAGTATTTTCGTTTTCATCAAATACGGCAAAGCAGTCATTCTTATTGATCACCTTTGAGCCGTAAATCTCATAATAGAACTTTGCAAATTCAAAAAAATTCTCATTATATATGAAAGAATTTTCTTTTGAACAGCCGATATTCAAGCCCTTCTCTGCAAAACTTTCAAGCGTTTGTCTTGAAATTTCACGGCTTTTTACGATGCAGCTTGGAGCATATCCGAGTTTTGTGTAAAAGCCATACAAGCCGTCATTTGCAGGAAAAAGCAGAGAATAGACATCACCGTTATTCTTTGCATCATCAAGTGCAAAATCAATCAACCTTGACATTATCCCGTTGCCACGGAAAGATTTATCGGTTGATGCACCGCAAAGATAATGCGATTTTTCGCCGTTGAGCGTACCTTTTACAAGGTAAAGAGCAGAAACGATTCTATCGTCAACAACGGCACAGTAGCCGTCAAAAAGGTCGCTGTCAAAAATCAGATTGACGGCAGTTACATCCTCGTCAAAACACGAGAGCCACAGCTTTTTAAGGCTTTCGGTATCGGATTTTTCGGTTTTGCGAAATATCGTTTTCATCGTTTTTTCGGTATTGCATTCCAGCGGTCGAGGATAATAACGGGATTGTATGAAAGTTTAGACTTTTTGAGTCCCTCAAGTCCCATATCTTCCTCACGGTTTATATACTCATACTGCGTAAGAGTTTTGGCAAATTCGTTGTTGATTACGGCATAAACACCGTCATATTCACGAAGTGCCTTTTCAAAGTTGATGTCATACACCTTGGGTGAAATTTCACTTCCGAGTGTCATGGCAACGGGCTTTGAGTCAACATACAGTACAGCGCCCTTGACATTGTATTCGTCTTTGAGGTCGCACATTTCCCTGATTGCCATAATTTCGCTTGAAGCTTCGGGATCGGTGTCATTTTCCGCACACCATAGTTTTGCAACCATTAATGCATCGGGAATGTTTGAATCCGACAGAGTTTCAAAACGGGTATCGGTGTAGGTTCTGTAAAATTTTGAAATGTGGTTACGCTTTGCGTGAAACCTTTTGCCCGCAAGGGTTGCAAGGTCACGGGAAGTGTAGATGTAATCCTGATTTTCGGGTGAACGGACATAATCAAATTTGTCGGGAAACATTGTTTCAAGCATTGCACGATTGCCGTTTGTCAGCATAACAATTCGCAAATTGCCGTTTCTCTCCTCGGCATCTTTGAAAACCTCTTCAAGCGCACCCTTTATATTTTTGCCTGTAGGCATACAGTAACCCCAGACGGACTCGTCGGGATTACAATACACCTTGACAATTGTATCATCATAAAAAGCAAATTTAATATTGTATTCGTTTCGCCAAAGATAAGCGTTCAAAAGGTTGGTATCGCAACCCATGCACTCATCATAATCGTAGTATTTTTTAAGTTCGTTTATGTCACTTTGCTCAATTTTTTTAAAGCTCAGCATAAATTTCAGCCGCTACCCTCTCTATCTCTTCCGATATTTTTTCTATACTCTTAATCTCTCCGTTTTCACAGCAATTAATAACCTTCCAGCCGCATTTTTTAGCGGCATAAACTGCACTTTTTCGACAGTCAAGAAGGAAACGGAGATTTTTCTCATGCAAATCTTTCTTGCTGTTGTCACCGCCGTAGCGTTTTTCCATAAGCTTCTGCGAAACCTCGGGTTCAACATCAAGGTAGATTACAAGATCGGGTTTCGGAATCCCGAGTTTTTCGTATTCAAAATCGTTCAGCCAATCAATAAAGCTGTTCCACTCCTCTTTCGGGAGTTTGGACATCTGATAAATTATATTTGAAGTCACATAGCGGTCGCTTAAAATCACACCGCCGTTGTCACATTCCTTTTTCCAAAACTGAAGATAGCTTGCAACACGGTCAACCGCATAAAATGCACTCGCCGCATAGGCATTGACATCATCGGGCTTGTCACCGAATTCGCCGTCAAGATACATCTTCACGGGAGCGGCGGCAGGACTTTCATAATTCGGAAATTCAAGCTTTGTGACCTTTTTGCCGAGAGCGGAAAATTTTTCGCACAAAATCTTTGTCTGCGTAGCTTTTCCGCTGCCGTCAAGTCCCTCAATAACAATAATTTTGCTTTTCATATATATACCTTACTTTTCTCTGCCGTATTTCTGACGCATTTCCTTTTGCTTTCCGCAACACATATTGCCCTCGGGGCATGGTCCGAACAGGCATGACGGGCCGCAGTTTTTGAAAAGATGCGGAGCAACCTCAAGACATTGCAAAAGCATCTGTTCGGCAACCCCACGAATTTCCCACTGTGCTCTGTTGCAGCAACGGTGTGCAAAAAAGTTCTGCAAGCTTCTTGCATTGAAAGTGCAGACAATTTTTGTTGTCGATGCATTCGGAAGAATAAATCTTGCGTCCTCATTGGCTTTCTTGATGAAAGCATTGCAGGATTTTTTATCGTCAGCCTTGTAGGCATTGATAATTTCTTCATCCGTTCCGCTGTATTTATCGGGACATTTCTCGTTGATGTAACCGACAGCAAGTGCATCTCTGATTTCTTTGTAAGCGTCAGCCTCAACCTTGAGAGCCTTTTCATAGGCGGCAAGAGCCTTTTCGTTCTTTGCAATCTCGGGCGGAGTTACAAAGTCAAACCTTGTGCCGTCAACATATCGCTGTGACTGCTGACTGTAGGATGCAATTCTGTGGCGGACAAGCTGGTGTGAGCAGGCTCTTGAAATGCCCTCAATGCCGAATGTAAAATATGCGTGTTCGGTCGGACTTGCATGGCCGAGGCTTGCAAGCATATCAATAAATGAGGAAGTTTTTTCCTCGTCAAGACCTTCTCTTATATCTTCAATCCCTGACGGCGAGTAGCAAAGCTTTGCCGCCATTGCAACCGTCTGTTCAGGGTTAGGTGTGTGTGTAAGGAGCGTTACCTTTATTGCCATTTTTCGTTTTCATCTCCCATTTTCGATAAAGTTATTCACAATTTCCGATATTCGGATTTATTATAACATTATTATTCAGTCTTTTCAATGGTAAAAACAAGCAAAAATCCCGACATCACAAAACCTGTCGGGATTTCTGATTAAAATACTATTTTCTTGTAATTGACCAACCCTTTGAGTTGAAACCGCTTACCGTTTTGCCTTTCCTGTCAATACAACGGACTGTGTAGGTCGCCTTCCTACCCTTTTTAGCACCTGAATCTGTGAAAGAGGTTGAAGTTGTGTCCTTAACCTTTGTCCAGCTTCCGCCGTCATATTTTCTGTAAAGTCTGTAGCCGTAAACGCCTGCGATTTTATTCCAAGTTACGCTTACACCCTTTGATGTGTTTGATAGCCTTGTAATTGTCGGTGCAACGGGCGTGTATTTTTTCGACCAACCCCTTGAATAAAAACCGCTGACGGTATTGCCGTTCTTGTCAATACAACGGATTGTGTAGGTTTCGGTTCTGTTAGGACTTACTCCCGAATCGGTGAACGATGTGGCAGTTGTGTCCTTAAATCTCTTCCAACCGCCTGATGATGTTTTATAGTAAAGTCTGTAACCGTAAACACCTGCGATTTTATTCCAGCTAAGTTTAATACCTCCCGATGTGTTGTCAAGCTTTGAAATTGTCGGAGCAGCGGGAGTATACTTCTTTGACCAACCGTTTGAGTTAAAACTGCTGATTGTGTTTCCGTTCTTATCAATGCAACGGATTGTGTATGTTTCGGTTCTGTTAGGACTTACGCCTGAATCGGTGAACGATGTGGCAGTTGTGTCCTTAAATCTCTTCCAACCGCCTGATGATGTTTTATAGTAAAGTCTGTAACCGTAAACACCTGCGATTTTGTTCCACGAAATTTTGATACCGCCTGTGGTGATATCGAGTTTTGAAATTGTCGGAGCAACAGGTGTATATTTTTTTGACCAGCCTGTCGAGTTAAATCCGCTGATTGTGTTGCCGTTTTTGTCAATACAACGGATTGTGTAGGTTTCGGTTCTGTTAGGACTTACTCCCGAATCGGTGAACGATGTGGCAGTTGTGTCCTTAAATCTCTTCCAACCGCCTGACGATGTTTTATAGTAAAGTCTGTAACCGTAAACACCTGCGATTTTGTTCCAACTAAGCTTGATACCGTCTTTGGTGATATCGAGTTTTGAAACTGTCGGAGCGGCAGGTGTATATTTTTTCGACCAGCCTGTCGAGTTAAATCCGCTGATTGTGTTGCCGTTTTTGTCAATACAACGGATTGTATATGTTTCGGTTTTATTCGGTACTACTCCCGAATCAGTAAATGATGTGGCGGTTGTGTCTTTAAAGCGTTTCCAACCACCCGATACAGGCTTGTAATAAAGTCTGTAGCCGTAAGCGCCGTCAACCTTGTTCCACGAAATTTTGATACCGCCCGTTGCGTTTGAAAGACCTGTAATCTGCGGAGCGGGAAGATTTACGGTAACTTTGCAAGTGGCTGTTTTGCCGTTTGAAGTTTTTACCGTGATTGTTGCAGTTCCCGACGCTTTGGCAGTTACCTTGCCGTTTTTGTCAACAGTCGCAACGCTTGTGTTTGAACTTCTCCAAGTGTAAGAAGTCACGGCATTTGACGGCGAAACCGTCTTAATAAGCGTATATGTCCTGCCGATTTCCAAAGCTAATGATGTTTTGTTTAATGATACCGAGGTTGGGTCTGAAATCTCAATAAATTTAAATCCATTTTCTTTTGCATATTCTTCTGCGGCTGTGCCTTTGTAACCTTTGATTGTAATAGGAAAACTATCGACAGTTCCGAATGTGTACTCTCCTATTGATTTAACACTTTTTGGAATAACTATTGTTTTGAGATTTTCATTGTAAAAAAATTCGTCTGCCATAGATAATTCACTGACTGTATCAGGAATTGTATATTCCTTATCCTTTTTACCAGCAGGATAACGACATATAGAAGTTTTACTCTTATCGAAAGGAACTCCATCAATACTGCAATAATAATTATTATCTTCAGAAAACACAATCTTCTCCAGAGAATTACATCCACTCAAAGTGTACATATCAAAAAGGCTCTTCTCAAAACCACTGCCTATATAAATCTCTTTCAAATTGTTACATTTTTGAAAGCACCCATACATAGGTGACCAACATATTTCTTTTACACTATCTGGAATAACAATTTTTTCCAAACTGCTACAATCATAAAAAGCCCCCGCCCCTATCTTACAAACCTTATAGTCATGAATAGTTGAGGGTATAGTAACATTAGCCGCAGAACCATTGTATTTGGTAATGGTGCATGTATAATCATCTTCGAGGGTATATTCAAAGTCGCCGTAGGTTGCCGCACTTACGGTGAGCGGTACGATTGTCAAGATGCCGAGCATCATTACAACCGCAAGAATAACCGATGTTAATTTTTTGACTTTAGTTCTCATAATTGACCTCCTAATAAAATATAACAGCAAGAATGATTATCTTGTTAGGATAATTATATATTCCTAATTTGCAATTGTCAACATATTTTAATCTGATTTGGCTATTATTTTTATTATTTATGAAACAAATGGTATAATAAATCGAAGAAACTAAATTACAGGCAAAGGTGTTATTATGGAGTTTTCAGTCAGATTAAAAGAATTGCGTGTTGACAACGATATGTCACAGACTGAGCTTGCGGAAAAGCTGAATTTAAAGGCGAGTGCGATTTCAAAATATGAAAAGGGCATTACACAGCCGTCTATTGACACGCTCAAAAGCTTGGCGGAAATTTTCAGCGTTACGGTTGACTACCTTATCGGTATGTCAGATATCAAAAATCCATACAGCAACTCACAAATTACACCGAACGAAGCCGATTTGATAGAACATTTCAGACAACTGACCTACGAAAACAAAATCCGAATTGATGAAAGAATTAAAACAATGGCAGATGCGTGATACTGCGTAATATATAGTAAGATGTAAGCGGAGAGTATCCGCCTTTTTTATTTTAGAACGAAATTTGATTAAAGAATTGATTTGCAATAATAAATCGGTTGGTAATAAGGGTATATAAGTTAATTTAAGTATAATATAGTGTGTCGGGCGGTCAAAAACCGCCGTTTATTTTTGCCCAAAATAGTTGGGAATAGAATTATATTTCGTTCACAGAATTATCCAAATAAGACAATTTTTTAAGCAATTGCAAAATTGTAACGGCAAACAATATCCATACATATAAAAACGGTCGGATAGACGAACTACCCGACCGTAAATTTTACTTTTCAATTTTCAGATTTTTAATTAAAGATTAATCAAAAATCACTTTTCATAGATATTGAGCAAAAGAGCCTTGATGTCATAGAGTTTCTTTGAGAGGTCAACATAATAGTTATGCGGATTTTCAAAACGCTTAACCTCGTCCCAGAGAAGGTCAATCTGCTCACGGCAATAGGTTGCGATTTCCTCAATTGACGGTGACTCATACACGCACTTGCCGTTTTTGAAGATTGGCACAAGAAGTTCCTTTGCGGTATAGTTATCAAGCATTTTTGTTTTCCAAACTGCATTCGGATCGAAAATTGTTCTCGGCTTTGAATCGTCAACAACCTCATCATAAATGCAAAGCTCATCGGCAATAGCCTTGCCGCTGTCCTTGTCAAAATAGCGGTAAACCTTTTTGAAGTGCGGATTTGTAATCTTGGTTGTATTTTCGCTGACCTTGATTTTCGGCACAATTTCACCGCCGTCATTTTCAACGGCAACAAGCTTATAAACACCGCCGAATACAGGCGAACTTGATGAAGTGATGAGTCTTTCACCAACGCCGAATGTATCAACCTGAGCGCCCTGCATCATAAGGTCACGAATAAGGTACTCGTCAAGAGCGTTTGACGCAGTAATTGTACATTCAGTAAGACCTGCGTCATCAAGCATTTTTCTTGCTTTCTTTGAAAGATAGGAAATATCGCCCGAATCAAGGCGGATTGCACACTTGGTCTTACCCTGCGGAAGAAGAACCTCCTTGAACACCTTAATGGCATTCGGGACACCGCTCTTTAATGTGTTGTATGTATCAACAAGGAGAGTAGGATTATCGGGGTACATTTCGCAGTAGGTTTTAAAAGCGTCATACTCGCTGTTGAACATCTGAACCCATGAATGTGCCATTGTACCGCCGGCGGGAACGCCGTAAAGCTCGTCTGTAAGTGTGCAGGCTGTACCCTTGCAGCCGCCGATATATGCGGCTCTTGCGCCGTCAACTGCGGCATTTGCACCCTGAGCACGGCGTGAACCGAATTCAAGTACGGCTCTGCCCTGAGCGGCACGGACAATTCTGTTAGCCTTTGTCGCAATGAGAGTCTGATGATTGATTGTGAGGAGAAGGAATGTTTCAACAAGCTGAGCTTCAATTGCAGGCGCTTTGATTGTCATAACAGGCTCGTTCGGGAAAATCGGAGTTCCCTCGGGAATTGCATAAACATCACCGCTGAATTTGAAATTTCTCAAATACTCAAGAAACTGCTCGTCAAAAATGCCCTTGCTCTTGAGATATTCGATATCCTCGTCTTCAAAATGAAGTTCCCTGATGTATTCAATAGCCTGTTCAAGACCTGCCATAATCGCAAAACCGCCGTTGTCGGGAACTTTGCGGAAGAACACATCAAAATAGACATTCTTTTTATAAAAACCGTTTTTAAAATAGCCGTTTGACATTGTAAATTCGTAGAAGTCACACAGCATAGCCATATTTTCTTTTTTCATAATAATCACCTTGAATGAGATTGTATATTCTGCAACGCAGAAGTATAGATATAGTTTAGTCTTTTTTCGTCAATTTGTAAAGCGGAATTTGCACAAAAGCCGTTAAAATCCAACCCTCTTGCCTATACATTTTTAATATCTCGGTTGACATTTTACCGCTTAAAGGTATAATTAAGTTATATCGAAAACAATCCACTCGGAGGTAAAAATATGAACAGCGAAAATAATAAACTCTGCCCATTCTGCGAAAGCGAAATGATGATTATTCAGGACAACCTCAACAACGGCAAGCCGTACCTTGAATGCCCCACCTGCGGACTCCGTTTCCAAATTGAAGGCTTCCCCGAAAATCCGCAGGAAATCAGAGAAACTGAGTGATTTGGTCTGAACATTTGTATTGCAGATATTGAAAAAATCACCGCTCGGCTCAAAATGTCAAATTTCACAAAAATGTGTTGACAAATCGACTGAACGGTGATATAATCTATCTTGCGTTGAAATTTATAAGTAAGTTCACAAAACTGACCTTCATAATTTCATCGGTTGAAATTAATATAGGGGTATAGCTCAGTTGGTAGAGCAGCGGTCTCCAAAACCGCGTGCCGAGGGTTCAAGTCCTTCTGCCCCTGCCATTTAAAAGCACTTCAAAAAGGCGATACGCAAGCCGTTTTTGAGGTGTTTTTGTTATTTATCAAGGATTTTTAAATTTGCCCTGTAGCTATTGATTTCTACAATTTTGGCTGATTTTTCTACAACTTTTCGACTTTTTTCTTCTCTAAAAATCTGTTCATAATCAGAAGCTATTGCAATTTTAGAAGTTTTATCAACATGAGCATAAAAACGAAAAGTAGTTGACGGATTACTGTGTCCTAACCATTCAGCTGTTTGGACATAAGAAAAACCTTTATTAAGCAAATTACTTGCCACACTATGCCTTAAATCGTGCAAACGCAAGCCGTAATAACCCAAACTGTCAGCTATTCTGCGAAAATTCTTTGTTAAATAATTCGGTGTCATAACTGAACCGTTTTCGTGCGTAAATACAAAATCACTATCAGAATACAATTCTTCAAATTCCTTCTTGTTTTCAAACTGCCATTGCTTTTGAACAAGAAGTTTTTCTTTTATAACAGGAATTAACGGCATTGTTCTGTTACTGCTTGCATTTTTAGTATCATCGGTATAATTTGATTCGCCCGTGAGTTCCTTTGTGCTTTGCTGTAAAGTTTCGCAAATATGAATGGTGTTATTTTCAAAATCCACACAACTCCACTTAATGCCCAAAACTTCACTTCTTCGCAATCCATATATCGAACACAGTAAGACAGGCAAATAAATTATTTCATTCTCAATAGCCGTCAGCATATTGTTAATCTGTTTTTGATTTAGAAACTTTGCATTAAAAGTTTTCAACTTTGGTCTTTTGGAACTAACATCAGGATTAAAATTTATGTAACCCTTTTCCACAGCGTCATTCAGTGCTTTTGAAATATTTTGATGATGGTGCTGTATTGTGCGAGGAGAAAGCGGTTCAGCTTTTTCAAGTTTGCTGTTTGTATTATTTTTAAATTTGTAGTAAGCCGTTAAATCGCAAGGTTTTAGTTCCTGTAATCGTATACCTTTTTCACGAAAATATGGGATAATGTGCTTTTCCATATTTCCTTTGTAATTTCGGTAAGTATTTGGTCTTACTTCTAATTTAATATCGTTCAGCCACAATTCAAAATAATCTGCAACAGTAATTTCACTGTAGAAGGTTTTACACTCCTTGCTGTACTGTTCAATAAGATCTTGCAAAAACGCTTCTGCCTTTCTCTTATTATTTTTGACAGGCAGTTTTGTTGTACGCCAAATCTGCTTTCTTTTTCCGTTTTCATCAGTTACATATAATCGAGCATACCAAATTCCGTTTTTCTCAACTATGCTTCCATTGACTCTATTCTTATTCATTACTTTCCTTTCCGAAAGAGCCAACCATAACTGATATAATAATACCATTTACAGTTGGCTCTTTCAAGATTTTTTGCTAAAAACAGCTATTCAAATATGTTTGTATGCTCTTCTTTGGAATTATGTATTTAGTGCCGATTCTTTTGGATTTCAGCGTTCCGTTTTTAAGCATTGTATATACGGCATTTCTGCCTATACCTAAAATATTCTGAACATCTTTAACCGTCAGCACCTCTCCATAATCACATAATTTTTTCATATAATCACCATTCGCTATCATCAAAATAATAAGCCTTAAACAGCACACCTGTATTCGTAAGGAATATACCTTGCTTGTCCTTTGGAATTTTCTCCGCTCCGTCAGGGTTATCAAGAATAATCTGAGAAAGCACCTTGTCAGCCCTACCGCAAATTCTAAAGTCGATATTATTTTTTATCTGACCTTTGAGAATATCGGCATCAGGTCTTTGAGTAGCTAAAATCAAGTGTATTCCAAAGGCTCTGCCTTGCCTTGCTATTGTTGATAACAAACTCTCAATTTTTGCAATCTGAACCTTGCTTTCTTTATCAAGCCCTGTTTTATCAAGCAATTCTGCAATTTCATCGCAAGCAAAAACTATTCTGTGAAAATTACAATCGGTCAGTTTATTGTATTGTTCAATGTTAGCACACTCGCAATCAATAAATAACTGTTTACGGCTGTTGAGTTCTTCCACAATGTATTCAAGACGATTTATAAGTTGTTCTTGTTGAGTGATTATATTACATTTTCTTTTCCATATTCCATAAAAATCCACTCCGCCTTTAAAATCAGCTATGTAAATTCCAAAACCTTTTTCAACACATTGCATTAGAACCAGTTTTAGCAAAACAGATTTTCCCGAACCTGAACTACCGCCTATTAAAATATGCGGAGTTACCTTTAAATCTGTCATTACCTTATCAAGCTGGCTTTCTCCAAGTAACAAAACACTTTCCTTTTCAGATAAATATTTATTTTCCCACATAAGTATTTGCGGAAATTCTTTGTTCGCTGTCACTGTTTTTATAAACACATGCTGAAAGTCTTTTCCTGATTCAATGCTTACTATACGAACATTAAGGGCGGTTTCAATATCAGAACGTTTTTTCTCGTATTCGGTAATTGGTATTGTAGGAGAATAAAATTCAAATACTTCTGCTTTTGCTTGTCTGAATCTTGATAACAAAAGCGGTGTTTCTCCAAATCTATCCTTAAATCCAATACTGCTTAAACACATCTCAATTCTTTTAGCTGATAAAGGAGTACCTAAAAATGAGATAATAAGCAAAGTTCCAATGATTGAAAAAACAATCAGTATAAAGTCAAAAATCCATAATAAAACATCGTTTAATATTTTATCTTTTGCAATGAACCACAACAAAATCACAGCAGTTAGAAAAGCTAAAGGCATTACTGCTTTTACTCGTTTATTCTTTATGTTTTCAAATCCTTTGGATAATCTAATTATTTTTATTTCACCAAATAATCTTTTCAAATTATGTCACCCCCTAACAGATAGATTCATATGTGTTGATGTGCTTTTTGTATATTTGTTTTACATAATTACTTTTAAAATCTCGTTCAATATCTAAAATCTCCAATGCATACTCACCTACCTTTGTGAAACCTTGTTTTGAAACAAGTTCTATTGCTTCTCCATAAGGCAATCTACAAACTGTCGGTTTCTTGATTCCTCTAGAGTGCCGAAACAATCTGATTCCAACAGGGAGCATTTTTAATCTTGCACCTTTTATAATCTTTTTCCTGTTACCCATAACAGATATTTCTTTTATTTCTCCTCCAACTATTTCAGGAGAAACTTCTAAATCATTATCAATCGGGAAATCAGTTAGATATGCAGTAAGATATTTACCTATATTGTCAATATTCTTATCTATTGATTTAATAGATACAAAGCCCAATCCCCATATATCAGCAACAATTTTATTATCAATATAAGGAGCCTTCCTATTAAAGATAAATATCCCATGCAGATGAAATGCACCTCGTTCTTGTGCTTCAACTGTTATAATGTACTCATATTTGTAACCCTTTTTAGATAAAAACCTCTTAAAGCGTTTATTAAAGTTTTTAAAATCATTATAGAGTTTCTTAGAATCTCTCATATTTTCTTTGTAGGTGAAAGTTATAAATCTGCATTGTTCTGCATTATCAAAAGTTATATTTGAATTTATTAAATCCGATAAACTACGCATACTTTTTTCTAGATTACGCAAATTCTCTGTTCGGTCTAATGCGTGGTGCTGTACTTTTTTAACTTCACCTGTAGATACTACTACAAATTCTTCTTTAGATAAAGGTACAATAGTTTTCCCGTTATTCCTGTTACTGGATAACGAAATTTCTTGAATATTACCCATAGTTTTTAATGTAGCAGTAGTATATAAATCAATTGTATCGGGCACATCAATTTTACGCTTTATAACGCTCATGGAATAATATCACCTGATAATCAAGTTAATAATGCTTAGTCTGCAACCCTTTTACAGGGTTGCAGACCAGCATAGTTTTAATTACTTACCAACTATTTCAATATTTTCTGCGGTAATACTGAGTGCATTTCTATATTCACCATATACAACTGCTTCAGGATTAACTAAGCGGATAACTGTATTCATCGGAACATTATTGAGCTTTGCAGGGATTTTTACAGACAGTTTCTCATAAAGATTATTCACAACATTTCCGTCTGAATTTCCGTAATCTGTTTCATCGGAAACTATGACTACATCAATTTTTGTTCCGAGCACCCTTTGCGTTTCGAAGTCCCTCCATTCTTGAACTCCTGCGGTCATCAGTTTCTTTTTTGCCAACCATGTATCTATATCAAAATACTGGAAGAGTGAAAGTTTTTTTAAAGACATAATAGCCACCTTTCTGCCTGATATGTAAGGCTGTAAAATTTGTTTTATAAGGTAACTAAATGCAAAGATTTTTAATCTTTGCATTTAGTTGTTGGGGGAAAAATATCATCCATCAATTCTCAAGAATAAATATTTTTCTGCAAATGCATCTAACATTTTTTTTAGATGTATTGTATATTCGCACATCAAAAAATACATCAATTCAAAAGAATGCATAGAATTGATTTCAAAAGCTCCTTTGGCATTTATATGTCCAAATTCATTTATCTGCAAGAAATCAAAATAATTATCATCTTCCAAAATAGGATCAATAACAACATTTATAAAAAGTGTAATATTGCTATATATATCATTAGATAACTTAGTACGATACTTCTTAATTCTATTGAGATTGTTCTTGATAAATATTTTGTTTTCTATATTATCAA